>NZ_VFTK01000032.1:0-80234 GCF_006439495.1 Mesorhizobium sp. B3-1-8
GGCCATCTCCCCCGCAAGGAGGGAGATCAATCTCGTCACCGCTTTCGCCAACCGCCAAAGTCGCAAGGTGAAGCGCCGTCGCTGAAGCTGCCCATCTCCCCCCTTGCGGGGGAGATGTCCGGCAGGACAGAGGGGGGTGCGAAGGATCGCTGCGCTTAAGAATAATCTCTTTCTCATCACACCGCAGACCCCCGTAACTGTCACCATCTGTCACCAATTATACGTGTACGTCGATTTCGCGTTGACTCCCCGTCGCTTTCCCTTTACGACTGACGAAAATTGAAATTCGTCACTCGTAAAACGAAAGCGCCATGTCAGAAGCCGCCAACATCGTGGCAGACCCCGCCAGACAGGAGAACGTGACGCGCATTCTCGACTGCGCCGAGCGCCTGTTCCGCCACTACGGCTACGGCAAGACCAACGTCGCCGACATCGCCCGCGAACTCGGCATGTCGCCGGCTAACATCTACCGCTTCTTTGCCTCCAAGGTCGAAATCCACCAGGCCGTCTGCGGCCGCATGCTCGGCGCCAGCTACAAGATGGCCTACGAGATCATGCACCTGCCGATCAGCGCCGAGGAGCGCCTGCGCCGCTACATCCATGCCCAGTACAAGATGACGCTGGAGGTCATGCTCGACCAGGAGAAGGTGCATGAGATGGTGATCGTCGCGCTGGAGCGCGACTGGGGCGTCATCGACAAGCATGTCAACAGCATCCACGACCTCTACGCCGAGGTGATCCGCGAGGGCATCGAGGCCGGCGAGTTCAGGGAGCAGGATCCCGAGACGGCTTCCCGCTGTTTCGGCGCCGCCACAGTCATTCTCTGCCATCCGCAGATGGTGGCGCAGTGCCTTGCCAAGACCAATCGGGCGATGCCCGACGAACTTATCGACTACGCCATCAGGGCCTTGAAATAGAAACTGTCCGCCGGGTGCCGGCAGACGATCATCTCCAGTTCGGGAGTGCTAAGGTGTCATTGTCCAGTTCTATCCTCCGAATGCTGCCGTCCGCCGGCCTCCCAACCGCCGCCATCGTCGCAGCAGTGCTCAGCCTCGCCGGCTGCAGCCAGGAGAAGGCCGAGGTCGTCCAGGAAGTCGTCCGGCCGGTGAAGGTGGTCGAGATCGGCGAGGCGCAGACCACCCGTCAGCTTGATTATTCCGGTTCGGTGCGCGCCCGCACCGAGATGAATCTCGGCTTCCGCATCGCCGGCAAGGTCACCGAGCGTCTGGTCGATATCGGCCAGCACGTGAATGAGGGCGACGTGCTCGCTCGCGTCGATCCAGCCGATTACGAATTGTCGGTGAAGAGCGCTGCTGCCAGCCTCGACGCCGCCGAGCGCCAGGTCGAGACCGTCGACCTCGCCAGGAAGCGCGCCGAACAGCTCTATGCCAAGAACTTCGCGCCGAAATCGCAGCTCGATCAGGCGCGGCTGACCTACGACCAGGCGGTGGCGACGCGCGATGCCGCGCGCTCGACGCTGGCCCAGGCGCAGAATCAGGTCCAGTATGCCGATCTCAAGGCAAGCAAGAATGGCATCGTCACCGCCATCTCCGCCGATGTCGGCCAGGTGGTCGCTGCCGGCACACCGGTCATGACCGTCGCGGTCGACGGCGAGAAGGAAGTTTCGATCGCGGTGCCGGAGATGGATATCGCAGGCTTCAAGCCCGGCAAGGAGGTCAAGGCGAACTTCTGGTCGGACGAAGGGCTCACCCTTGACGGCAAGGTCCGCGAGGTCGCGGGCAGCGCCGATCCGCAGTCGCGCACCTTCGCCGTCCGGGTTTCGCTCCCCAACGATCCGCGCGTGCTGCTCGGCATGACCGCCAATGTCCAGGCGACCGTCGGCAGCAAGGCGCAACTGGTATCGATCCCGCTGACCGCGATGACCGAGAAGGACGGCAAGCAGATCGTCTGGACGGTCGATCGCGCCTCCGACACGGTGCATCCCCGTCCGATCAAGGTCGCCAACTTCACCGCCGACGGTGTCGCCGTGGCCGACGGCCTGAAACAGGGCGATGTCGTGGTCGCGGCCGGCACCCAGTTCATGACCGAAAACCTGAAGGTCAAGCTTTCCGGCGACGCCCAGCAATCCGCCTCGGCGGATGACGTCGCGACCACCAGCAGCCTGCACTGATGCTTGTCGCCCAAAAGTGCGAAGCGGGGCAACGACATGCATCGAACTAAGACCTGAAGTCAGGCGCAACAGACGCCTTTCCCGCTCTCGCTGCGTCAAGCCGCGAGCCGGGGAAGGCATGGGTTCCGGGCGGCGAACGCCCGATCGTGAGATGCCGGCATGTTGGCTCCCCCGCAGCAGTGCCGCGTCCAGCGCGATTTGCGAGTCTCTCTCCGCTTGAGGGGTCCCGCCGCCCGGAAGCCCACCGAACTTAGAAGCGGCATGCCAAGCGAGCGTGCCTTGCCGATCAATTGGACTGGACGTGTGCCATGACCACCACCGACAGCAGCACTGAAAAGCGGCCCTTCAACCTTTCGCGCTGGGCGATCGGACATCCGAGCATCGCCCGCTTCCTGTTCGGCCTGATCATCCTTGCCGGCGCCCTCGGCCTGATGCGCATGGGCCAGAAGGAAGACCCGGATTTCACCTTCCGCGTCATGGTGGTGCAGGCGGTCTGGCCCGGAGCCTCGATCCAGGACATGGAGGACCAGGTCGTCAACAAGATCGAGCGCAAGCTGCAGGAAACGCCGCATCTCGATTTCGTCCGCTCCTACACCCGCGCCGGCAGCGCCATCATCACCTTGCAGGTCAAGGGCGACACCAATGCCGAGGAAGTGAAAGATGCCTTCTACCAGGTGCGCAAGAAGGTCGGCGACATCGCCAATGAATTGCCGCAGGGCCTGCTCGGCCCCTATTTCAACGACGAGTTCGGCGACACTTTCATCACGCTGCATTCGATCAGCGGCGACGGCTTCACCTATCCGGAGTTGAAGAAATTCGCCATCCAGGCGCGCGACATGCTGTTGACGACGCCTGGCGTCGAAAAGGCCGTCATCATCGGCGACCAGCCGGAGAAGATCTATATCGACGTCTCGTCCAAGGCGCTGGCCGAGCGCGGCCTGACCATTGTCGACCTGCAGAACGCTGTGAAGGGGCAGAATGCCGTCGATCCGGCGGGCTCCGTCGACACCGGCCTGCGTTCGGTGCGCATCTCGGTCGAGGGCGACGTCACCAAGGCCGCCGACATCCGCGAGCTGAGGCTGCGCTCCGGCAGTCAGGTGACGCGCCTCGGCGACATCGCCACGGTCTCTTCCGGCCTTCAGGATCCTTACGACAACAAATACCTCTTCAACGGCCATGAGAGCGTCCAGCTCGGCGTCGTCATGGCCAAGGGTTTTAACGTCAGGGACGTCGGCAAGGATGTCGAGGCGACCTATCAGCGCTTCGAGGCGGGGCTGCCTTACGGCGTGTCGGTCGACCAGATCTCCGACCAGCCCCAGGTCGTCAAAGACGCGGTGAGCGAGTTCATGGAGGCGCTCGGCGAGGCGCTGCTCATCGTCCTTGCAGTCTCGCTGCTGTCGATCGGTTGGCGCTCGGGCCTGGTGATCGCCATCGCCATCCCACTCGTCTTGGCCGCCACCTTCGCCATCATGTACGAGATCGGCATCGACCTGCAGCGCATCTCGCTCGGCGCCCTCATCATCGCGCTCGGTCTTTTGGTCGACGACGCCATGATCGTCGTCGAGATGATGGAGCGAAAGCTCGAGGAAGGGCTGGTAAAGATCGAGGCGGCAAGCTTCGCCTACACCTCGACCGCTTTCCCGATGCTGACCGGCACGCTGATCACCACGGCTGGCTTCATCCCGGTCGGCTTTGCCGCCTCGACCGCCGGCGAATATGTGCGCACGCTGTTCTATGTCGTCGGCATCGCGCTCGTCGTGTCGTGGTTCGTCGCGGTCTATTTCACGCCCTGGCTGGGCTACATGATCCTCAAGCAGCGCAAGCATGCCGGCACCCATCATGATGTCTTCGATACCGGCTTCTACCGCCGCCTGCGCGCGACCGTCGCCTGGGCGGTGCGCCACCGCATCATCGTTCTGGTGATGACGCTGGTCACCTTCGCCACAAGCCTCTGGGCCTTCCAATTCATCCCGCAGAACTTCTTCCCGCAATCCTCGCGCCCGGAAATCCTGGTCGACCTGTGGCTGCCGGAAGGCACCTCGATCAAGGAAGTCGAAAAACAGGCCAAGTCGTTTGAAGGCAAGATGGCGGACGATCCGGACAAGCGCTTCATCGCCACCTATATCGGCGAAGGGGCGCCCCGCTTCTTCCTGCCGCTCGACCAGCAGCTTCGCAATCCGAACTTCGCCCAGCTCCTGGTGATGGCCAAGGACGAGCCGGCGCGCGAGCGGCTGATCGTCAAGATGCGCAAGATCCTGGCGCAGGATTTCCCCTCGATCCGCGGCAAGGTCGACCGTCTTTTCCTCGGTCCGCCGACGGGCTGGCCGGTGCAGATGCGCGTCATGGGTCCGGACCGCAAGGAAGTGCGCCGCATCGCCGATGAGGTGAAGGCGAAGTTCCAGGCCAATCCGCTGCTCGGCGCCATCCATGACGACTGGCTGGAACCGGTGCCGGCGATGAAGCTGGTGATCGACCAGGATCGCGCTCGCGCCCTTGGCGTCACCTCGCAGCGCATCCGCCAGATGCTGCAGGCCACCATGTCCGGCGCGCCGCTCGACGACTTCCGCGACGGCGAAGAGACGGTCTCGATCGTCGCCCGCGAGCCGGACGCGACCCGCAAGCTGCTGTCCTCGGTCGACTCCGTCTACATCCCGACCGACTTCGGCGGCTCGGTGCCATTGTCGCAAGTGGCCAAGGTCGTGCCCCTCATGGAGCAAGGCATCGAATGGCGGCGCGACCGCCTGCCGACGATCAGCGTGCGCGCCACGCTGCCGGACGGCGTGCAGTCGAACGACGTCGTCACCAAGATGTACAACGACATGAAGGACCTGCGCGCCGGCCTGGCGCCCGGCTACAAGGTCGAAATCCAGGGCGGCGCCGAGGATTCGGCCGAGAGCCAGGCCTCGATCGCCGCCAAGGCGCCGATCATGCTCGCCATCATCGTCGTTCTCCTGATGGTCCAGCTGCAGCATTTCGGCAAATCGATGCTGGTGCTGGCCACTGGCCCGCTGGGCATCATCGGCGCCGCCGCTGCGCTGCTGATCAGCGGCGCGCCGTTCGGCTTCGTCGCCATCCTCGGCGTCATCGCGCTGCTCGGCATCATCATGCGCAACTCGATCATCCTGGTCGACCAGATCGACCAGGATATCGCGGCCGGCATGGAGCGATCGGAAGCGATCGTGGGTGCTGCCGTGCGCCGCTTCCGGCCGATCATGCTGACGGCGCTGACCGCCGTGCTGGCGCTGATCCCGATCTCGCGCGCCGTCTTCTGGGGGCCGCTCGCCTACGCCATGATGGGCGGCATCCTGGTCGCCACCGTGCTCACCATCCTGGTGCTGCCTGCCGGCTACGCCCTGTTCTTCGGCCGCGCGCCCAAGAAGGCCAAGACCGACGAGCAGGCATCCGAGCCGGAGAAGATCGAAGGCATTGAAAGACCGCAACTGGCCCTGGCCGCGGAATAAGGTGGCAACCTGGAATCATCCGCCATCGTCATCGGACGGTGGCGGATGATCTGCATGTACGGGCAACCACGTCTCGACGGCGCCATGCGCCGGTCAGTCTTCGCTTACTGGCGCCAAAGAAACGGGCGCGCCGAAGCGCGCCCGTTTCTTTCAGGTTGCCATGTCAGATGACGAACACCCAGTTGGCGATCAGCATCACCGCCACGCCGGCGATCAGCGTCAGGTAAGGCAGCATGCCCGCTTTCTTGACCGAAAGGTCGGCGCCCGCCATGCCGAGGTCGGCCAGCATGTGATCGGGGAATTTGCCCTTGTCCTGGATGTAGTGACGGAAGCAGAACACCGGGATGATCAGCGCCGCCGTGATCAGGCCGGCCCACAGCGCCATCGGGTTCCACACCTTGGCGCCGGCGCCCATGAAGATCGCGTTGACATAGGCGAAGATCGCGCCGATGCCGAGCAGCCAGGTCGGCGCCTTCCACGGCCGATTGATATGGCCGTTGTCGATGCGGTGGATCCAGCCGGCATTGAGGTTGAGGAAGTTGAAGATGATGTAGCCGCAATTCGACACGGCGAGGATGAAGAAGAAGCTCGTCGCGTCGGCCGAGGCGATGGCCAGCACGATCAGGTTGAAGCAGAGGTCGGTCCACATGGCCCGCGTCGGCGCGCCGTGCTCGTTGACATGGCTGAGATAGCGCGGCAGCCAGCCGTCGACCGAGCCTTGGTAGAGCGTGCGCGAAGAGCCGGCCATCGCCGTCATGATGCACAGCACCAGCGCCAGGATCATCAGCATCACCAGCAGGCTGTGGATCAGCCTGCCGCCGCCGACCATGCCGGCCAGCGCGTCGGCGACGCCCGAGCCGTCGACGATCGGCGTCGCCAGCATGCCGTTCAAGCCCAGCACGCCCTGGAAGGTAAAGGGTACCAGGATGAACAAGAGCATGCAGAGCAGGCCGGAGTAGAAGATCGCCTTGAAGGTATCGGTGCCGGGGTTCTTGAATTCCGACGTGTAGCAGACCGCGGTTTCGAAGCCGTAGGTCGACCATGCGGCGATGAACATGCCGCCGAGGGCAAGCGTCCAGCCGGCAATGTTCCACGAGCCGGGATCGGGCGCATAAGCGGCGGCCAGCGGCACCAGCGGCGAGAAATTGGCCCAGTCGATCTGGCCGGTGAAGATTGGCACGACGCCGACGATCAGCATCGGGATGATGACGAGCAGGCCGATATATTTCTGCACACTGGCCGTGCCGAGGATGCCGCGATGCTGGATCGAGAAGATGATCAGCATCAGCACCGCGCCGATGAAGAAGGTGGCGTTGAAGGTGAACGACACCGGGCCGAGCGTGTGGCCCCACAGCGACCATGTGCGGATCGCCGGCGTCGCGGCGGCCGTGACCGCGGCGATCGCGTCGGCGGGTGCGGTTCCGGCATGCGCGGCGATATAGGCGATCACTTCCGGCGAGGTGTCGGTGAAGATCGGCACCGGTGCCAGCGCATTGAGGATATAGGCGGCCGCGATCGAGCAGCCGAGCGACAGCACCGGCGTCCAGGCGAACCAGTTGCACCACACCGACAGCGGCGCGATGAATTTCGAGTAGCGCAACCAGGCCGTCGCGCCGTAGATCGAGGCTCCGCCCGACTTGTTCGGAAACAGGCCGGCGATCTCGGCGTAGGTGAAGGATTGCAGGAAACCCATGATCATGGACACCGTCCAGATCAGGAAGGCGAGCTTTCCGGTCGTCCCGGCAATGCCGCCGATCGAGAACAGGACCAGCGCTGGAACGCCGCTTGCCACCCAGAAGGCGCCACGCCAGTCGATATGCCTGAGCAGCTTGCTTTCGGCAGGCTGCTCGAGGGCCGTGCTTATCGTGCTCATATCTTGTGTCTTCCCCTTTTTGTTGTTCCCCGCCAGCGACGCTTCGGCTCTCGCGAAGCTTGCTCCCCGGCAAATCAGCGTCGACCCGTCGTGTTTCCACTCAGTCGTATTTTTTTCTTAAGAGTGAAGATTGATCCGGCGCGCTTTCGCGTCAAGCGTTTTGTGAATGTCATGCACATCACGCTTGCGAAACATTGACCCGACCGCCGCCGGTGGCGGCCGGCGAGGGTCGGATCCGCCTCGGGAGGCTTTCAGAAACCCAGCTTTTAGGAACGCGGTTTGGTCTTCTGCGGATCGTAATGGGCGAAGGCCACGACACGCGCCGGCAGCCGCTTGGCATGGCCGTCGAGCTTGCCGATCTCGACCTCCGTGCCGATCTCCGCGTGGGTGACGTCGAGCCGAGCCAGCGCGATGGTCTTGCCGAGAACCGGCGAACGCATGCCGGAGGTGACGACGCCGATCTGGGCGCGGCCGACATGGACGCAGTCGCCATGGCCGACCGGGACGTTGGCGTCGACGTCGAGCCCGACGAGCTTGTGCTGCGGGTGCTCCTTGCGCCGAATCAGCGCGTCGCGGCCGATGAAATCGTCGGTCTTGGTCTTGAGCGGCACGGTGAAGCCGATGCCGGCCTCGAACGGATCGGTCTGGTCGGAAAATTCGTAACCGGCGAAGATCAGCCCGGCCTCGATGCGCACCATGTCGAGCGCCTGCAGGCCCATCGGCTTCAGCCCATGCGGCTGTCCGGCTTCCCAGACGGCGTCGAACACCTTTTCGGCGTCGCGCGGATGGCACCAGATCTCGTAGCCGAGCTCGCCCGTATAGCCGGTGCGCGAGACCACCACCGGAACGCCGTTGCCGCCGCCGATGCGGGCGACCGCGAAGCGGAACCATTCGAGCTCGCCGATCGAGGGCTGCACCGGCGAGGTCCAGACGACCTCCTTCAATATGTCGCGGCTCTTCGGCCCCTGCACGGCGATGTTGTGCATCTGGTCGGTGGAGGAGCGGACCAGCACGTTGAGGCCGAGTTTTTTCGCCGTCTCGCGCAGCCATTCGCCGGAAAGATCGTCGCCGCCGACCCAGCGGAAATTGTCCTTGCCGAGGCGAAGCAGCGTGCCGTCGTCGATCATGCCGCCATGCTCGTAGCACATCGCCGTATAGACGACCTGGCCGACGCCGAGCTTCTTGACGTCGCGCGTCAGCGTGTATTGCAGCAGCGCTTCGGCATCCGGCCCGGTGACCTCGAATTTGCGCAGCGGCGACAGGTCCATGATCACGGCCGCCTGCCGGCAGGCCCAGTATTCGGCGATCGGACCTTCCTTGGCGAAGGAATTGGCAAGCCAATAGCCCCGGTATTCGACGAAGTCGCGCGTGTGTTTGGCAAAGCTCGAATGAAAGGCTGTCTCGCGGGTCATTTTCGGTTCCGAGTCGGGCTTCATGCGTCTGGCGATCGCTCGCGAGAATTTGTGCTGGCCGGAATAGCTGCGCACATGGATGTCGGTGAGGTCCCAGCCATTGGCGGGCGTGGTGTCATCCGGGCAGGCCGAGGACACGCAGACGATGTCGGTGAGCGCCCTGAGCAGCACGTAGTCGCCCGGCCGCGACCACGGCTCGTCCGACACCATCACGCCATGCGCGTCGATCGCCGTGTTGAAGAAGAAGTTGATCGCCATCCAGCCGGCGCGGGGATTCACGCCTTTGCCCGACAGCGCCTTGTTGAAATTCTCCGAGCAGTTGGTGTGGCCGGGATAGCCGATGTCGTCGTAATATTTGGCGGCGCAGGCGAGCGCGAAAGCGTCGTGTCGCCCGCATGTGTCCTGCACCACCTCGACCAGCGGCTCCATGTCCTGGTCGTAATATTTCGAATGCAGGCCGGGCATCGGATAGGCCGAGCCCATCAGCGTGCGGGTCGTCGTGACGTCGAGCGGCAGGTCGCGGCCCTTGTCCAGCTTGCGCGCCGAAAAACACTGGAAGTCGGTGCATTGCCGGCCATCGACATCGATGATCTGCAGATAGTCGCCGGCCTTGACGAAATAGGATTCGGCGGTCGCCGAATGCACTCTGAGATCGAGCACCGGATCGGCGAGCGGATCGGGAAGCTGCGACCTTGTCTTCAGCCGGATCGTGGCGCGGCGCATCATGACGGTGAGCGGCGTCGCCGTGTTGTAGCCGTCGACCAGCATCGGCCCGCCAGGCGCCGCGATCAGCAGCGCGCCGTCGCGCTGGACGGAAAAGCTCTGCTCGGTGCCGGCTGGCGTGGCGCCGCCGAACACGCGCACGGCCTTTGGCTGGTCGAGCTCTACCTTGCGACGCTCGAGGCTGAGGCGCAGCGCCGAAAGGCTGTCGTCGCTCTCGGCGAGCAGCGCCTTGATGCCGGCTGCATTGCTGTTCGAACGTTCGCCGAAAATGCCCGGATCGGTCGCGCCGGATGTGTCCCAGGCCAGCAACTCGCAGGGCTGCCCACCCTCGACATTGGTCACGCTGACGCTGTCGCCGGCCTCGACGTCGATCAGCACCGCGCCGTTGCCCTGCACGATACAGCGTTCCATCCCCGGCGGCAGCGCGATCTGACCGGGCCTCAGAATCAGGCTCGGACGCGGCGGTCCGGACAGGACGGCGGGGTAGGGCGACTGGCTCATCTCAAACCCTCCTCCGAGCGAGAAACAAGTTTGCCTGTGTGTAAAATTATTTTCGCAGAGAGAATAGCAGCGGGGATGGATTTGGCAAGGCGAGAAGGGAAAGGCGCGTCGCTATGCCAACTCTTCGGAATGGCTGATCGTGACGCCATACTCGGCAGCCGAGTCCAGAATCGTGTGCCACAGGCTCTCCGCGAAGGTCGCGAACACCAGGAGATTGAACACGGCGTGTCCGTCCGCCAGGTCGTCACCTCGCCACAGCGTGACGCTGGTGTGATCCATCGATGTGGCAGCCGCCGCGCCGACGCCAAACACGTCTGGATGCAGATCGATCGACGACAGCTTGGCGAGCATCGCGCGTGCCTTGTCGCCAGAGACGCTGATCAGCGCCCGCGCATGCGACTGGTCGGACAGCGAGGCCGAGCCGGCAAAGACAGGCGCAAGCCCATCCATCGTGTACTTGCCGCCTTTGGACAGCACGAGGAACTGGCCGGGTCCCGACCAGATCAGCGCCGCGTCGGCCGCGTCGACCGCCCTGGGCGTTTCCGGCGTGGCGACGCCGAAGCGCGTCTTCGCGGCCTTCGCCATCTCGGCGGCCTTGCCGCGCCGCGCCATGACCTGCACGAGGTCGAAATTGCGGATCTCGGTCAGCGAAACGCCGGCTTCGCCTTGCGCGCCGTAAGCGCCGGCGACCAGCGCGCGGTCGAGCGGGCTGCGGACATCCCAGGAAAAATCAGCCACGCTGGCGCCCTCCATCCGGATCGTAGAAGACGGAATTGCAGAGCTCGACATCATAGTCCTCGCCGCGCAGCGGATCATGCGCCCGCACGATCTCGCCGATGCGCTCGCGGCCGCGCTCGACAAGGCCGAGCCCGATCCACTGGTCGAGCACCGGCGAGAAGCAGACCGAGGTGACATAGCCCTGGTCGTTGTCGGGGCCAGGGGTCTCGCCCTTCGGAATGATATGCGCGCCGGAGCGCAGGCGGCGCGCCTTGTCGGTCGGCTTGATGCCGATGACCACCTGCCGGTTCGGCGCGACCAGCGCCTCGCGGCCGGCCATGACGCGGCCGATGAAATCCTTCTTGGTCGACATCATCTTGCCGAGGCCGAGATCGCCCGCCGTGGTGGTGCCGTTGAGCTCGGGCCCGGCGATGTGGCCCTTTTCGATGCGCATCACGCCGAGCGCCTCGGTGCCGTAGGGCGTCACGCCGAATGGCTTGCCGGCAATCATCAGATTGCGCGCCACGGCCTCGCCGTAACGCGCCGGCACCGAAATCTCGAACGCCATTTCGCCGGAGAAGGAAATGCGGAACAGCCTTGCCTTCTGGCTGCCGCGCAGCTTGACCTCGCGCGCGCCCATGAACGGGAAGCCTTCGTTCGACAGGTCCTCGGCCGGATCGACGATCTCCTTGAGCAGGTCACGCGTCTTCGGCCCGGCGATCGAGAACTGCGCCCACTGGTCGGAGACCGAGGTCAGCTGCACGTCAAGTTCGGGGAACAGCACCTGCCGGCAGAATTCGAGGTGCTGCATCACCAGCCCGGCCTTCGCCGTGGTGGTAGTGAGGAAATAATGGTCCTCGGCCAAACGCGAGGTCGTGCCGTCGTCGTAGACCATGCCGTCCTCGCGCAGCATCAGCCCGTAACGCGCCTTGCCGACCGCGAGATTGGAAAAAGTGTTGATGTAGACGCGGTCGAGGAAGGTGCCTGCGTCCGGCCCATGCACGTCGATCTTGCCGAGCGTCGAGACATCGCAGAAGCCGACGCCGTTGCGCACGGCCTTCACCTCGCGGGTGACCGATTCCAGCCAGTCCTTCTCGCCCGCGCGGGGGTACCACTGCGCGCGCTTCCAAAGGCCGGTGTCGACAAACACTGCGCCCTGTTCGGCCGCCCAGTGATGCGAGGGCGTCAGCCGGGTCGCATGGAAATTCTCGTCGCGGTGGTGGCCGGCAAAGGCGCCGATGGCGACCGGCACGTAAGGCGGCCGGTAGATCGTCGTGCCCGTCTCCGGGATCGACTTGCCGGTGACGGCGGCCATGATGGCGAGGCCGGCGACATTCGAGGTCTTGCCCTGGTCGGTCGCCATGCCGAGCGTCGTGTAGCGCTTCAGGTGCTCGACCGATTGAAAACCCTCGCGCTGCGCCAGCTCGACATCGGAAGCGGTAACGTCGTGCTGCTGGTCGACGAAGGCCTTGCCCTTGCCGGCGACATGCCAGAGCGGGGTGATCGAAAAGGCTTCGTCGTCGGCGACCGGCATCGATCCGATATTGCCGCTGCGTCCGGCATCGCGTGCCGCGGCAGCGCCGGCTTCAAACCCTTCGCGCAGGCAGGCGCCAAGTCCGAAAGCGCCGTTGGCCGCGCCCGCTGCGACCATGCCGGGCGGCGCGCCGTCCGGCACGAAGGCGGCTATGTCGTCGCGCCATTTCGGCCGGCCGCGATGATAGGAGGTGAGCCCGACCGCCGGATTCCAGCCGCCGGACACGGCGAGCCCGTCGGCCTCGACCTCGGCGCGCGCGCCGCCGGTCAGCGAGACGGAAATCTTGCGCACGCCGCCCTTGCCGCCATCGACGCCGCTGACGGCGCCGTGCAGCACCGGGAAGCCGCCCTTGCTGGCCAGCGAGCGATGCGCCGGCGAAACGTCCGGCCGCGCATCGATCACCGCCGCGACCTGCAGTCCGGCGGCGATTGCCGTTTCGGCCGTGCGCCAGCCATCCTCGTTGTTGGTGAACAGCGCGATCCGCCGGGACGGCGTGGCGGCGTAGCGGTTGATGTAGCTGCGCATGGCCGACGCCATCATCACGCCGGGCGTGTCGTTGCCGGCAAAGACGATCGGACGTTCGATCGCGCCGGCGGCGACCACGCAGCGCTTGGCCACGATGCGCCACAGCCGCTGCCGCACCTGATGTTCCGGCGGCACCGGCAGATGGTCGTTGACGCGCTCGATCGCACCATAGGTGCCACCGTCATAGACGCCGAACAGTGTCGTGCGCGTCATGATGCGCACATCCGGCATCGCCGCCAGTTCGGCAACCGCGCGCGCGACCCATTCGGCGGCCGGCAATCCGTCGATCGTGCCGCCATCGGCGAGCAGGCGGCCGCCGAGGACGAAATCCTCCTCGCACAGGATGACGCGCGCGCCGCAGCGCGCGGCGGCAAGGGCAGCCGCCAGGCCCGCTGGGCCGGAACCGGCGATCACTACGTCGCAATGCGCCCAGGCCTTGTCGTAGTGGTCGGGGTCGGAAACCTGCGCTGCGCGGCCGAGACCGGCGGCGCGCCGGATCGCAGGCTCGTAGATCGCCTCCCAGAACTTCGCCGGCCACATGAAGGTCTTGTAGTAGAAGCCGGCGACGAAGATCGGCGCGAACAGCTGGTTGACCGACATCACGTCGAAATTGAGCGACGGCCAGCGGTTTTGACTTGCGGCCTCGAGACCCTCATAGAGTTCGGCCGTCGTCGCCTTGGTGTTCGCCTCGCGCCTCGCGCCGCTGCGCAACTCGACCAGCGCGTTCGGCTCTTCCGAGCCTACCGTCAGGATGCCGCGTGGGCGGTGATACTTGAACGAGCGGCCGACGAGTTTGACGCCGTTGGCGACCAGCGCGGACGCCAGCGTGTCGCCCTTGAAGCCCGAGAACGTCTTGCCGTCGAAGCGGAAATTGAGCGCGGCGGAGCGGTCAATGAGACCGCCATTGTTCAGCCGGTTTGCCTGATTGCCGCGCATCACGCACCAACCTTGGAGGCACCGGCGCCCGCCGCCGGTTCGACAGAAGAAATCTCATGCGTCAGCGTGTTGCGGGTGACCTTCAGCCAGGCCCGGCAGCCGCCGCCATGGTACCAGTGCTCGCTCATCACGCCGGCGATGTTGTCGCGCAGATAGACGTAGTCGTAGACGGCGTCCTCGCCGGCATCGGCCGCGGGACGTTGCGGCTTGGCGTCGCCGAGATAGGTGAACTCGCCGAGTTCGCGTTCGCCGCAGAAGGGACAGGTAATGCGCATCGGTTTCCGGCTGTCCTCAGAGCATGATGCCAAAAAGTGTGGAGCGGTTTTTGGATAACATCATGCTCTATCTCTAATGCAGGTTCGGTTGGGCGCCCTGGCCCTTCTCGTCGATCATGGCGCCGCGCTGGAACCGGTCGAGGCGAAACAAGGCCGCTTCCTTGTGCGATTGATCGCGGGCGATGAGATGGGCAAAGACCAAGCCTGAGCCCGGTGTCGCCTTGAAGCCGCCATAACACCAGCCGGCGTTGATATAGAGGCCGTCCACCGGGCTCTTGTCGATGATCGGCGTGCCGTCCATCGACATGTCCATGATGCCGCCCCATTGGCGCAGCAGCCGCACGCGGCCGATCATCGGGATCAGCGCCATCCCACCTTCGCAGACATCTTCCATGACCGGCAGGTTGCCGCGCTGCGCATAGGAATTGTAGCCGTCGATGTCGCCGCCGAAGACCAGCCCGCCCTTGTCCGACTGGCTGACATAGAAGTGTCCGGCGCCGAAGGTCATCACGCCGGGGATGAGCGGCTTGATCGCTTCGGAGACGAAAGCCTGCAACACATGGCTTTCGATCGGCAGACGCAGGCCAGCCATGGCCGCGACGCGCGAAGAAGAACCCGCCACTGCCATGCCGACCTTGCCGGCGCCGATCTTGCCGCGCGAGGTCTCGACGCCGGTGACCTTGCCGTTGGCGTCGCGCGTGAAGCCGGTAACCTCGCAATTCTGGATGATGTCGACGCCGAGTTCGCTCGCCGCATGCGCGTAGCCCCACACGACCGCATCGTGCCGTGCGGTGCCGCCGCGCCGCTGCAGCAGTCCGCCCTGCACGGGGAAGCGCGCATTGTCGAAATTCAGGAACGGCAGCATTTTCCTGAGCGCCGCCTGGTCGAGCAGCTCCGCATCGATGCCGTTGATGCGCATGGTGTTGCCGCGCCGGGCGAAAGCGTCGCGCTGCGCGTCGGAGTGATAGAGGTTGAGCACGCCGCGCTGGCTGACCATGGCGTTGTAGTTGAGGTCCTGCTCCATCCTCTCCCACAGCTTCATCGACAATTCGTAGAAGCCGGTATTGCCGGGCAGGCCGTAATTGGAGCGGATGATGGTGGTGTTGCGGCCGGCATTGCCGGAGCCGATCCAACCCTTTTCCAGCACCGCGACATTGCGGATGCCGAACTCGCTGGCGAGGAACCAGGCGGTGGCGAGACCGTGGCCGCCGCCGCCGATGATCACCACGTCATAGCGGTCCTTGGGCGCTGCGTCGCGCCAGGTCGGCTGCCAGTTCTTGTGGCCGGAAAGGGCGGCGCGGGCGAGCGAGAAGATCGAATATTTCATCAGTTCATTCCGAGGTCGCTCGCACCGCCGAGATATCAGATATCCAGCGTGTGGTCGCGCTCCCACTGCGTGAAGTGCGAAGCATAGGAATTCCATTCCTGCTGCTTCAGCTTTAGATATGCCGACGAGAATTCCTCACCCAGCGCCGCCTTGAGCGATTTGTCCTTGTCGAATTCGCGCAGCGCATCGAGCAGGTTGAGCGGCAGTTTCGGCGCGTCCGTAACGGTATGGCCGAGCTGATACATGTCGATGTCGTAGCGCTTGCCGGGGTCGGCCTTCGAGCGGATGCCGTCGAGGCCTGCAGCGATGATGACGGCCTGCAGCAAATACGGATTGGCGGCGCCGTCCGGCAGGCGCAATTCGAAACGGCCAGGCCCGGGCACGCGCACCATGTGCGTGCGGTTGTTGCCGGTCCAGGTCACCGTGTTCGGCGCCCAGGTCGCGCCCGAAATGGTGCGCGGCGCGTTGATGCGCTTGTAGGAATTGACCGTCGGGTTGGTGATCGCGGCAAGCGCGGAGGCATGCTTCATGATGCCGCCGAGGAAGTTCCTGCCCTTGGCGGACAGGCCAAGCTCTTCCGAATTGTCGGCAAAGACGTTGGTCTTGCCGGTCTCGTCCCACACCGAGATGTGCGCATGGCAGCCATTGCCGGTCAGGCCCTGGAAGGGCTTGGGCATGAACGTCGCGCGCAAGCCGTGCTTTTCGGCGATCGACTTGACCATGAACTTGAAGAAGGAGTGCTTGTCGGCGGTCGCCAGCGCGTGATCGAACGTCCAGTTCATCTCGAACTGGCCGTTGGCGTCCTCATGGTCGTTCTGGTACGGGCCCCAGCCCAGCGCCAGCATATGGTCGCAGATCTCGGCGATGACGTCGTAGCGCCGCATCACCGCCTGCTGGTCGTAGCAGGGTTTCGAGGCTGTATCGTATTCGTCGGAGATCGCCTTGCCGTCGGGCGAGATCAGGAAGAACTCGGCCTCGACGCCGGTCTTGACATGCATGCCGTCGCGGGCGGCTTCGTCGATCAGCCGCTTCAGCGTGTTGCGCGGCGCCTGGTTCACCTCCTTGTCGTCCATGATGCAGTTGGCGGCTACCCAGGCGACGTCCTTCTTCCACGGTAGTTGGATGACCGAAGCCGGATCCGGCACCGCCAGCATGTCCGGATGCGCCGGCGTCAGGTCGAGCCATGTGGCGAAGCCGGCAAATCCTGCGCCGTCCTTCTGCATGTCGGCGATCGCCTGCGCCGGTACCAGCTTGGCACGCTGCCCGCTGAACAGGTCGGTGTAGGAGATCATGAAATATTTGACGCCGTTCTCCTTGGCGAATGCGGCGAGATCGTTCCCCATTATGTAGTTCCTCGCTTATGTGTCTTGGAAGTTTGTCCTAGAAGCCGTTCTTCCCCGGTATCCAGTTGGTACCGGCTAAAGGCACGCCGGCCATGGCGGCGGCTTCGATCGAGAGCGCGACGAGATCCTCGGGCTCGAGATTGTGCAGACTATTCTTGCCGCAGGCGCGGGCAATCGTCTGCGCTTCGAGCGTCATCACCTTGAGGTAGTTCGCCAGCCGCCGTCCGGCCGCGATCGGGTCGACCCGCTTCATCAGCTCGGGATCCTGCGTGGTGATGCCGGCCGGATCGCGACCCTCGTGCCAGTCGTCATAGGCGCCGGCCGTGGTGCCGAGCGTACTGTACTCCGCCTCCCAGCGGGGATCATTGTCGCCAAGCGCGACCAGTGCCGCCGTTCCGATCGACACCGCGTCGACGCCGAGCGCCAGCGCCTTGGCGACATCGGCGCCATTACGGATGCCGCCCGAGACAATGAGCTGCACCTTGCGGTGCATGCCGAGGTCCTGCAGCGCCTGTACCGCCGGCCGGATGCAGGCAAGCGTCGGCTGGCCGACATTCTCGATGAACACTTCCTGGGTGGCAGCCGTGCCGCCCTGCATGCCGTCGACCACCACGACATCGGCGCCGGCCTTCACCGCGAGCGCGGTGTCATAGTAGGGGCGGGCGCCGCCGACCTTGACGTAGATCGGCTTTTCCCAGTCGGTGATCTCGCGCAGCTCGAGGATCTTGATCTCGAGATCGTCCGGCCCCGTCCAGTCGGGATGGCGCGAGGCCGAGCGCTGGTCGATGCCCTTGGGCAGGGTGCGCATCTCGGCGACGCGATCGGAGATCTTCTGGCCGAGCAGCATGCCGCCGCCGCCCGGCTTCGCGCCCTGGCCGACGACCACTTCGATGGCGTCGGCGCGGCGCAGGTCGCGCGGGTTCATGCCGTAGCGAGACGGCAGATACTGGTAGACCAGTTGCTTCGAATGCCCGCGTTCCTCCTCGGTCATGCCGCCGTCGCCGGTCGTGGTCGAGGTACCGGAGAGAGTCGCGCCGCGTCCGAGCGCCTCCTTGGCCGGGCCGGAGAGCGATCCGAAACTCATGCCGGCGATGGTGATCGGGATCTTCAACTCGATCGGCTTCCTGGCATGGCGCGAGCCGAGCACCACCGAGGTGTCGCAGCGCTCGCGATAGCCTTCGAGCGGATAGCGCGAGATCGAGGCGCCGAGGAACAAGAGGTCGTCGAAATGCGGCAGCTTGCGCTTGGCTCCGGCGCCGCGGATGTCATAGATGCCGGTTGCGGCCGCACGGCGGATTTCGGAAAGCGTATAGTCGTCGAAGGTCGCGGATTTGCGCGGCGTCGTCGGCGGGTTGCGGTAGGTCATCTTGCCTCAATACGCGTCGGCGTTATCGATGTTGAAATTGTAGAGTTTGCGGGCCGAGCCGTAGCGCTTGAACTCCGACGCCTTGACGCCGGTGACGCCGGCCTTGTCGAGCAGGCCCTGCAGCAATTCGATATGCTCGGGCCGCATCTCCTTGGCGATGCAGTCGGCGCCGAGGCTTTCGACCTTGCCGCGCACAAAGAGCCGCGCCTCGTAGATGGAATCGCCCAGCGCATCGCCGGCATCGCCCAGCACGACCAGATTGCCGGACTGTGCCATGAAGGCCGACATGTGGCCGATATTGCCGTGCACGACAATGTCGATGCCCTTCATCGAAATGCCGCAGCGCGACGAGGCGTTGCCTTCGATGACGAGAAGACCGCCGCGGCCGGTGGCGCCGGCATACTGACTGGCATCGCCCTTGATGACGATCGAGCCTGACATCATGTTCTCGCCGACGCCGGGACCGGCAGAGCCGTGCACGGTGATCGCGGCGCCGTCATTCATGCCGGCGCAGTAATAGCCGACGCTGCCGCGCACATCGATGCTGACCGGCTGGTCGACACCGACCGCCACAGAGTGGCTGCCTTTCGGGTTGAGCACTTCCCAGGCGGTCTCGTTCGAGCCGGGCGTGAGCTTGTGCAGCGCCTGGTTCAGTTCGCGCAGCGACTGTTGCGAGAGGTCGAAGACCCTCGCATGGCTCTGATCCCGCTCGGCTTTCGACATTATGGTTGCCGGCATCGGCTCAGTGCTCCCAGAAATAAACGGTTGCGGGCTCGGGCTCCCAGACCCGCGCATTGTCGATGCCGGGAAGCTTGGTCAGCGCGCGATATTCGGAGCCGAAGGCGACATACTGGTCGGTCTCGGCCATAACGGCGGGCTTGCAGGCGATCGGATCGCGCACCACGCCGAAGCCGTTCTTGGTGCCGACGACGAAGGTGAAGAAGCCGTCGAGGTCGGAGAGCGTGCCTTCCAGCGCCTCGCCGAGATTCTTGCCGTGCGCCATCCGGTTGGAGAGATAGGCGGCCGCCACTTCGGTGTCGTTCTCGGTCTCGAAGGTCATGCCGTCCCGGATCAGCTCGCGGCGCACATTGTTGTGGTTGGACAGCGAGCCATTGTGCACCAGGCACTGGTCGGCGCCGGTCGAGAACGGATGCGCGCCCATCGTCGTCACCGCCGATTCCGTCGCCATGCGGGTGTGGCCGATGCCGTGGGTGCCGGTCATGGAGCGCACGTCGAAGCGATCGACGACGGCTTCCGGCAGGCCGACTTCCTTGTAGATCTCCACCGCTTCGCCGGCGCCCATGATGCGGATGTCGGGTCGGAGCGTCTGCAGCGCCTCGCGCGCGGCGTCGACCTTGTCAGGCGCGGTACGGATGACGGCGTGGGTGGATTTCGTGGCAAGGCTGACGGGAGCGCCGATCGCCTTGGCGAGCTCGACATCGAGGCCGCGGAAATCGCGCTCCGGCTTGGCCGACTGGATGGTGATCTTGGCTTCATTCTTGGAAGGGGCGCCATAGATGGCGATGCCGGCACTGTCCGGGCCGCGGTCGCTGAGCGACACCAGCATCTCCGACAGCATCGCGCCGAGCTTCGGCTCCAGCGCCTTGTCCTTCAAGAAAAGTCCGACGATTCCGCACATGCCAGCCTCCGGCGTTTTTTGGCTCTCAGATGATGTACCCAATGAGTTGGCCAAATTCAATTGGTATGAAAGAAATTTTCCTGTCGTTATATATTCGACGGCACGTCACCTTTGGCACTATCGCCGTCCGGACGCGCCTTGTGAACCCAGATCGCATGGCGGATGCGCGCGATCCTGTAGGCGTCGAGGATCGAGAGGGCATAGATCAGGAAACCGCCGGCATGGCGGCCGATGAAGCCGGCGTCGGCCGGCGCCAGCTTGGTCGTTACCCAACCAAGGATCACCATGAAGAACAGGAACTGCAGGCCGCGCACCGGCACGCCGAGCATGACATGGCCGCTTGCCGGCAAAACGATCGCCGCGCCGAGCACGAGATACGGATTGGCCGGGGCGGAGGAAGCGGTCTCGTCGGTCATGCTGCCTGCCTTTCGCGCCGGTTGATGGCTTCGCGCAGGCCCGAAGCCACCGCGAGCAGGCGTTCGATCGAGGCAGGATCGATCCTGGTATCGCCGAACGCCGCCTGGCGGAACACGCCGTAGCGGGCGCGTTCGGCCTCCGCCAGCAGCCAGACGATGCGCACGCCGTTCGGCGTGACCAGCAATTCCTTGGCGCGACTTTCGGCAAAAATGCCGGTATGCGCGGCGATCAGGTCCTGCGGGAAAGCGACGCCCTTGCGGTCCGTCCTGAGCACTGCGTCGGCGGGAAAGCCGAGCACCTTCGGCAGCGTGTGCGCAAGATGATCGAAATTGGAAAACGTCGTCGCCGAATTCGGCCGCATCATCATGTCGAACGTACCCGGCACCGCGACCGGCTCGGTGATCGAAACGCTGAGCCAGCGTGTCGGCAGCTTTCGTGTCGCCAGCGTGTCGACGATGGTGCGCAGCTGGACGCGCTGGCCGTTCCAGGAACCGGCCCAGGTGACGACGCCGGCCGTGCCGTCGGAAATGTCGGCGGCGTCCGCAATGACGCTGCGAACGCTGGCCGTATCGGCGGCCAAGGCAGCCTTCGCCCTGTCGCGGCCGGCACGCGCCAGCCAGGCGATATGGACGACGACGCCCAGTGCGATCGCCCCGGTAAGCAATACTGACGTCAGCTCGGACATCGCGACACGCCACGGCCCGCCATCGAAAGGCGGGCCTTCACTCCACTCAATAACCCTGCGGCTTCGGCCACGGCATGGAGAACTGGTCGCCGCGCCGCACGAACTTGTAGCGGTAGAAGTGGAACCATAGCGAAATCAGGAAATAGAACACCGTCATCGCGATCAGCTGCGAGCCGAAGCCGAGGAAGATGGCGAAGAACGTCACCATGCACAGGCAGAACAGCACGATCGCGGGCAGCGGGTGGAAGGGGTGTGTGTAGCCGCGGCGGATCGAACCCAGTGGCCACTTCTTGCGGAACATCATGATGTTGATGCTCATGAAGGTGTATTGCAGCACGCCCGACAGGATCGAGAAGGTGATCGCCTGGTTGAGGTCGGCGATGAAGGCGAAGGCCAGCGCGATCGGCAGCAGGAACAGGATCGAGCGATAGGGCGTGCGATACTTCGGATGCACCGCCGAGAACCAGCTCGGCAGATAGCGGTCGCGGCCGAGCGAGAACCAGGCGCGCGCCGCGTCGTTGATGCAGCCATTGGCCGAGGCAAGCGCGGCAAGCAGCGTCGCGATGAAGAGCAGGTTTTCGAGCAGCGGGCTGCCGGTCAGCTTGCCGGCGTCCCACAGCGGATAATAGGTGATGCCGAGATATTCCCAGGGCATCAGCGAGGCGCAGACATACCAGGTCATCGCGGCGGCGATCAAAAGCGTGATCATGCCGGCCATGGTGCCGTAGGGCAGGGAGCGCGCCGGCGAGCGCACTTCCTCGGCCGCCTGGGTCGTTCCCTCGATGCCGAGATAGTACCAGATGCCGAACTGGAAGGCGGCGATCACGCCAATCCAGCCATAGGGCAGCGCATTGGCGGGGGTAACCAGTTCGTTGAGCTTCAGCACCGCGCCTTGCGTCCACGGGCTGACCGAGAAGAACAGGATGACGATCGAGACATAGGCGATCGCGGTGATGACGAAATTGACATTCAGCGTCATCAGCACGCCGCGATAGTTGAGCCAGGCGAGCACGACGATGGTGGCGGCGATGAAGGAATTGTGCGTCAGTCCTTCGACGCCGGCCTTGGCGACGATGGTGTCGCCGAGCAGGATCGCGTCCGACACCTCGAGCATGGTGTAGGCGAACACCAGGAACAGCGCGACGTTGAAGGCCATCAGTGGCCCGACGATATGCTTGGCCTGCGCATATTGGCCGCCGGCGGCGGCGACCGTCGACGTCACCTCCGAGTCGATCATCGCGACCGAGGTGTAGAGCAGTCCGACGACCCAGCAGACGATCAGCGCGGCGAGCGCGCCACCCTTGTCGGCGGAGAAATTCCAGCCGGTGAACTCGCCGACCAGCACGATGCCGACGCCCAGCGCCCACACATGCGCCGGGCCGAGCACCCGAAGCAGCGAGACCCTGTCGCCGTGGATTGTCGTCGTTTGTCCCGTTTCAACCGCAGCCGTCATATCAGTCCCCACTCAGATCCGGTGTTTTTCGGAAACGGCTTCAAGCTCACCTTCACGGGAAGACGTCAGAGTCTCCTCGGAATAGGTCGTATCGACCTTGAACCAGTCGTAGAGCATCCACAGCGCCAGCACGGCCGAGATGGCCCAGCAAACGTAAGACAGTCCCATCCACATGATGTTTTCCCCGGACTCTTTGTCGTCGAAGTCTCTTTGTCGTCGAAAGTCTCTTTGTCGTCGAAGTTTACTTGTCGTCGAACTTCTCGTTGATGACCTCGCGATATTCCTTGTCGGAGGCGCGGAACAGGAAGACGAAATAGGCGATCAGCACGATCGCCATGATGATCAGCGTCGGCCAATCGATGATGTAATGGAAGCGGTTCTGGATGATGTCGTGCGCCGTCTCGGGCGTGTAGCCCAGCTTCTCCCAGATCGAGGCCATGGTCGCGTTCTGGCCGAGCGCGTCCCAGGTCTTGGCGTCAAGCGCGTCGATCGACTTCGCCGCCCCGGCAAACCCGAGTTTCAGCGGCAGCCAGAGCGCCACGAAGATTGCGACCACCACGACCGCGATGTCGAAGACCTGTCCGGCTTTGCTTTGCTCCGGCGGGATATAGCGGGCCATGGTTTCTCCCTTCACGATTGACGGTTGCGGGCGGCGTCGGCGTTCTTGATGTCGAGCCCGTAGATGAAGTCCTTGTCTTCCTTGTAGTGGTTGAGCATGGCGAGGATCGCGGCGGTGTTGAAGATCAGCACCGCGGCGGCTGCAACCGCCACCACGAGCTTGATGCCGCTGTGCGGAATGTATGGCCATGTCATCAGGAGGACGAAGAGGATCGTTGCCCACAGGCACACGATCAGGAGCACGGACCCACGCACGTCGGAACGGTACAGCGCTTCGATGCGCTGCTGCATGTCGGACATCGGTTTTCCCCTTCTGGCGACGTCCGGCCACGCAACCGACCGGGCGTCCACTCTTTCAACAGAGTGAAATTTTTTTCATAAATTCCGCTCGATTCCCGAAATTGTCAAGCCGGATTTACGCATCGTAAACGGTTTGTTCAGGTCAAGAAATTTGCCTGACAATGAAATTATTTGCTTCAAGGGGATTGCAGGGCTTCGCCGTTTGCGGTCAATATTCGACCAAGCTCCGCCACCAAGCAGGAGCAGGGAACGGCAACGACTTAAATCGCACGGAGGACGATCGGATGACGGCATCCTGGAGATTCTCGACCCTGGCGGATCGCCATCGCGCGCTCGGCTCGAAACTCGAGGACTGGAGCGGCATGGGCACCGCCTGGACTTACGACAAGGATGCCGACGCGGAATATGTCGCGATCCGCACCAAGGCCGGGCTCATGGACGTCTCCGGCCTTAAGAAGGTCCACATCACCGGGCCGCACGCTTCGCATCTCATCGACCTCGCCACGACGCGCGACGTCGAAAAGATCTATCCCGGCAAGTCGGCCTATGCCTGCATGCTGAACGAAGCTGGAAAATTCACGGACGACTGCATCCTCTATCGCATCAGCCCGAACTCGTGGATGGTCGTGCACGGCTCCGGCACCGGCCACGAGGAACTGCAGCGGGCGGCGACGGGCCGCGATGTTTCGCTGCGCTTCGACGACAATCTGCATGACCTGTCGCTGCAGGGACCGACCGCCGTCGACTATCTTGCCAGGCACGTGCCCGGCATCCGCGATCTCAACTACTTCCATCATATGCACACGCAGCTCTTCGGTTTTCCGGTGATGATCTCGCGCACCGGCTACACCGGCGAGCGCGGCTACGAGATCTTCTGCCGCGGCCAGGATGCCGGCACGATCTGGGATAGGATCCTCGAGGAGGGCGAGAACGCCGGCATCATTCCGTGCCGCTTCACCACGCTCGACATGCTGCGCGTCGAGAGCTACCTGCTCTTCTACCCCTACGATAATTCCCAAAAGTATCCGTTCGAGAACGAAGGCCCCGGCGACACGCTGTGGGAACTCGGCCTCGACTTCACCGTCAGCCCCGGCAAGACTGGCTTCCGCGGTGCCGAGGAACACTACAGGCTGAAGGGCAAGGAGCGCTTCAAGATCTACGGCGTCCTGCTCGACGGCAAGGAGCCGGCCGACGAAGGCGCACCCGTCTACCGCGACGGCAAAAAGGTCGGCGTGGTCACTTGCGCCATGTATTCGCCGCTGGTCGAGAAATCGATGGGCATCGCGCGCCTCGATGTCGACTGCGCAGTCAAGGACACCAAGCTCGAGATCCGCAACAAGAGCGGCTCGATCAAGGCGACGGCGCAGCCCTTGCCGTTCGACGATCCGAAAAAGACCAAGCGGACCGCCAAGGGCTGAGGCATCATCAAGCGGGAGGGATTTCGAGGCACGAAGGAAAGAATGGCAGCCAAGACGATCATCAGCCGGCCCATTTACGGAACGCTCTCTCCGCAGCCCGGCAAGCATCATCTTTTCATCGCCGACGCCGAAGGCGCGCTGGCGATAACGGACATGGCCGGCAAGGCTCCGCCCGGCTTCTTCGACGGCGCCGAGATCGTCTTTATTCCCGACCCCGAGGGCAAGCACATCTCGGCGCTTGAGGCGCTGAAGCCGGCTCAGCTCCATCTGCCGCCGTCCTTCGCCAGCCTCCTGCCGCGGCTCAGGCAGACGCTGACCAACGCCCATATGGGGCTGCGTCTCTATCTGGCCGGCACCGAGGGCCTGATCGGCCAGGCCATGCAGGCCGCGCTCGAAGCCGGCATCGACCACACCTCGATTGAGACCGAGCATCGCGGCTCGCTGGCGCGGCGCATGCAGTGCGTGCACTGCAAGGGCATCACCGAGAATGTGACCACGCAGCCGGCCACTTGTTCGCATTGCGGCCTGCTGCTTCTGGTGCGCGATCACTATTCGCGGCGCCTCGCCGCCTTCCAGGGCGTGTGCATCAACGCCGAGGATCGCTCCGAGATTCCTCCGATGGAGGAGGCCTTCCCATGAGCACCGGCACCACCAAGCTCGACGTCGTCGTCAGCGACGTCGTTCCCGTCAACGATCTCGTCACCCGCTTCCATTTCCGCCGCCGCGACGGCGAGCTGCTGCCGACCTTTTCCGGCGGCGCCCATGTCGTGGTCGAGATGCGCGACGGCGACCGCACCAGGCTCAATCCCTATTCGCTGATGGGCTCGCCGCTCGACACGCGCGAATACACCATTTCCATCCGGCGCGACGATGTCGGCCGCGGCGGCTCGCTGTTCATGCATAGGTCCGTCAAGCCTGGCCTGGAGATGGTGATAAGCTATCCCGTGAACCTGTTCTCGCTCGATCTGAGAGCAAAAAAACACCTGATGCTGGCTGGCGGCATCGGCATCACGCCCTTCATGGCGCAGACCGCGCAACTGGCAGGGGACGGCGGCAATTTCGAATTGCACTACACCTGCCGCACCGCCTCGCTCGGCACCTATGCCGATGTGCTCCGAGAGCGCTACGGCAACCGGGTCAGGCTCTATCACGACGACCGCGAGGAGCGCATCGATATCGAGCGGCTCTTGTCCTCGCAGCCGCTCGGCACGCATCTCTATGTCTGCGGCCCAGCCGGCATGATCAACTGGGTGCGCGATCGCGCGGCAAGCCTCGGCTGGCCGCCGGAGACCGTGCATTTCGAGCATTTCGCGGCCCCGCAGCCCGGCGCGCCGTTCGACGTGACCTTGGCCGTCAGCGGCAAGACGATCCGTGTCGGCGAGCAGCAGAGCCTGCTCGAAGCCATAGAGGCAGCCGGCGTCGACCCGCCCTACCTGTGCCGCGGCGGCGTCTGCGGCCAATGCGAGACCAATGTGATCTCTTCCGACGGCAAGTTCATCCACAACGATCACTGGCTGAGCGCGGAAGATCACCGTTCCGGCTGCAAGATCATGCCTTGCGTCTCGCGCTTCGAGGGCAAGTCGCTGGTCCTGGAAAGATAGGAGGCGTCAATGGGTATCACCTTTCGCAAGGAAACTTTTCGCGACGACTTCACCTTCAAGAACAGCCCGGAGCACATCAGGCGCTTTCCGTTCCCGTTCAACGAAGATGCCTACATGTATGCGGTCAACATCGAGCCGCATGTCGTCGGGCCGAAGGGCAGCGTGCTCGAAAACCTGATCGACGTCGACGAGCACTATGTCGCCGAGATGCAGGACCGCGCGCTGGTGCTGGCCGAGGATCCGCTGCGCTGCCAGTCGCTGCCGCACATGACGCTGGCCGGCTGGGACCTGCTCGAGCTTCTGATGGAGCAGCAGGCGCTGGGATATCCCGAGCATTTCACACTGGAGCGAAACGGCGACCGCTGGCGCTGGATCAACCGTCCCCTCGGCATCGACGACACCTTCACCTTCGGCGACACCTCGACACTGTCCTACGGGCCGATGGAGTACATCACCCGCCAGAGCCAGGGCGATTTCTGCATCCTCGACCAGCGCGACGGCAATCTGTGGATGGATGCCGGCATGGTCACCACCCAGGCCGACTGGTCGCTCGACTTCGACATCGGCATGAATTTCTTCGAATGGCACGCTCCCGTGCCGTTGGCGCATGAGAAGGGCATCTTCACCCGCGCGCTGAAATTCCTCACCAACATCCAGCAGGGCAAGCCGGCCAGGCGCCTCAACTGGACGATGACCATCAATCCGCGCCTCGACACCAGCCCTGAGAATTATCACAAATGGGGTCCGGACCGCGCCACCGTCACGCCCGAGAATGTCGGCGACAAGGTGCATCTGCGCGTCGAATTGCAGAGCTTCTGGCGTCTGCCGCGCTCCAACGGCATCGTCTTCCCGATCCGCTGCTACCTGATCAAGATGGACGAGCTGGTGACGCAGCCGAAATGGGCGCGCCGCCTGCACCGCGTCATCCGCGACCTGCCGGAAGAGCTCGCCACCTACAAGGGCCTGACGCGGTACAGGTCGACGCTGGTCGAGTGGCTCTCGAAGCTCGACGACGGCAGCCCGACGTCACCGGGATTCGGGCCGGATTGAACCGCTGATCTCCGCCTTGGGCGCCCCGGCGCCGACGTCGGAGATTGGCCGAAACCCCCATGACGTCGTCATACTCGGGCTTGACCCGAGTATTCATGCCGTGACCTCGGGTGTAGGGTGCAAGTGCGCGGAATTCCGTAACCGTTGCAACGCTTTAGCGTCGCGGCATGGATTCTAGGGTCTGCGCGCGTCGCTTCGCTCCTTGCTTCGCCCTAGAATGACGAGCGCGGTAAGGGCGAGATCAGCCAATCACCCCGCCCTGTTCTGCGGATAGCAGATGATCGACAGATACCGCATCGGAAGCTGCGTCAGCTCTTCCGGTCCGTGCGGCGCGTCGGCGTCGAAGAACAGGCTGTCGCCCGGCTTCATCGGATAGAGATTGTTGCCGTGCCGGTAAACGACTTCGCCCTCGAGCATGTAGAGGAATTCCATGCCGGCATGCTGGAAGGTCGGGAACACGTCCGAATTCTCGGTGAGCGTGATGAGATAGGGCTCGACGACGACGCCGCTTGTGTTGGCGCCGATGTGGCCGAGCAGATTATACTGGTGGCCGGCGCGCGTGCCGCGCCGCTCCACGTCGACGCCTTCGCCGGCCTTGACGAAGACGGCGCTGTGCTCTTCCTCGAAACGGCGGAAGAAGGCGGTCACCGGAACGCCCAGTGCCCGCGACAGCGCCTGCAATGTCGTCAGCGATGGCGAGGTGATGCCGTTCTCGATCTTCGACAGCATGCCGAGCGAAATGTCTGTTGCCGTGGCGAGATCGGCGACGGTGATGCCGAGCTTCTTGCGGAACGCGCGAACCTCATGGCCGATCGCCACTTCCAGCACTTTTTCGCGCGTGTCGCGGATGGCGTGCGGATTCTGCGTCAGCGGCGTGCGGATCGTGCGCCCGTCCGCCGAAACGCGCTTCGACGGCGCCTTGCCCTTCGCTGCCGCATCGGTGGACCTGGTGCCGGAATTCTTGTTCGCCATGTCGCCCCCGACTCTCGCGGATTTATTTCACTCAAGGTGAACATATGCGGTGGCGATACAAGAGCGCAACCGCGACTGCAAGCCGACGAGTGTCGCAGGGGACCGATGGCTGGAACGCGAACGCCACGGCTTTTGCGCACAAAAACCGTTTCACGCAAACGTCGTTGCCGCAGATGTTTGTTGACAGCACCGAAGACCCAATTACTGTCACTGTGAGTGAAATTTGTTTCGCTGGGGAAATCAAAAAAGAGGAGGCCCGCAATGAAATCTCGTGTTGCCGTCATCGGCGCCGGACCGTCCGGTCTGGCGCAACTAAGGGCCTTCAAGTCGGCTGCCGACAAGGGTGCCGAGATCCCGGAAATCGTCTGTTTCGAAAAGCAGAGCGACTGGGGCGGCCTGTGGAACTACACCTGGCGCACCGGCCTCGACGAGCATGGCGATCCGGTGCATGGCTCGATGTATCGCTATCTGTGGTCGAACGGCCCGAAGGAATGCCTCGAATTCGCCGACTACACGTTCGAGGAGCACTTCGGCCGGCCGATCGCCTCCTATCCGCCGCGCGCCGTACTGTGGGATTACATCAAGGGCCGCGTCGAGAAATCGGGCCTGCGCGACTGGGTGCGCTTCAACAGCCCGGTGCGCATGGTGACCTATTCGGACGACACCAAGAAATTCACCGTCACCGCGCATGACCGCAGCAACGATGTGACCTACTCTGAAGAGTTCGACAACGTCGTCGTCGCCTCAGGCCATTTCTCGGTACCCAACGTGCCGTTCTTCGAAGGCTTCCTGACCTTCAACGGCCGCATCCTGCACAGCCACGACTTCCGCGACGCCATGGAGTTCAAGGGCAAGGACATCCTCATCATCGGGCGTTCCTACTCGGCCGAGGATATCGGTTCGCAATGCTACAAATACGGCGCCAAATCGATCACCTCCAGCTACCGCTCCAAGCCGATGGGCTTCAAATGGCCGGAGAACTGGAAGGAAGTGCCGCTGCTGCAGAAGGTCGTCGGCAAGACCGCGCATTTCAAGGACGGCACCACCAAGGATGTCGACGCCATCATCCTGTGCACCGGCTACCTGCATTCCTTCCCGTTCCTGACCGACGACCTCAAGCTCAAGACCGCCAACCGCATGTGGCCGCTCGATCTCTACGAAGGCGTCGTCTGGGAGAAGAACCCGAAGCTTTTCTACATCGGCATGCAGGACCAGTTCTACACCTTCAACATGTTCGACGCGCAGGCCTGGTACGCACGCGACGTCATCATGGGCCGCATCAAGCTGCCGTCGGCCCAGGCGATGGCCGAGCACGGCGCCAAGTGGCGCGCGCGCGAAGAGACGCTCGAGGATGCCGAGCAGATGATCTGGTTCCAGGGCGACTACACCAAGGAACTGATGGACCAGACCGACTATCCGGGCTTCGACGTCGAGGCGGTCAACCGCACCTTCATGGAGTGGGAGCACCACAAGATGGAAAATATCATGACCTTCCGCGACAATGCCTACCGCTCGCTGATGACCGGCACCATGGCGCCGGTCCATCATACGCCCTGGCTGCAGGCGTTGGACGATTCCATGGAGAGCTATCTCGAGGTGAAAGGGGTCGCGGCCGAGTAGGACGGCGCGCTCACGCCAACGCTCCCGATGTGAAATCAAAATGTGTGGGGTGTCTCTCGGGACACCCCACACGATCTACCAGCAGACGTAGCCGCCATCGACGATCAGGTCGAGGCCGGTCACGAAGCTGGACGCGCGGCTGGCCAGGAACACGGTCGGTCCAACCATTTCCTCCGGCGCCGCCATGCGACCCATGGGCGTGTCGCGTTTGAAAACCTTCACTTCTTCCGCCACCTCGGGCCGTTTGTTCATCGGCGTCAACGTGTAGCCGGGGCTGATGACATTGACGCGCAGGCCGCGATCGGCCCACTCCATGGCGAGGCTCTTCGACATGTGGATGACGGCGGCCTTGGAGGAATTGTAATGCGCCTGTGTCAGCCCCCGGTTGACGATGGTGCCCGACATCGAGGCGATGTTGATGATGGAGCCTCTTTGCCGCGTCAGCATCTTGCGCGCTTCAGCTTGGCAGGACAAGAACGCGCCCGCCACGTTGACATCGTGAATCTTGCGCCACGTCTCCAGCGACAATGTCTCGGCAGGGTCGGAGCCGGCGATGCCGGCATTGTTGACGGCGACGGTCAGCGCGCCGAGTTCAGCCTCAACGCGATCGATCGCCGTCGCGAGGTCGCTGTCGGAGGTAACCGTGCCGGTCAGCGCCAGCGCTTTGCGGCCAAGTGCTGTGATTCTGTGAGCGGTCTCTTCAAGCCCGCCCTTGGACGCATGGCCGAAACAAGCGACGTCGGCGCCTGCTTCGGCCAGCCCGATCGCGATAGCCTGGCCGATTCCGCTGCCTGCGCCGGTGACCAGCGCGACGTCACCACTCAGCTTGAAGAGATCCATTGTTAGCCCTCCCTGACCGAAGGGAAGGTATGCGCTGAATTATGCCCCGATCAAGCGGTCCTGTGGGCGGGCCGCCTCGCGGTTCAGAAATAGCCGTCCGATGCCGCCGTCGCTTCCTTCGGGATCTCGACGCCGTCGACCAGGATCTTGTCGACCAGCTCATGGTGGAAGCAGACCAGGCCCTTGATCCGCTCGGCCTCGTGCACCGGCTCTGGATAATGCCAGACCAGATTCTCGTGTCGCTTCTTCGGCGTCGTCACATGGTAATAGTTGGAGATGCCCTTGTAGGGGCAGCGCGAGATGTAGCGGCTGGGCGAAAACATATCGAGCCGCGTGTCCGAGATCGGCAGATAATGCCGCACCGGATGGCCGGTCTCGAACAGGAACACGCCGCGCCGCGAATCGGCCACCTGCTCGCCGTCGAGGATCACCTGCACGCGCCGCGATGAAGGCAGGCAGTCGACGCGGCGGAACGGATCGCGGGCGTGCACGAAGATCTCTTCGTCCTCTTCATACCAGTGGGTCATCTTCGGCCAGTAGAAAGAGATGTAGTCGGCGATCGGCGGACAGCCCTTGACGGGGTCGAGGTAGCGCCAGGCGCCGTCCTCGACCAGCGTGATGCCGGTGTTCAGCGAATAATGCGTGGCGACACCCTTGAACGGGTCTTCGGTCGTCGTCCGGCTCGGCAGCAGGAACTCTTCCCGCATGTCGCTCATCGGGAAGTAGTATACGGGCAGATGGTCGCTCTCCTGGAACACCAGCGCCTTGGTGGTATCGGCGACGATCATCGGCCCGATCTGCACCCTGATCCGTTTGGGCGAGGGCATGGTGAAGGCGACATAGCCCGGTTCGAACTCGTACTGCACGATGTTGTCGAGCACCGGGAAATGCGGCCCGCGGCCGCGCAGATGGGGCTTGCGAATGGTCGTCGTCCTCTTCTCGTCGTTTGCCGCCGGGTTCTTTCGCGCAGCCATGGTCATGACGCCACCGATACGCGATCGAGCAGCAGGCCGGCGGCGATCGGCGGCAGGCCGCTGACATTCTTGCGCACCGGCACCAGAAGGTCCGGGAAATAGCTGAAGATCACAGGCGTCTCGTCCAGCAGCAGCTTCTGGATGTCGGAAGCGGCCTTGCGCTGGGAGTCGAGGTCGAGCGCCTTCAAATAGCTGGCGACCATGCCGTCATAGGTCGCGTTCTTGAAATGCGCCGCGTTCCACGGACCGTCGCTGACCAACGGGCTCTTCAGGAAGACGTTCGGCACGCTGCGGTGCGCGTAGTCGGTGATGCCGAGCGGGCTGTCCAGCCAGTCCGACTGGCCGAACACCGCCTTGCCGTAATATTTGTCCTGATCCTCGATGTTGAGCGGGATGCGGGCGCCGATCTCCTTGGCGAAGTTCTGGAACAGTTGCGCGTAGCCGGGAATGTCGGAATAGCGCAGCGTCGTCAGCGTCATGTCGAAGCCGTTGGCGAGCCCCGCCGCTTCCATCAGTTGCTTGGCCTTGGCGATGTCCTGCGTACGCTGCGGCACCGACTTGTCGGTGACCGGGAAGGCCGGCGCGAACGGGCTGTCATTGCCGGTCGCGGCCATGCCGCGGCAGAGTCCGTCGACCAGTTGGGAGCGGTCAATGCACAAGGCCAGCGCCTGGCGCACGCGCTTGTCGGTGAAGGGCGCCATGTCGCAGCGCATGTGGAGCTGGCGATGCGCGGTCGAGGCGACGCGCAGCACGGTGATGTCGGGATTGCCCAGCACCACCTGGCTGACGTCGAGCGGGATCGCGTCGAGAACGTCGACCTCGCCCGCCTGCAGCGCCAGGATGCGCGGCTGCACGTCGCCGTAGAATTTGAACTCGAGCCGGTCAGGCAGCGCTTTCTCGCCCCAATAGTCGGGATTGCGCACGAAATTCGCGCCGACCTTCGGCGTGTAGCTTTCGAGCCGGAACGGACCGGTGCCTTCGAAGGTCTTCTCGTAGTCGCCCTTGTAGCTCGCCGGCAGGATGACGGCGTTGTAATTGTCGATCGACACCGAATAGGGGAAGCTGCCGTTCGGCGCGTCGAGATGGAATTCGACCGTGTGGTCGTCGACCTTGCGCGTGCCGCCCTTCGACAGCAGGCCCTTGAACACCGACAGAGCGTTGGACGTGCCGTTCGGGTCGGCAAGGCGATCGAAGGTCGCCACGACGTCGTCGGCTTTAAAAGCCTCGCCATTGTGGAATTTCACGCCCTTGCGCAGCTTGAAGGTCCACACGCTGCCATCGGCGTTGGGCGACCAGCTTTCGGCCAGCACCGGCTTCAGCGTCAGGTCGGGCTGCGTCACGCACAGGAACTCGGCCGTCTGGAAAACCAGCTGATAGCTGCCGCTGTCATAGAAGGTGACGGGATCGATGGCGCCGCCCGGCACCGCGACGCCGGCGCGCACCGTGCCGCCTGGCTTGCCTTCGGCGCGCGCTTGCGGAGCGCCGAGGCCGATCGCCGAAGCGATGCCGCCGAGGAAAGGCAGCGACAGGCCGAGCACGCTGCCATGGCGCAGGAATTCGCGCCGGTCGATCCTGCCTGCGAGCAATTCGTCGATAGCGGAATTTTCGATTGCGCCGAGGGTATTGCGAGCGGCATCGATCGTCCTGAAATGCTTCGGCATAGCGGCATTCCTTGTTTGTCGCGGGGGGCTTTGGCATTTAGGCCACTGTTGACCGCGACCGGAAAGCGATATTTTTTGATTGGAGCCATCGGAATTTTCGATGGCGGTACACTGAAAGGCGAGGAACCATGGACACTGAGAATCTGCGCAGTTTCCTGGAGGTCGCGGCGCATGGCAGCTTCACCGTCGCCGCTCATCGGCTGAACCTCGCCCAGTCCACCGTCAGCGCGCGCATTCGCGGCCTCGAGGAACAGTTGGGTCGCAAGCTGTTCGTTCGCGATAGTGACGGCGTCACGCTGTCGCCGGCCGGCCGGCAGTTCCTGCCGCATGCCTCGACGATCACCCGCACCTGGGAGCAATCGCGCCAGGACATCGCCGTTCCCGATGGCTACGAGACATTGCTGAGGCTGACCGCGCCCGCCTACCTCTGGGACAGCATCACTTCGCCCTGGATCGCCTGGATGCGCGCGAAGCGGCCGAATGTGGCGCTCAGGCTGGAAGGCAGTTTCCCGGATCTGGCGGTCGACCAGATCGCCGAGGGCTTGCTCGACATCTGCATCCTCTATCTGCCGAAGCCGCATCCGGGCATCGTCTATGAGACCTTGGCCGTCGACCAGGTGGTTCTCGTCCAGCACGCCGAGCAGCCAGGATCGTGGACCGACAACTACATCCTGATGGACTGGGGGCTGGAGTTCCGTATCGAGCACGACCGTGCCTTTGCCGGGATGGTGAAGCCGGCGATCTCGGCCGGGCTGGTGTTCATCGGCCTGCAGCACGTCCTGTCGCAGAAGGCGGCCGCTTACTTGCCGCTCAGCGCGGTCAGCTCGCATATCGAGCGCGGCGAGCTGAAGCGCGTGAAGGGCACGCCGGTGTTCCAGCGACCGATCTATCTTGCCTATCCCGCCAATCCGGCATCGTCCGATGCTCTCGACATTGCGCTGAAAGGCCTCCGCATGCTGGTAAGGGATTGGTCGGACGCAAGCGGCTTTGCCGAGGGCGATCGCGCCCTCAGTATGGCGGATGCGCCGGTGCCCTGATTGCCGTCAGGCCGTCTCCACGGTCTTCGACCTCTGCAGCCGTGCCAATTCCGCGTAGGGGATATGGCAGCGGATCGTGTGGCCTGGCTGGGCCTCGGTGAGGTCAGGTTCCTGCGTCTCGCAGATGGCGCCGATCTTACGTGGGCAGCGCGTGTGGAAGACGCAGCCCGTCGGCGGGTTGGCCGCACTTGGGATTTCGCCGTCGAGACGGATGCGCGAGCTCTCGGTGCGGTCGAGTTTTGGAACCGCCGACAGCAGCGCTTCGGTGTAGGGATGGTGCGGGCCGGAAAACACCGCCTCCGACGGCCCGAACTCCATGATGCGGCCAAGATAGAGCACTGCGATCTTGTCGGAGAGATAGCGCACCACGCCAAGGTCGTGCGAGATGAAGATATAGCTGACATCCTGCCTCGACTGCAGGTCGGCCAGAAGGTTGAGGATCGCCGCCTGCACCGAGACGTCGAGCGCCGAGGTCGGCTCGTCGCACACGACGATACGCGGATCGCCGGCGAAGGCGCGCGCGATCGCCACGCGCTGCTTCAGCCCGCCCGACAACTGGCGCGGCTTGACCGCGAGATGCCGGTCGGTGAGCCGCACCGAGCGGACGAGCTCTTCCAGGCGTGTATCCAGCGTCTTGCCGCTGAGCCCGCCCAGCCGCTTCAGGGCTCGGCTCAATATATGCCGGATCGAATGCGAGCGGTTGAGCGCCGAGTCCGGATTCTGGAAGACGATCTGCACTGCCTTGACCTGGTCTTCCGAGCGGCTGGCGAGCCGCGGCGCCAACTGCTTGCCCTCGAGCTCGATCGAGCCGCCGTCGTCCGGTGCGACGAGGCCGAGCAGGAGCCGCGCGAAGGTGGTCTTGCCGCTGCCGGATTCGCCGACCAGGCCAAGAGTCTCGCCGGGGCTCAGGCTGACCGAGACGTCCTTCACCGCCCGCAGCGGGCGGCCGTGGCTGGCATAGGTCTTGTTCAGCCCCTCGACCTGCAGCACCGGCGGCGCCTGCTTCGGCGGGACGGCAGCGATCTCGGCGGGCGTGGCGCGCGGCAGCGACTGCGCCTTGTCGTGATAGTGGCAGCGCGACAGGCGGCCATCGCCGAGCTCGTAGAGCGGCGGCGGCTCGGCGCGGCAGCGTTCGGTGGCCAAAGCGCAGCGGTCGGCGAAGGCGCAGCCGGTGATGGTGGCGCCGATGCCGGGTAGGAAGCCCGGAATGGTGTCGAGCCGGCCCTGGTCCTTGCGCTGGCCGCCGCGCGGCAGGCAGCGCAACAGCGCCACCGTGTAAGGATGCCGCGGATCGTTGAAGACGTCCTTGGTCGAGCCTTCCTCGACCAGCATGCCGGCATAGAGCACGCCGACGCGGTCGCACATGTTGGAGACAACGGCGAGGTTGTGGCTGATGAACAGGATCGAGGCCGACAGCTCGCGCCGCAACTGCCCGATCAGGTCGAGCACTTCCGCTTCGACCGTGGCGTCAAGGCCCGTCGTCGGCTCGTCGAGGATCAGCATCGAGGGGTCGTTGGCCAAGGCCATGGCGATCGCCACGCGCTGCTGCATGCCGCCGGAAAGCTGATGCGGATAGCGCTGCATGACGCTGGCCGGATCGGAGATGCGCACCCGGTTCAGCATGGCGAGCGCCTTGTCTTGCGCCGCCTGTCCGGTGACGCCGGTAAGCTCGAAAATCTCGGTTAGCTGGCGGCCGATGCGCAGCGACGGGTTCAGCGCCTTGCCGGGATCCTGGTAGACCATCGACACGCTGTCCGCGCGGGCGCGCCTGAGCGCTTCCGCGTCGAGCTTCATCACATCCTTGCCGTCGAGCGCGATCGAGCCGCCGGTGATGGAGCCGTTGCGCGGCAGATAGCGCACCACCGAAAGTGCCACGGTGGATTTGCCGCAGCCGGATTCACCGACCAGCCCGTAGGCTTCGCCGGCCCCGATGGTCAGGTTGACGTTGCGCAGCACCGCCCGGTTGCGGCGGCCGACGCGATAGGCGACCGAGAGGTCCTTCAGCTCGAGCGCGTTGGCGGCTTGGCTAGGCTCAGTCATTGAACGCTCCATGCACGCCGTCGGCCACCAGGTTGACGCCGATCACCAGCGAGGCGATGGCCAGGGCATCGAACAGCACCGTCCACCAGAAGCCGCCGCCGATCATGCCGTAATTGGAGGAAATCGACAGGCCCCAGTCGGGCGAGGGCGGCTGGATGCCGAAGCCCATGAAGGAAAGCGTGGCCACCGCGAAGATGGCGTAGCCCAGCCGCACCGTCGTCTCGACCAGGATCGGCGGGATGACGTTGGGCAGGATCTCGACGAACATGGTGTGCAGCGCGCCCTCGTGGCGCAGCTTTGCCGCGGCCACATAGTCGAGCTCGCGTTCGGCCAGCACCGCCGAGCGCACGGTGCGGGCGATGATCGGCGCGAAGCTCAGGCCGATGACGACGATGACGGTGATCTTCGAGGTGCCGAGCGCGACGATGGCGAGCAGCGCGATGATCACCACCGGGATCGCCATGAAGGCTTCGAGCACGCGGCTGACGATGTCGTCGACGATGCCGCGGAAATAGCCGATGACGAGGCCGAGCGCGGTGCCGGCGATGGTCGCAAGGATGGTGGCCAGCGGCGCTACCGTCAGGATGTCGCGCGAGCCGACGATGACGCGCGAGAACACGTCGCGGCCGAGCTGGTCGGTGCCGAACCAGTGATCGGCCGCCGGCGGCGTCAGCGCGTTGATGATGTCGCTTGCCAGCGGGTCGTAGGGGACGAAGTGCTGGCCGAACAGCGCGCAGACAACCCAGAACAAAAGGATGAAAAGCCCGGTCAGGAAGGTGCCGGACCTGGAGAGCGAATGCAGCACTTCGCCCCAAGGGCTGCGCTGTGCGGTATCGGGCGCCGGCAGGCTGACAGGTGTATCTGTCGCGCTCATTGCTCTGCTCCCAGCCGGATGCGCGGATTGAGCACGGAATAGAGGAAGTCGGCGATCAAGGTCGCCACCGCATAGACGATGCCGATGGTGAGGATGCCGGCTTCGAGCATCGGGAAGTCCTTGCCGCGCGCGGCGGTGAAGATCAGCGAGCCGATGCCCTGATAGCGGAACAGCGTCTCGATCACGACCAGGCCGCCGATGAGATAGCCGGTCTGGGTGGCGATCACCGTGATGGTCGGCAACAGCGCGTTGCGCAGCACATGGCGCCAGATCACCGTGCGCCACGGCAGGCCCTTGAGAACCGCGGTGCGCGTATAGTCGGAATCGAGCGCCTCGATCATGCCGGAGCGCGCCATGCGCGCGATATAGCCGAACAGCACCAAAAACAGCGGCAGCGAGGGCAGGATCAGGTAGTAGAGCTGGGTGAAGAAGCCGGCGCCTTTCGGCCAGGCGGCGGCGATCGGCAGCCAGCGCAGCCACACCCCGAAGATCAGGATCAGGATGATGCCGGTGACGAACTCGGGCAGCACCGTGACCGACAGGCCGCCGAGGCTGATGATGCGGTCGAGCGGCCGGTTGAAATTGAGCGCGGCGATCACCCCGCCGAGGATGCCGATCGGCACCACCAGCACGAAGGCGACCAGCGCCAGCTTCATCGAATTGCCCAAGGCATCGATGACGAACGGCGCCACCGGCGCGCGGAAGACATAGGAGGTGCCCATGTCGCCGTGCAGAAAATTCCAGATCCAGCTGCCATATTGGATGAGCAGCGGCCGGTCGACGCCGAGCGAATGGTTCAGCGCATCCACCGCGCGCTGGTCGGCGAACGGCCCCAGAATGGCCCGCCCGACATTGCCAGGCAGCACCTGGCCGCCAAGGAACACCATGACGCTGAGCAGGAACAGCGTGACGAGCGACAGTGCCAGGCGCCGGACGAGGAAAGCTAGAATGGCAGCGTCTCCTTACGAAAGACCTTTGCGCCCAGCCGAGCCGGATGCATCGGACAAGCTTATAGTGGCAGGCGGATCGAAGGCTGTCACGGGCGGAACGGCTCCCGTAAACCGCGACACCTGAACCAGCGTCGAATTGCAGGTCGGCGATTGCGCAAGCCGCGACGTGCCGCGATCGGGCGTCAGCACATTCGGATTGCCATGCTTTTCGAGGCCCTCCGGCTCGCCCGGCCGGGCCGGATCGAACCAGGCGCCGGTCGGCAACTGCACGACGCCGGGGATCAGACTGTCGGTGAGCACGGCGCCGGCGAGGCACGATCCGCGATCATTGAAAACTTTGACCACCGCGCCGTCCACGATGCCGCGTGCCGTCGCGTCCTCGCGATTGATCAGCAGCGGCGCGCGGCCCGCGACCTTGTTCGCCCGGCTGACTGACCCATGGTCGTACTGGCTGTGCAGCTTGTCGGCCGGCTGCGGCGACAAGAGATGCAGCGGAAAATTCTCCGCCAGGCCGGTATTGCCCAGCCACTCCCGCGGCTCGCGCCATACGGCGTGGCCGGGGCAGTCGTCATAGCCGAACGACTCGACCGTCGCCGAGAACAGCTCGATGCGCCCGGACGGCGTCGCCAAGGGATGCCGCTCCGGATCGGCCCGGAAGGCGCCAAGGAAGGTCTGCGACGTCACCGAGCGCGCAAGCTCGGCATGGCCGTCCTGCCAGAACCGGTCGAAGGGCGGCATCATCACACCGGCCGCGCCGGCATTCTCCACGGCTTGGCCGTAGAGATGCCGGATCCATTCGTCGGCGCCGCGCCCTTCGGTGAAGGCATCGCTCGTGCCGAGCCGCACTGCCAGATCGGCGAAGATGGCAAAATCGTCGCGCGCCTCTTCGAACGGCTCGATCGCCTGCTTCATGGCGACGATGAGGTTTTCACGGTTCGAGAAGGCGAGGTCGTTGCGCTCCAGCGCTGTCGTCACCGGCAGCACGATGTCGGCATGACGCGCCGTCGCCGTCCAGAATTGCTCGTTGACGATCACCGTCTCGGGCCGCCGCCAGGCCTCGACCAGTCGGTTGAGATCCTGGTGGTGGTGGAACGGATTGCCGCCGGCCCAGTAGACGAGCCCGATGTCGGGATAGGTCAGCGCAGCGCCGTTGAAGTCGAACGATCCGCCTGGATTGAGCAGCATGTCGGCCATGCGCGCGACAGGGATGAAATGCGCCACGGCATTCTTGCCCTGCGGCACCGAAGGCCAGCGGAATCCCATCTCTGGCCTGCCGGCGCCGTTGGTCGACGAATAGCCGAAGCCGATGCCGCCGCCCGGCAGTCCGATCTGGCCGAGCAGCGCGGCGAGCGTGATCGCCGCCCAATAGGGCTGCTCGCCATGATCGGCGCGCTGCAGCGACCAGCTGACCATCAGCATGGTGCGCTTGGCGGCCATCTCCTGGGCCAGTGCATCGATCGTTGCCGCGTCGACGCCGCTGAGTTTCGCCGCCCATGCCGGATCCTTCAGCTGGCCGTCGCTTTCGCCCAGTATATAGGCACGCACTGTCTGGAAGCCGGTGCAGTAGCGCTCCATGAACGCCTCGTCGTGCAGACCCTTGCCGATCTGCGCATGGCAAAGCGCCAGCATCACGGCGGTGTCGCTGTTCGGCCGCAGCGGCAGCCATTCGGTGTCGATGCCGCGCGGCGCGTCGTCGCGCACCGGCGAGACATTGATCAACCGTGCGCCATTGGCGACGGCGTTGCGCAAGGCCGCCGACGCCTCGTGCCGCGCCGAGCCGCCGCCCTGCACCTGCGTGTTGCGCCATGGCAGCCCGCCGAAGGCGACGATCAGCTTGGCATGTTCTTCGATTCCGTCCCAGGTGGTGTGGTTGCCGGTCAGCGCGTCGGTGCTGCCCAGCACATGCGGCAGGATCATCTCGGCCGCGCCATAGGAATAACTCAGCACCGAGCCGGTATAGCCGCCGATCGTGTTGAGGAAGCGGTGGACCTGGCCCTGCGCATGGTGGAAGCGCCCGGCGCTCGCCCATCCATACGAGCCCGCATAGATCGCGCTGTTGCCATGCGTCGAGCGAACGCGCTCCAGCTCAGCCGCCACGATGTCCAGCGCGATTTCCCAAGACACTTCCACGAAGGGCTCGTCGCTTCGCCGGCTTGCCGGGCTGGACCTGTCTCCCTCCAGCCAGCCGCGCCTGATGGCCGGGCGGGCGACGCGCAGCTCGCCTTGCACCGTGCCGAGCATCGATCGGCCAATCGGCGACGGGTCGGGATCGCCGCTCCACGGCTCGACGCCGACGAGCCGGCCGTTCTCGGCGCGGATCTCGTACGTCCCCCAATGCATGGTGGTGAGCAGGGTTGCGGTTCCCATGGGACGCATCATCCAGCCACGACGGTCGGGGCAGGGTGCCTTGTCGCCCTGCTCCGACCGGCCGCGAACCGCCAGCCCCCTTCGAGACTGGCGGTGCGGGATCTATGCTTGCCTCATGCTCAGCCTTTCGACGCCTTCTCGAGGAACAACTGCGACATGGCGGTGGGCTGCACGCCCGCCACGCCTTTCGCCGTCGCCGTCAGGTAGTCGTAGAAATAGCCGAAGATGACCGGCGTTTCCTCGAGCAGCAGCTTCTGGATCTTGCCGGCCGTGGCCTTCTGCGCCTCGAGGTCGAGGGCCGCGATATAGCTCGCCGCCATCTGGTCGTAGTCCTTGTTCTTGAAGTGGGCGGCATTCCAGGTGCCGTCGCTCTTCAAGGGTGCCGCCAGATAGACGTTGGGCACGCCGCGGTGGCCGTAATCGGTGATGCCCATCGCCGAATCCAGCCAGTTCGACTTGCCGAACACGGCATCGCCATAATAGGCGCTCTGGTCCAAGATGTTGAGCTCAAGCTCGATGCCGATTTCCTTGACCCAGTTCTGGATGAGCTGGGCGTATTCCGGGATTTCCAGATAGCGCTCGGTGGTGAGCGTCATCTTGAAGCCCTGGCCGGCGCCCGCCGCTTCCATCAGTTGCTTGGCCTGGGCGATGTCCTGCTTGCGTTGCGGCACGCTGGTGTCCGTCGAAGGGTAGACAGGGGCGAATGGGCTATCGTTGCCGAGTGCCGAACGCCCTTTCATCAGGCCGGCGGCGAGCTTTTCACGGTCGAGGCAGAGCGCGATGGCGCGGCGCACGCGAGCGTCCTTGGTCGGGCCCTCGTCGCAATGCATATGCAGCTGCTGATGCGCGGACGACTTCAGGCTGATGACGTCGACATTCGGATCGTTCAGCACCGCGACGCCCGCCAGCACCGGCATCTGGTTGATAATGTCGATCTGGCCGCCCTGCAGCGCCAGGATCTGCGGCTGGATGTCGGTGAAGAAGGTGAATTCGGTGCGGTCCGGCAGAGCCTTTTCGCCCCAGTAATCGTCGTTGCGCACGAAGGAGGCGCCGACCTTGGGCGTGTATTTTTCGAGCTTGAACGGCCCGGTGCCGTCGAAGCTCTGCTCGTAGCCGCCCTTGTAGCTCGCCGGGATGATGACGGCGTTGTAGTTGTCGGACGACAGCATGTAGGGGAAGTTGCCGTTCGGCGCATCGAGGTGGAATTCGACGGTGTAGTCATCGACCTTCTTCGAGGCGCCCTTCTGCAGGATACCTGTGAATACCGACAGCGCGTTGGACGAGTTTGCCGGATCGGCGAGCCGGTCGATGCTGGCCACCACGTCGTCGGCCTTCATCTCGCCGCCCGAGTGGAATTTCACGCCCTTGCGCAGCTTGAAGGTCCACACCGTGCCGTCGGTGTTCGGCGACCAGCTTTCCGCCAGTGCCGGCTTCAGAACGAGGTCCGGACCGTCGACGCAGAGGAATTCCGCGACCTGTTGCATGACGAGCAGGCCACCGGCGTCGGCGATGGTGACCGGGTCGATCGCCGCTGCCGGCACGCTGCTGCCGACGCGGATGGTGGCGCCGGGCGCGCCGGCGCGAGCGAGCGAGGGTGCCGCGCCGAAGCCGGCGGCCATGCCGATGCGGCCGAGCAGCGGCAGCGACAGGCCGAGCAGGCTGCCGTGGCGCACGAATTCGCGGCGGCTGATGCGGCCGTCGATCAGCCCGTCGATGAGGTGGTTTTCGAGTGGCGTCCGGCCGCGCCGGATCAGATCGAGAATGCGATAGTTCTTGCTCATGGGTCTAAGCCCTTTCCCCAGTTGTTATGGTTGGCGGGTGCATTCCAGTAGACGAGTTCCGTGGAGTTCTCCGGTCCAGGCACTCGGTATCGGTCGATGTACAGTAGCATGCGGTTCCGACCGGTCCATCCGCTCCTTGGGGCGGAAAAGTCAGATTTTCTTGATGGATTGTCTATCGGCCAGGCGCCCCGTGGCCGCCCTTTTTTCGATAAGTCCTGTTTTGCTTTTCGACATCCTCCTAATTCAGCGGCAATCTGCGGTAGGTCCCGGGCTTTTCCGGGTCGTGATATTTGTTGCAGGGGCCGTTTTCGACGAAGTCGCGATGGCAGGCGGCAAGCCCTTCCCGCGACAGCGTGACCCCGAGGCCGTGGCCTTCAGGCACCCGTACGACGTTGTTTTTCGGCGCGAACGGGCCTTCCTCGATGATGTCCATCGGCTGCATGCGAAACAGCGACTGGTTGGGCTCCCTGATCCAGCCGAGCGCGGCGCACAGATGCAGGTAGCAGGCGCTGCCGATGCCGGTGTCGCCGCTGTAGCACCAGTAATCGATGCCGGCGTGCTCGCAGGCGCCGACGAAGCGCAGCATCCGGTTTATGCCGCCATGCGCCGTCGGGTTGCCGACGAAGGCGTCCGGAACCTTCAGCTCAATGGCGCGGGCAATGTCGATGTTATGGGTCGAGAACGGGATCGAGGTGTGGCGGCGAAGCTCGCGCATCTCCTCGTTGGTCGCCACCGGATCCTCCCAGTTGCGCACGCCGAGCTCTTCCAGCGGCCGCGTCAACTGCCTGGCGGTCGCCAGCGAATAGGCCTGGTTGGAATCGATGCGGATCATCGCATCGTCGCCAAGCTTCTTGCGGATGAGCTCGACCATCTTCAGCGAAACTTTCGGATCGTGCGTCGAGAACTTGCCCTCGAAGAAGGTCGTGCCGTGGCGCTCGTTGAGTTCGACGCAGTAGTCGGCGACTTCTTCCGGCGTCTTCTCGCCTTTCACCTTGGCTCCATCGCCGCGCAGCGAAAAATAGTCGGTGAAGGGAATGTCCTTGCGCATCGCACCGCCGAGCAACTGATAGAGCGGCTGCTTCCAGGCCTTGCCGCGCAGGTCCCACAGCGCCATCTCGATGGCGCCGAAGGCCATGATGCGGATGCGGTCGTTGGTCGATTGCACGCCGCTCCAGAAGGGCAGGCAGACTTCCTCCGCTCCGGCGATGTCGAAGGCGTCGCGCCCGGCAAGCCTCGGCGCCAGCACGTCATTGATGACGGCGGCCGCGCCTGGCGTCGGCGCCTCGCCGATGCCGACAAGTCCGTCCTCGGTCTCGACCTCGACGATGGTCGGCGAGAAACCGTCGAGCTCGCCGAAGACCCAGATATAAGGGGCCTCCAGCCTGTAATTGATCGGTGTTGCCTTGACGCGCCTGATCTTCATTTCAGCCGATCTCGAAGAAGGGTTCGCCGAGCAGGCCCGGGTCGACGTCGATGCCGAGGCCGGCGCCGTCGGGAATGCCCATATGGCTGCCGGTCACCGGTGGAGCATTCCTGGCCGTGCGCACCGTCACCCATTCGTGGAAAGCGATGGCGTGCAGCCGGCGCTCTTGCGGCGTCGACAGCGACAGATGCGCCATGGCCGCGGTGTCGATCTCGGCGCCGCCCGTATCCTCGACCGTGATCATGAAGCCGAGATCGACAGCGACGTCGCGGATCAGCCTTGTCTGCGTCACGCCGCCCAAGCGCGAAATCTTCAGCGTCAAACCGTCGGCGGCACCCCTGCGGTGGATCTCCAGCATCTCGCCCAGCGAAGTGACGGATTCGTCCAGCACCATCGGCTTGTCGAGCATGCGGCGCACCGACATGTTCTCCTCGATGGTCGTGCAGGGCTGCTCGAACGTGTAGTCGATGCCGCGCGTGGCGTCGGCGAACTGCCGCGCCTGGTAAGGCGTCCAGCCGGCATTGGCGTCGCAGAAGATCACCGTGCCCTTCGGCACGGCGGCTGCCACCGCCGTGACCCGCTCGATGTCGTCACGCACATTGCCGCCGACCTTGACCTGCAGGCGCCGGCACCCTTCGGCGATGATCCGCTTGGCCAGCGCCGCCATCTGGTCGAGCGTGCCGTGGGTGACGACCCGGTAGGTCTCCGCCATGTCGCTCTCGCGCCCGCCGAGCATCGTCACCAGAGGCACGTCGGCCGCGCGGGCGGCGAGATCCCAGCACGCCATGTCGAGCGCGGACTTGATGTAGGGATGGCCCTTGAACACCGTGTCCATCAGCCGGCCGATGCCGGCCAGCCCGCGCGGATCTTGGCCGATGAGATGCGGCGCGATCTCCGGCACGCCCACGCGTGTTCCCGCCGGAAACGCGGCCGAATAGAAATTGCCGAGCGGCGCCATCTCGCCCCATCCGGTCACGCCGCTGTCGGACGTGATGGCGACGATCACCGCGTCGAAGCAGTCGGCAACGCGCCCCTTGGACATGCGGTAAGGTCCGTCCACGAAGGGCTGGACGACATGATAGGCCTTGATGCTCTTGATCTTCATGTTCGTGTCCGTTGTCCGTACGTCTGTCAGTTCTTCGATGCGCGCTTTTCGAGGCCGCGCGCATAGGCAAGAAGCTCTTCGAAATCGAGGCCGATATGCTCGCGCGCATGGCGCTGGGCGGCGCGCATGTCCGAGCCTTTGAGCAGGGCGACATAGGTTTCGTGCACATCCTCGGCCGGCACCGGCTCGTTGCGGGCGCGCTGGTGCAGGGCAAAATACATCTGCAGGCGGCTGGTCAGGCGCTGCCAGGTCTCCAGCAGCACCGAATTGTCGGCCCATTCGTAGATCAGCCCGTGCAGCTGCAGCGCCGTCTCGATCTGGCGCGTGGTGTCCTTCGCCCGCGTCGCCTGCTTCACCGCTTCATGGCGGCGGTCGAGCTCGTCGAAGAAGCGCTGCTCGCGCTGCGGCCAGGTCTTCTCGATGGCGAACTCGTCCAGCACCTGGTTCAGGGAATAGGCGTCGACGATATCCTTGGCGGTGACCTCGATGACGAAGGTTCCGGCATAGGGGATGCTGGTCAGGATGCCTTCCTGCACCAGCTCGCGCATCGCCTCGCGCAATGGCGCGCGGCTTACCCGCATCTGTTCGGAAATCCTGAGCTCGTTGAGCTTTTGCCCCGGTTCCAGCTGTCCGGTCAGGATGGCGCGCCTCAGCAGGGCGACGATCTCCGCCCTGCGCGTCGTATCCGCGATCGGACTGAAATCCGGCTTTGCCATGTGTCGACTCCCGAGAGGAACTTCTGCAAGACAAGCAGATTGTCGACAATCTAACAAGAGCCGATTTCCGTGAATTCCCGATTTTGAACCGGCAGCCTCAAGCCGCTCGCCCGTAGAAGCCGATCCGCTCCTCATCGGTGAACATGACGCCAGGACGTTCGTAATAGGAAAACACCGCGATCATGCGCTCGCGATTGCCTTCGACGGTGGTCACGCGGTGCGCGGTGTTCTTGCCGCGGAAGACGTTCAGCGTGCCGGCATTGATGCGCAGGATCTTGGCTTCGGGATCGCGTCCCTCGAGCAGCTTGGCCACGCCGTCATAGTTCGGGTTGTCGTCCGAGCGCAGGTCGGTGCGGTATTCGAAATCGCCGCCGACCTCCGGGGCTTGCAGCAACAACGTCGTGGTGAATTCCGAGCGGTCGAAATGCCAGTTGAGCGCTTCGCCGGCGCGGTAGCCCATGACGTTGGCACGGGCCAGCGGATCCTGCATGACATGCAATTGCGGCTTGTCCATCGTCGCCGCCAGGAACCGCACCAGCGGCGCGTATTCGTAGATTGAAAGCACGGTGCTGCCGGGAATCTGGTCGGCGCAGACCGTATGGCTGATCGTCTCGACCTTGCGCAGCGCCGGATGGTCCGGCGAAAGCTCCGGGATCGTCGGCTTGAAGTAGATGTTGTGCATGCGCTTGTGGACATGCGAGCGCGTGTCCATCACCGGCCGGATCTCTGCGACCGCCGTTTCGGCAATGCCCGGGCGCAGGAACCCTTCCAGGTTGAACATGCCGTTTGCCGCCAGCGCGGCCTTGGCCTCGTCCACCAGCCGCTGCCATTCGGCACTGCCCTCGCGGTCGAGCGGGTAGCGGTCCAGGTCGAGAATGTTTTCGATCATAGCGTCCTCCGAAATCCGAGGTCACTACACGGCAAGGAAATCTTTGCCGCAACGCGGAAAATTGTTAGGCTCTCTCAAGAAAAACTTTCGAGGGAAACGTGGACAAGCTTCCGCCATTGAATGCGATGAGGACTTTCGAGGTCGCCGCCCGCGCCGGCAGCTTTACGCTCGCAGCAAGCGAGCTCGGTGTGTCGTCGGCCGCGGTCAGCCAGCAGATCCGCAACCTGGAAGACTGGTTCGGCAAGCAGCTCTTCATGCGCAACGGCAATCGCATCGCGCTAACCGATGCCGGCCACGCCATCTATCCGCAGACGGCGCACGCACTGGGCGAGATCGCGGCGGTCGGCCGGCGCATGCTGGAAGGCGGCTTGCGCACGCGCCTCGTGGTGAGCGTGCCGTTCTCGCTGGCCGAGCTGTGGCTGGCGCCGAGGCTTGGCGTGCTGCTCGACAATTTTCCGCGGATGGCGATCGATGTCCGGGTCGAGGACGATCCCGTCGACGTGGTGCGCCAGAATATCGACCTGCGCATCTCTTATGGCGATTACCACTATCCGGCGCTGAAGATGGTGCGGTTCGTTCATGACGAGGTGCTGCCGGTCGCCGCGCCCGATTTCTGGCAGCGTCACGGCAATGGGGCCGCCAGCCTTGCCGATGTGCATGAGAGCCATTTCATCCACACCAATTGGGGGCCGAACTATGCCTCGCACCCGAGCTGGGCGGACTGGTTCGCCGCCGTCGGCGGCAGCCGCGCGCCGGACCCTTCGCATGGCCGCCGCGTCGGCCTGTCCAGCCTGGCGATCGGCGCGGCGCGGCTGGGGTTGGGGGTAGCCCTGGGACAAAGGGTGATGGCGAATGCCGATCTTGAGGCGGGCCGATTGATCGCCCTGTCGTCCGTCTCGGTTCGTCTCGGCCAGCCTTATTGCGCCTTCATGCTGCCGGCGAAGGCGGAACGCGCGGATGTTGCGGGATTGGTCGCGCTGCTTGGCAAGTAATTCCACTAAGCCGTGCACGGAGCCAGCGTCGGGAGCCGCCTGAACCCTCATAGCAAAAACGGCGCCCTCGACGTGGGTGTCGAGGGCGCCGTCGGACCGGAAACTGATGGGGGTTATCAGCTGGCCGGTTTCGGTTGCGGCAAGGGAGAGACCGGCATTCCGGGTCCGATTTTCTGCAGATTGCCCGTGATCACCTGATCGGACTCGGAGATTCCGGAGGTCACGGAAATCAGGTCGCCATCGGTGGGCCCAAGCGACACCAGCTTCTGGTCGACGGTGTTGCCCTTGCCGATGACATAGAGGTACTTGCCGAGCTGGCTGGAACCCAGCGCCACCTGCGGCACCATCAGCGTGTTGGGCTGTTCCTTCACATGCAGCCGCACCCGCACATACTGTCCCGGCAGCAGCGTGAACTTGGCGTTGCCGATCGTGGCGCGCGCCGTGATCGTGCCGGTCGAGTGGTCGATCGTGTTGTCGATGAAGGTGAGCTCACCCTTCTGGCTGGGCTGGGTCTCGCCAGGCAGGAGCACGTCGACGGCGATCGGACCGTTGGCCTTCGCCTGCTCGATCTGGACGAGGTCGGTCTCGCTCGGATTGAAGGTCACATAGATCGGATCGAGCTGCACCAGCGTGTTGAGCACCGTTCCGGCGACGCTGACCAGCGTGCCGACCGAGGCCTGATTGCGGCCGATACGACCCGGGAACGGCGCCTTGATCTCGGCATAGCCGAGATTGAGCTCGGCCGTCCGCACCGCCGCCTGGTCGACGGCAAGGGCGGCTTGCGCCGTGCGCAGATTGCTGGTGCGCTGGTCGAAACTGTCCTTGTCGAGGTAACCGGCCTTGGCAAGATCGGTGCCGCGGCCGAGATTGGATTTTGCATAGTCGAGCGTCGCGGTATCGCGCTGCACCTGGGCCTTCGCCTGGTCCAGCGCGGCCTGATAGTCATCGGGCGCGATTCGGTAGAGCATATCGCCCTGCTTGACGTCGCTGCCGTCGGCCGCGGTCTGCTCCTGCAGATAGCCCGGCACGCGCGCCTGCAGCGTGATGCTGCGGATCGACTCGACCCGCGCGGCGTAGTCGAGATAGATCGGCAGCGTCCTTTTCACGACATTCACCACCGGCACCGGCATGACGAAGGCTGCCGGCGCGGGCGCGGCGCCCGCCGTGCCTCCGCTGAGATTGCCCATGTCGAGCAGGTGGACACTTGCCACCGAGATCGCGCCCAGCGCGACGGCCGTCCCCAAAGCGATTTTCCATCTACGCATTTTTTTCTCCAATCCTTATTCAGCCGCCTGGCGAGCTATTCAGCCGCCTGGGCCAGCGGCTGAAGCGCCGGCTCGGCGGTCGATTCAATTTCTTCTGGCCGAGGGGCGTCATGGTGGCCCTTGTCCGGTTCCTTTTCGCCGCGTTCGCGCAGCTGCTCGATCACCGCGTAGAAGACCGGCACGAAGACCAGCGACAGGATCGTCGCCGCCACCATGCCGCCGAAGACGGTGGTGCCGATCGACTGACGGCTGGCCGCACCGGCGCCGGTCGCGAACATCAGCGGCAGCACCCCGAGGATGAAGGCGAAGGCCGTCATCAGGATCGGCCGCAGGCGAAGCCTCGCGGCTTCCATCGCCGCTTCGACGATGGTGAGCCCTTCCTCGCGCCGGCGTCTGGCGAACTCGACGATCAGGATCGCGTTCTTGGCCGCCAGGCCGATCAGCATGACGAAGCCGATCTGCGAGTAGACGTCGATCTGCATGCCGCGCAGCAGGAGCACCACGAACGCGCCGAACAAAGCGAGCGGCACGGCGAGCAGCACCATGAAGGGCATCGCCCAGCTTTCATACTGCGCCGCCAGGATCAGGAAGACGAAGACGATCGCCAGCCCGAACACGACCGAAGCGATCGATCCGGCCTTGAGCTCCTGATAGGTGATGCCGGTCCACTCGTAGCCGAAGTCGCGCGGCAGCACGTTCGCTGCCGCCCGCTCCATGGCCGCCACCGCCTGTCCGGACGAGAAGCCGGGGGCAGCGCCGCCATTGATGAGGGCCGAGGCATTGTTGTTGTAGTGCGGCACGGTCTCCGGACCGACAATCGGCACCAGCCTGCCCAGCGTGCTCAGCGGCACCATGCCGCCCGACGCATTGCGCACATAGAGCCGCGAGATGTCGGTGGCGTCGGCGCGCGCGTCCTTGTCGGCCTGGATGGTCACGCGGAAGGTGCGGCCGAACAGGTTGAAGTCGTTGACGTAGAGCGAGCCGAGATAGATCTGCAGCGTGTTGAACACGTCCGGCAGGTTGAGGCCGAGAAGCTTCGCCTTGCTGCGGTCGAGGTCGTAGTTGAACTGCGGCGTCGACGTCGAGAAGGACGAGAACAGCTGTTGCGGGTTGAGCTCCGGCTGCTTGCGCGCTTCTGCGATCAGCGCCTGCGTCACATCGTTCAGCGCCGCACTGCCGCGTCCGGAGAGATCCTCTACCTGGAACTCGAAGCCGCCGGTGGTGCCTATGCCGGGGATCGAGGGTGGGTCGAAGGACAGCGCGAACGCATCCGGCATCTGCAGGAGCTTGCCGCGCACCTGCTCGACCAGTTTCGACGCGCTCTGGTCTGGGCCGCGTTCGTCCCATGGCTTGAGGATCGCGAACTCCACCGCCGAGTTCGATTGGGCGGCGCTGGTCAGGAAGTTCAGGCCGCTGATCGAGCCGACGATGTCGACGCCGGGCGTGTTCTGCAGGATGTCGCGCGCCTTCTGCGCCACCGCATCCGTGCGTTCGAGCGAAGCGCCGTCCGGCAGCTGGATGACGACGAAGAAATAGCCCTGGTCTTCGACCGGCAGGAAGGTCGAGGGCAGTTTCTGCCAGACGAAATAGGTGGCGACCAGACCCGCCGCGAACAGGCCGAGCATCGCCCAGCGCAGCTTGATCAGGATGCGCACGCCATGCGCATAGGCATGTGACAGCCAGTCGAAGCCAGCGTTGAACCAGCGGAACAGCACGAACTGGGTCTCGCCGCGATGGCGCAGGAAGGCGGCGCTCAGCGCAGGCGACAGCGTCAGCGAGTTGAAGGCGGAAATGCCGACAGAGATTGCGACTGTCAACGCGAACTGATTGTAGAGCCGGCCGGAGACGCCAGGGATGAAGGCGACGGGAACGAACACCGCCATCAGCACCGCCGTGGTGGCGATGATCGGCCCGGTCACCTCGGCCATCGCCGCGCGTGTCGCGGCAAGCGGCTTGAGCCCGGCCTCCAGTTGTCGCTCGACATTCTCGACCACGACGATAGCGTCGTCGACCACAAGACCGATCGCCAGCACCATGCCGAGCAGCGAGAGCATGTTGAGCGAGAAGCCCAGCATATACATGATCGCCAATGTCGCGATCAGCGAGACGGGAATGGCGATGGTCGGGATGATCGTGGTGCGCCAGCTCTGCAGGAAGACGAACACCACCGCCACGACCAGCACCAGCGCTTCGCCGAGCGTGATCAGCACGTCATGCATCGAGGCCGACACGAAGCGCGTCGTGTCGTAATGCATGGCGTAGTTGACGCCCTTCGGGAAGCGCTGCGACAGCTCCTGCATCTTGTCCTTGACCCGCTGCTGCAGGTCGAGGGCGTTGGAGCCGGGCATCTGGTAGACGGCCAAAACCACGGTCGGGTCCTTGCCGAAGAAGGCGGATGACGAATATTGCAGCGCGCCGAGCTCGATGCGGGCAACGTCGCGAAGGCGCACCAGCGAGCCGTTCTGCGAATTGGCGCGCACGACGATGTCGCCGAATTCCTTCGGGTCGCTGAGGCGGCCGACGGCGTTGACCTGCATTTCGAAGGCGGTGCCGGCGGGCGCCGGCGACTGGCCGATCTTGCCGGCCGCCACCTGCACGTTCTGCTCGGCGATCGCGTTCTGCACGTCGACGGCGGTGATGCCGAGATTGGCAAGCTTGTCCGGGTCGAGCCAGACGCGCATCGAATAGCGGCGCTCGCCGAAGATCTGCACGTCGCCGACGCCGGGCAGGCGCTTTAGCGGATCGACCACCTGCAGATAGGCGAGGTTGCTCAGCGCCACCGGATCGACCGAGCCGTCCGGCGAGGTGAGGTCGACGATCAGCACGAAATTGGGGTTTTGCTTCTTGATCGTTACGCCGCCCTGGTTGACGATGGCCGGCAGGGAGGATGCCGCTTGCGAGACGCGATTCTGCACGTCGACGGCCGCCGTGCTCAGCGGATAGCCGACGTCGAAGGTGATGGTGATGGTCGAGGAGCCATCATTCGAGCTCGTCGACGACATGTAGGTCATGCCCTGCACGCCGTTGATCTGCTGCTCGAGCGGCGTGGTGACCGTATCGGCCACGACCTGCGCGCTGGCGCCCGGATAATGGGCGCTGACCACGACTTGCGGGGGCGTGATGTCGGGGAACTGCGAGACCGGCAACAGGAAATAGGCGATCGCACCGGCGAGCACCATGATGATGGCGATCGCCGACGCGAAGATCGGGCGGTGGATGAAGAAGTTCACCATGATGCGGACGCCTCGCCGAACGGTTTTGCGAAATGGCGCAGGCGCCGGGCGCGGCCGGAGCCGGAATCCGCCAGGAAGGATGGCGGGTCATCGTCGCCCAGCGCCTGTTCCGCCGCGCGTGAGCGCAGCATCCGTTCGAAGGCTTTGGGGTCGATCCCGTCCGCCTTCATCACCAGCCGGATCATCGGATCCCGGATGGCTTCGTCGATCGTCAGGTCTTTGCGCTTTTGCATAGGAGCGGCTCCTTGCTCGGCCCGCATCGATTGATCACGGGCCGCTTTTTTCTCGTTCTTCACCGGCCGAAGCCGCATGACAGGCAGGTTTTGCGTCCTATCTCACTCTGGCAGGGCTATCGGAGGCCTTGTCGTTTGACGGCGAGCGATATAGGTGTTACCAGTAAGTAACATGCTGGAAGTTACAGACCGGTAACACCCTAGTCAAGAGGTGGCGACGGTTTTTTTGGAAACGACGAAAGGAGATCATGATGGACGGTTTTTTTGGAAACGACGAAAGGAGATCATGATGACTGACGGCGTCGCGGAGCGTTCCCGCCCCCGGGATCGAATCCTGGAGACGGCGCAGGACATGTTCCACAAGCACGGCATCAAGGGTGTTGGCGTCGACGCCATCACCGAGGCTGCCGGCACGAACAAGATGACGCTTTACCGTCACTTCGAATCCAAGGACGAATTGATCGTCGAATGCCTGCGCGCCACGGCGGCGAAGGCGTCAAGGATCTGGGACGAGTTCGAGGCCAAGCATCCCGGCGACAAGCTCGCCCAGTTGCATGCCTGGGTCCAAAAGGCTTCCGAACTGCTCAGCGCCGACAGCCGCGGCTGCGACATGGCCAATGCCGCCGTCGAGCTCACCGAGACCGAACACCCGGCCAGGCGCGTCATCAAGGAACTGAAGGAGGCCCAGCGCGAGAAGCTGGTTGCGCTTTGCCGCGATGCCGGCATCGGCCAGGCCGAGCTGCTCGCCGACACACTGTCGCTGCTGCTCGAAGGCGCGCGCGTCTCGATGCAGAGCGTCGGCGCCGAAGGCCCGAGCGCGCAGTTCGTGCGCATGGCCGAAAGCCTGATCGCCTCGTTCCGGGCGCGCTGATGTCTTCGCCTCATCCTGACTCTGTGATCCTGTCTCAGAATCAGGCGCCCAGCCATGCAATGGGTCAGGCAAGTTTTCCGGAGATGTATGAGCGCTGGCTCGTGGGTCCTCTCTTTCGCCCTTGGGCCGAAGTGACCTTCGAAGAGGTAAGGCTGTCCCCAGGCCATCGTGTCTTGGACATCGCTTGTGGCACAGGGATAGTTGCGCGCGTTGCCAAGGAACGGCTTGGTGCCGCCGGATATGTTGTCGGCATCGACATCAGCCCGGATATGCTCGCCGTCGCGCGCACCGTGGCGCCGGACATCGACTGGCGCGCCGGCAATGCCAGTGCGCTGCCGCTCCGTGACGGAGAGCAGTTCGACGTGGTCGTCTGTCAGCAGGGGCTGCAGTTCGTTCCCGACAAGCCTGCTGCGGCGGCGGAGATGCGGCGAGCGCTGGCGCAGGGCGGCATGTCGGCGGTTGCCACTTGGCGGTCCGATGAGGAAATCCCCTTCTTTCGAGAACTCCGCCGCGTCGCCGAGCGACTCCTCGGCCCAATCGCAGACCTGCGCCACAGCTTTGGGAACTCGGCGTCGCTCGAGGCGCTGCTCCGGGACGTCGGCTTCCACGACGTTCGATCAAGGACAATATCGCGTATCATACGCTTTGAGGACGGCGCGCCCCTCCTGCGATTGAATACGATGGCGCTGGTCGGCATGAGTGCTGCCTGCAAGGCAATGACCGATCAGGAACGCAAGCGCGTTGTGGAGGACATCGTAAGCGGGAGCGCTGCCGTGCTGCAGTCCCACTCCGATGGATCGGGAGTCGCTTTCGAACTCAGCGCCAACCTGGCGACAGCCAAAGCCTAGAGCAATTCAAGGAAAAGTGTGAGCGGTTGGGCTCGGAGCCTTCGCCGTAACGTCAGATGGACGCTCGCTCCACGGGGCTGGCGCCGCCTCCGCATCATCGCCGTGCGGGCAAAGAAAAAGCCCGCTGCCGGGAGGAGGTGGCAGCGGGCTTGATTTCGAATACGGCACGGGAGGAGGTGTGCCGTACTCAGCGTCGGCATCACATCTGGGAGGAAGAGACGGCCGACACCCAGGTAAATACGGGCTGCCTAACGATTCGGCAATTGCGAAACCTGCATAGCTGGTGTGCAGAATTGCGGGATCAATCGTCAGACAAATAAGCGAAGCAATGGCCTGGTCCTGGCGACGGCTAAGCGGCAGGCAAGCGATGTCGTCAACGACGTCGGCTACAACCTGCTGGTCGAGTTGAAGCGCGCATTGGGACGTTCTCCAGGATCGGCCGGAGCGGTGTCGGCCGAGCGCCACCGCTAGACTGTTCCAGTGCTTTTCGCGCGAAACAGGCCTATCACAATTCCTTTCCTATCGGGTCATCGGGCACGGTGTCGGCGACTGTCCATCCCTTGCCAGTCAAACGAAATCGCTGACCTGCGCCTTGCAAGTCTTCCAGCAGGCCGTCATCGACCAACCGACCAATGGTCGCTCGCCACCGCGCCACCTCCCTGCCGCCTGCGTCCTCTGTGAAGTTGACTTTGCCGGCATAGATATCGGTTCCTCCTATGTACTCCGATATCCACACATAGCCGTCCGCATCCGGGGTCGCCGCATTCTTCAGCACGCGTTGCGCATCAAGGTCTATGATAGCTTGAAGTGTGGGCGTCTCGGTGAAACGGCCAAAGCCCAGGTTCACAATTTCCGGTCCTTTTAGCATGCCCGCCACATAGGGGGTTTCGCGCATCGTCTGGGGCAGGTGATCGCGAAGCTTGTTGCCGAGCTCTTCGGGCGTCTTGTAGGTGTAGTATAGGCCTTTGCCCTTCGCCCATTCCTTGAACACTTTGAGCTTTTCGAGCTGGTCTCCATCTATCATGTCTTGCGGAATAGGTCGGTCCGAGAAGTAGAGCATGACTGGCTTGCCGGCGGTGTGATGTCGTTCGATTTCCTCGATCGTGCCGCTGACAGCCTCGCCGGTTGCCGTGCCGACACGGCTCCAGAAAATGCCGATGACGATATCGGCATGCGCCAGCACGCGATCGTTGACCATGCCCTGCGGCCGGCCAGCGAGTTCAGGAGAGAGGGTTTCCCAGCCTACAGGCATCAAGACGACCTTCTGGTCGCGAGAAAAGACCGCATTCCAGCCAGCGATGGCCTCGCGGACTGCAACCCGCTCTTCACCAACGTCGCTCGGCGAAGCTATGAAGAATTCTAATGCTTTGGCGTCATAGGCCATAAGCTTACCCCTCTCTGATTTGGCTTTGGCTGCTCCAGGAACGTAAGATCAGGCACAGTTTTTCCAAGTCTCCTAAGTCGGGTAGCGTTTAGGAAAATCGGCAAGTCAGCGGGATGTGTCGAAGTTCTGATCCCTGACCTATAGATCAGGGTCTAACGTGGTCGACTGATTGAAACGAGGTACGGAGCTGAACGCACTTAGAAGCCCGTTTGGTAGCTCATTCCCGGTGCCCTTGAGGCGAACAGAAAACCCAGATGTGTCATGAATTTCAACATCATGCCCAGCGCCGGCCGTGGGGCGTTTGAGGGTCGTCCACCCGATAACCCACGGGTGATATTCTACACCGAAAGCTATCTGCGAGCCGCTGTCGCTGATTTGCAGGACGCTATGTCGCCGGCTCATAGGAAAGAATTCGGATTCGATAATTCCAAAACGGGGAATTGTAATTGCCGAGGTATCCTTACCGATTCCGGGCGCGTTGAATTGGCGGATCTGTTCGGTGAGGAAAGCCGGCAGCTGGTCGAAAGCGGGAGGCTGCGCCTTGATGCGCTCCGAGACGGCAGCCACGACTCGGCGACAATCGAAACCAATAGCACTGATGGCAAAGTACGTGCTGGGCCATTCGCGGGGAGTATGCCTAATTTCGCTTTTGCCGTCTGGCTTAAGGATGATGTCCTCTAACATCGGCCGAAAGCTGCCGGCATCTCGCTTGAAACCAGCGATGCACAACTGCAGCTCCTGTCCGACTGACAGCTGCGACGCAAGCTTTCGTCTCAGATGCCGAACAGCGTGGGTAATTGACCAGCGATTGATCATTCCACCCATGCTGATGGCGCCTCTGCCGCGACCACGCCGGTTGCCTAAAGTAGGATCTCCAGACAATTGAGCAGCGATCACTTCGTCAGTTGGAACTCCACCAAGGAGAGCTTGGCCCGCATACCCAATGGTCACAACAGCATCACTGGCGCGATAAACGATCTGCTTTGTGGAGAATTCGTCCAGCGGAAAGAAATTTTTGCCAACTGATGCGGACACCAGTCGATCGCCTACCTGTACGATGCCCGAAGGACTAGCAAAGGTGAGAATTAGCGTCATTCGCTTGCATTGTAGATATCGCTACCCGGGCTGCCAAGGCTAGAGCACCAAATTATTCTCACATATAATTTTGCTAAAACCGGTGCGGCTTGAATTGCGTTGAACGTAGCGCATGCATGGGCCATTTGCCCGCGCTATTGCACCGGCACGTTTTCCTTGAAGATCAGCCGCGGCTCGATGAACTTTTTCGTCAGATAGGGCGCCGACGACGCGATGGATCCGAGCAGGCGGATCACCGACTGCTCGGCGATCAGCCGCGCATTCTGGTCGATCACGACGTCGGCGAGATCGTCGACGAGATAGCGACGCGTTTCCTTGGTCAGGTCGTGGCAGATGAAGACCGGCTTCTTACGCGGCTTGACCTCGAGCAAGGCCTTGGCCACGCCGGACCGTCCGGCGCCGACGCAATAGATGCCGAGCAGGTCCGGTTCGTTGTGCAGCGCCTTGATGGTCGCGCGGTAGCTGGCGTCCGGGTCGTCATTGCTCTCGGCGGCGCTTGAGACCGTGAGGTTGGGAAACTCTTCGCTCAGCACCGAACGAAAACCCATCTCGCGCTCCTCGTGGCCGCGATAGGAGCGCGAGCCGACCACCATCGCCAGATGTCCTGTACGGCCGCCGAGGAAGCGGCCCATCAGCAGCGCCGCGGTGCGGCCCGCCACCCGGTTGTCGATGCCGACATAGGCCGAGCGGGGTGCCGCCGGGACATCCGAGATCAACGTGACCAGCCTGATCCCGGCATCGACCAGCTCGCGCAGGATGTTGCGCGTGCGCGGGTGGTCGACGGCGATGACGCCGACACCGTTGGCTTTGAGCGACAGGTTCTCCACCGCGCTTTGCAGCGCGCCAGGCGAAATGCCGGCAAGGTTGTGGATGCGGCAGGAGGCGACCAGCGGCAGGCGTGCCGCATAATCCTCGATGTGATGCGCAAGATCGGCCATGAAGCCGTTGGACCCGATCGGCAGGAAGAATTCCAGGTGCGCCGGCTTCGACGGCAGCACGACCTGATCGAGCGTCGGCAGATAGCCGAGCTGCTTGGCCGCCTCCATCACCCGCTGCCGGTTGGCAGCACTTGCCCCTGGCCGGTTGTTGAGCACCCTGTCGACGGTCGCGGTCGACAGGCCGCAGCTTCTGGCGATGTCGGCTACCGTGGCTTTCATGAGTCCAGTCATAGGATGGGAAGCGAGCCCCTGTCAGGACAATTCAACGTCAGGCCAAACCGACGCCGAGCCAAATCGACGCCAGACCGTCAGCCATGCCGCTGCGGGCCGTCGGAAATCGCGTCCCGGATCTCCTTGTCCGACATGCCGGTGATGACGCGCTCGACCTCGGCGACCGTAGTCTTTTTCGGATCGATGTCGTCGGCCACCACCTTGCCCCGGCGCATCACCACGATGCGGTCGACCACCTGGAAGACGTGATGGATGTTGTGCGCGATGAAGATGCAGGAGTGCCCGGAATCACGGGCGCTGCGCACGAAGCTCAGCACCCCTTGCGTCTCGGCGACGCCGAGATTGTTGGTCGGTTCATCGAGGATGATGAGATCGCTGTCGAAATGCATGGCGCGCGCGATCGCCACGGCCTGCCGCTCGCCGCCCGACAGCGAGCCGATCGGTGTCGTCGGCGGGATATTCTTGGTGATGCCGACCTGCCTGAGCAGGTCGCGCGCCACCGCGTTCATTGCGTCCTGGTCCATGCGGTTCAAGAAGCGCGGCGCCCTGATCGGCTCGCGCCCGAGGAACAGGTTGCGCGCGATCGACAACTGCGTGACGAGGGCCGAGTCCTGGTAGATCGTCTCGATGCCGTGGGCGATGGCGTCGCTGGTGCTGCGCAGCGTCACCTTCTTGCCGCGGATGAAGATGTCGCCGCTGGTCAGCGGCACGGCGCCCGACAGCACCTTGATCAGCGTCGACTTGCCCGCGCCGTTGTCGCCGAGCAGGCCGACGATCTCCTTTTCGTTGACGTGGAAATTGGCGTCCACCAGCGCCTGCACGCGCCCGTAGGACTTGCGGATGTTTTCCATGCGGATCAGTGGTTCGGCCATGGTTCAGGTTCCTGCCTGGTGCCGGCGTTCGAGCCAGGAATGCAGCGCCATCATGCCGAGGATGATCGCGCCGATGAAGATGTTGTAGGCGAGCCCCGGCACGCCGATCAGCACGATGCCGTTGCGCATGACGCGCAGGATCAGGATGCCGAGCACCGTGCCGATGATGGTGCCGCGTCCGCCGGTCAGCGCCGTGCCGCCGATCACCACCATGGCGATGACTTCGAGCTCGTAGCCGGTGCCGCTGTTGGGGTTGGCCGCGGACGTGCGCAGCGACGAGATGACGCCGGCGAGCGACGCCATCACCGCCGACAGGATGAACAGGCCGACCTTGACGCGGTTGACGTTGACGCCGCGCGCGCGCGCCGCGTTCGGATTGCCGCCGGCGGCCTGGATCCAGTTGCCGGTGCGGCTCTGCGTCAGCACATAGCCGAGCACGATCGCGGCGCCGATGAACCAGAACAGCGAGGCATAGATTCGGAACGGGCCGACATAGAAGTCGCCGACCAGGATATTGGCAAGCCAACTGTCTTCCGCGCTCCAGGTGCGCTGCGGGAAGCCGTCGGTGATGAACAATGCCGTGCCGCGCACGACCAGCAGCATGCCGAGCGTCACCAGAAAGGACGGGATCTTGAGCTGCGTGACGAACCAGCCATTCACCAGCCCGACCAGGGCAGCGACGATCAGCGCGATCAGCAGGCCCATCTCCAGCGAAGTGACGCCGCTGTTGAAGAGCGTCCACATCAGCACCGGCGAGAAGCCAAACAGCGAACCGACCGAGAGGTCGAATTCTCCGGATGTCATCAGCAAGGTCATTGCCAGCGCGATCAGGCCGAGCTCGACTGTGAAGGCCAGGATGTTCGAAATGTTCTGCGGCGACAGGAAGTCGGGATTGATGCCCCAGAAGACGACGAGCTCGACGACGAGCAGCACCAGCGGACCGAATTCCGGCCGCGCGACAAGGCGTTGGACGAAGGAATGGTTTTCCATTGAACCCGCGACGTAAGCGCGGCCGTCCGATGGGGACGGCGCGGGGAGAAGGAAAAACGGTCGCGACAGGGTGTCGCGACCGTTTCGCTTGAGGATTATTTGCCGGACAGGATCTTGTCGTAGACGCCGGCGGTGTCCTTCTCGTAAAGCGCGCCGGTGATGACGTTGAAGCCCGGGGGGATGCCGCTGGCGGCCATGTTGGCCATCGACAGCGCAATATAGCTGGTCGCCTGCGGGTCCTGCCACTGCCCGGCATTGACGTAGCCGTTCAGCACTTCCTGTGTGGTGTCGAGCGAGTTGCCCCAGCCGACGACTGGGATTTCGCCCGGCTTGACGCCGACCTGATCGAACACGCGCTTGATCGAGCCGGTGACGAGATCGCCGAGGCCGATGATCGCCTTCACCTTGCCCTTGTGCGCGGTGAGGTAGTCGACCATGCGGTTGATCGCTTCGGCTTGGTCGAGCGTCGCCTCGGTCACCTCATAGGTGATGCCGGCCGGCTCGAACACGCTCTTGATGCCTTCTTCTTCCTGCACGCCATAGGTGGCGCCGGGGATCTCGACCGGCATCCAGACGAAGTCGCCCTTCTTCACCAGGCCCTTGTCGACCAGATACTGCGCCCAGTGCTTGCCGAAGGTGACGTTGTCGCCGCCCACATAGGCGTTGAAGTTGGCTTTCGGATCGGGCGTGTTGAAGTTGATGATCGGGATGTTGGCCGCGCGGGCTTCCTTGACGATCTCGACCAGGCTGCCCGGATCGGGGCTGGTGGTGGCGATGCCGTCGGCCTTGGCCGCGATCGCGGCGCGCACGGCTTCCTGCTGGGACGCGACGTCGCCATTGTGGAACGAGGTGTTGACCGTGTTGCCCGTGTCCTTGGCCCATTGCTTGGCTCCGGCCAGGAAATAGGTCCAGACCGGATCGGCCGGGCCGCCATGCGAAATCCAGTAGAACGTCTTGGCCTCGGCCATCGCCGGAATGGCGAGTGCCGCGATCAAGCCAAGCACGAGCAGTCTTAGCCGCGAAAGCATTCGATTTCCTCCCATGTTGAAACTCTCCTCCTGGATCAGCGCGATGCGACCTTGGAACCCGCATCTCCTGCCAGCGCCGACCGGAACGTCCAGAGCATTCTCTTTTTCGGGCGGTGGCAAGCCTCCATCGTCAGTGGATGTTGGCACAGGCGCGCACGCCATCACCAATCCCATCAGATTGCATCAGCAACGGTGATATTCGTTGGGCAAGCGGCACTATCGACCATCCGCTGCATGGTGGCCTCCAAGCAAACCGCCCTTCTGGTGCGTCTTCAGAGAAGGCCCGCCTTGGCCAGGTCGCGCATGAGGTGGCTGGCGCCGTAGGTCCAGTGCGGACAGTCCGGCGACAGGCGCACGCGGTTGGTGAGCGCGCCGAGCTTTTCCGACGAGATGGTGACGATGTCGCCGACCTTGTGGGTAAAGCCCTTGCCCTTCTCGCCGCGATCCTTCGACGGCACGAACATGGTGCCGAGATAAAGCGCCAATCCGTCCGGATACTGGTGATGCGGCCCCATCGCGGCCTTGACCAGCTCTTCCGGCGAGCGGCTGATTTCCGCCATCGAGCTCGCGCCCTGCAGCGCGAAGCCGTCCTCGCCCTCGACGCTGAGCCGCACCGTGGCGCGCTTCACATCGGCGATGGAAAACGTCTCGTCGAACAGCCGGATGAAGGGGCCGAGCGAAGCGGAAGCGTTGTTGTCCTTGGCCTTGCCGAGCAACAGCGCCGAGCGCCCCTCGACGTCGCGCAGATTGACGTCGTTGCCGAGCGTGGCGCCGACGATGCGCCCCGAACTGTCGGCGATCATGGCGATCTCCGGTTCCGGATTGTTCCAGGTGGAGACCGGATGCAGACCGACATCGGCGCCGAAGCCGACCGAAGCCATCGGCTGGCATTTGGTGAAGATCTCGGCGTCCGGGCCGATGCCCACTTCCAGATATTGCGACCAGGCGCCGCGCGAAATCAGCTTGGTCTTGATCTCCATCGCTTCGGGCGAGCCGGGCTTGAGCTTCGACAGGTCGTGGCCGATCAGCCCCGCGATGTCGGCGCGTATGGCGTCGGCTTTTTCGGCCGAACCACGCGCCTGTTCCTCGATGACGCGCTCGAGCAGGCTGACGACGAAGGTGACGCCGGAAGCTTTCACCGCCTGCAGGTCGACGGGCGAGAGCAGGATCGGCTTCTTCGCATCGCGTTTGTCTTCGAGGCTGTTGGCCGCGATCTCGGCGAGCGCGCCGATCGCCTTGCCCTTGGCCGAGCGCAGATAGCCGGCCGGATCCTTCAGCTCGCAGACATCGCGCACCGTGGGCGCCGCGCTCGAGGTGACGTCGATGACCTGGCCGTCGCGCACCGTGACCACCAGCGGATGAGTAGCTTCGCTTGTCCTGGCGCGGCCGACGAAGAGGCCGTCGGCGGGCAGGCGGGTCGGATCGGTCATGGCATCATTCCTCTCAATTTTTCGCGCGCGGCACTTTTCCCCGATTTCGCGGAAACGTCTATCCCGCCAGCCGCAACATTTATGACCATGCATGTGCTGTCACACAGCCACGGCCGAACTGGCCCATCGAAGCGCTCTTTCAAATCTATGAAATCGGCAATAGGATTTTCACGAAGCTCCAGCGCGTAGGTGATCCTCTTGGCCGAAGCCTTTTCCGATCCGATCTGGCGAAAGCCCCAGGCGGCCACGGCGTTTCAGTGTGAGCTTTCGGCCGACGGCACGCTGGACGCGGTCGTCGTCGGCGGCGGCATTATGGGGCTGTCGACCGCGCTGCATGCGGCGCGCGCAGGCCTTTCCGTCCAGGTGCTGGATGCCGGCGCGATCGGGCAGGGCGCTTCGGGCCTCAATGGCGGCCAAGTCATCCCCGGCCTCAAATACGATCCGGAATGGCTGATCGAACACTTCGGCAAGGAACGCGGCGAAGCCCTGGTCGCGTTCGCCGCCTCGACGGCCGATGCCGTGTTCGACGTGATCCGTGACGAGAAACTGGCGGTGCCGTTCACGCGCAATGGCTGGATCCAGGCCGCGCACACCAAGACCGCGCTGAAGGCAGCGGCGAACCGGGATCGCCAATGGCGCTCGCGGGGTGCCGACGTCGAGCTGCTCGACAAAGCGGGAATTGCGGCGATGACCGGCGCCAAAGGCTATCTCGGCGGGTGGCTGGACCGCCGCGCCGGCGTCATCGATCCGCTGTCCTACACGCTCGAGCTCGCCCGCGTCGCCTCGGCCGCCGGCGCCCGCATCGCCGAGCAGCAGCGGGTGGTGAAGCTTGCCAAGGATACCGGTGTCTGGCGGGTTTCGACGCAAGGCGGCGCCGAATTGCAAGCCAAGTCGGTCGTGCTCGCCACCAATGCCTACACGGACGGCCTTCTGCCTGGTCTCGCGCAAACAATCGTGCCGCTGCATTCCTTCCAGATCGCCACCGCGCCGCTTCCGGCCGAGCTTGCCGCAAGCATCCTGCCGGGCGGTCAGGCCGTTTCCGATTCCCGTCGCATCCTGGTCTACTACCGCCGGACTCCTGATGGCCGGATGGTGCTGGGCGGTCGCGGCCGCATGGCGCTGCCTTCAAGCGCCGCCGATTGGGCGCATTGCGAACGCGCGCTCACCCGCCTCTATCCGGCGCTTGCCGGCATCGCCATCGAAAAGCGCTGGTTCGGCCGCGTGGCGCTGACGCCGGATCACCTGCCGCATCTGCATGAACCGGAAAAAGGCCTGCTCGCGGTCGTCGGCTGCCAAGGCAGGGGCGTCGGCCTGATGAGCGCGCTCGGCAAGCGCATGGCCAACTACCTTGCAAGCGGCGACGCCCGGCAGTTGCCGTTTCCGCTGTCGCCGATCAAGCCGATCCCGTTCCACGCCTTCCGCCAAGTCGGCGTCGCCGCGGCAATCACCTGGTACCGCATGCTCGACGCGTTCGAACGCTGACGCCGCATGCGTGCAGCGCACAAGCGAATCTGCTTGACAGTTTCATGAATATGAAAAAACATCAGGCGATTTCAAAAATCCGATGGAGCCAACAGGCACTTCGATGTCGACCATCGCCGCAACACGGCCCTTGCCGGAAAACCGCATCTCGCCGGTCTTCCGCTTCGCCATGCTGCTGCCGGGCGGGCTGGTTACATTCTTCCTCATCCTGTTCGCGCTTGGCCTGGTGGTCTTTCTCGCCTTCAGGGGAAATGACGGCTCGCTGCTCGGGGTTGGCCTGACGGTCGAAAATTTCGTCACCGTCGCCACCGATCCGCTCTATTGGACGGTGACGCTGCGCTCGCTGGTCATCGCCGGCATGGTGACGCTCGCCACCGTGGTCACCGCCTATCCGGTCGCCTATTACCTCGCCTTCCATGCCGGCCGCCGCCGCAACCTGCTGCTCTTCTTGGTCACGCTGCCGTTCTGGACAAGCTATCTGCTTCGCGTCTTCGCCTGGAAGATCGTGCTTGCCTATAATGGCGTGCTGAACTCGGCCTTCATCGAGACCGGCCTTTGGAACGAGCCGACGCTCGCCTTCCTCAACACGCCGGCCGCGGTGGTCGTCACGCTCGCCCACGCCTACGCGCCCTTCGCCATCCTGCCGATCTACGTGGCGCTGGACACGATCCCGAAATCGCTGCTCGAAGCCGCGTCCGATCTCGGCGCGCGGCCCTTTACCAGCTTCCGCCGCGTCGTGCTGCCCAATTCGATGCCGGGCGTTCTGGCGGCAGCGCTCGTCGTCTTCGTGCCGACGGTCGGCGACTATGTCACGCCGGCCATGGTCGGCGGTCCGGCCAGCACCATGATCGGCACGCTGATCCAGTCGCAATTCGGCAAGGCCAATGACTGGCCGTTCGGCGCCGCGCTCTCGGTCTGCGTCATGCTGGTCATCCTTTGCGTGGTGCTGGTCGCGCGCGGCGCCGACCGCCGGTTCGGCAGCCGCACATGAGCGCCCGGGCAGACATCAATAGCGACGGCCGCTGGCTCGGCCTCTACGTGCTTGGCTATCTCGTCTTCCTCTATCTGCCGGTGCTTTTGATCCCGCTGTTTTCCTTCAACAACTCGATCCAGGCGGCGTTTCCGTTGCAGGGTTTCACGCTCGAATGGTACCGCACGCTCTATGGCAATCCGGCGCTTTCCGGCGCTTTGGCCAACAGCTTGGTCATCGGCGTCATCGCCGCCTCCGGCGCGACGCTCTGCGGCATCACCGTATCCTATATGGACCTCTACGGCCGCTCGCCGCTCGCCGCCACGATCAGCGCCATCGCCCGGCTGCCGATCCTGATCCCGGGCGTCATCGTCGGCATTTCGCTGTTGATCCTGGTCAACCTCATCGGCCTTGGACCATCGCGCGTTTCCATCGTGCTCGGTCACATCCTCGTCGCGCTGCCGACCACCGTGGTGGTGATGCGCAGCCGCTTCGCCGCCATCCCGAAGACGATCCGCGAAGCGGCGCTCGACCTGGGCGCCTCCGACTGGACGACGTTCCGGCGCGTCATGCTGCCGCTCAGCCTGCCCGCCGTGCTGTCGGCTTTCATGCTCTCCTTCCTGATTTCCTTCGACGAGTTCATTGTCGTCTTTTTCCTCGCCGGCACCGAGCCGACGCTGCCGCTCTACATCTGGAGCCAGCTGCGCTTCCCGCGCTCGCTGCCGACCGTGATGGCGCTGGGAACGGTGATCCTCACTGTCTCCTTCATCATCGCCGGAACCGCAGAAATCCTTCGCCATCGCGGCCTTGGCGCCGCGCGCCGCAATCCAGCCTGAAGCACAACAAAGAAGAGGAGAACGAAAATGACATTCCACCTGAAATCGATCACCGCACACAAAGCCCGGGCGGGCCTTGCCGCGCTGGCGCTCGCGCTGTCGTCGACGGTCGCTCTTGCCGCCGACAAGCTGCAATATTTCACCTGGTCGGGCTATGAGCTGCCCGACTTCAACAAGAGCTTCCTTGCCGCGCATCCCGACGGTGTCGAGGCCTCGATCTTCGGCGACGACGACGATGCCTTCACCAAGGTCAAGGCCGGCTTCAGGCCCGACATCGCCCATCCCTGCTACGACAAGGTGGCGCGCTGGAACAAGGAAGGCCTGCTGCAGCCCATCGACACCAAGCGCATCAAGAACTGGGATTCGATCTTCCCGGTGTTCAAGAACCTGCCCGATCTGCAGGCCGGCGACGGCAAGGTCTGGATGGTGCCGTGGGACTGGGGCAACACCTCGATCCTCTACCGCACCGATCTGGTGAAAAACCCCGAGGCGAGTTGGAACCTTCTGTGGGACAAGCAATATGCCGGCCGCATGGCGACCATCGACGCCGTGCACGACACGCCGATCGTCGCCGCCCTTCTGGCGGGCGTGAACCCTTTCGACATGACGCCGGACCAGATGGACAAGGTGGCCGAAAAGCTGCGCGAGCAGCGGCCGCTGCTGTCGAGCTACACCACCGACATGACCTCCGTCGAGCAGGCTTTGGCGAGCGGCCAACTGGTCGCCGCCATGACCTGGAATGCGTCGGCAACTTCGCTCAAGAAGCAGGGCGTTCCGGTCGAGTTCATGAAGCCGAAGGAAGGTATGCTGACCTGGGCCTGCGGCTTCGTCATGCTGAAGGACGCCAAGAACATCGATCTCGCCTATGACTTCATCAACAGCCGGCTCGACGCCGACTCGGGCAAGTTTCTGATTCAGTCCTACGGCTATGGAAGCTCGCTCTCGACCGCCTTCGCCGGTGTGTCGAAGGAGGAACTCGACAAGCTGCAACTGCCAGCGGACCCGGACGTGATGCTGAAGAGCACCATCTTCACCGGCCCGATGAAGCAGAATGACGACGTGGCGAAGATGTTCGAGAAGGTGAAGGCAGGGGGCTGAGCGCTCTTGCCTTCTCCCCTTGTGGGGTGAGAAACGGTCCGCGTGAGCGGACGAAAAGCCAATTGCTTGGCTTTTCGAGCTTCGAACGCCCTGAGCCTGCGAAGGGCCGGGCGGTGACCGCGCAGCGGCCGGATGAGGGGTGTTCCAGGGAAAGCCAGCGTCTCACTCCGCTGGAACACCCCTCATCAGTCTCGGCGCTATCGCGCCGATCCACCTTCTCTCACAAGGGGAGAAGGGGAAAGATTACGAGGACCATTGCATGGACATTCTCGACGAAGCGGCGGCGAAGCCGAAAGACGATGCCGATATCCGCGTCGGCCGGCGCGTGCGGGCGCTCAGGCTCGAGCGCAAGCTGTCGCTGGCCGAACTCGCGGCCAAGGCCGGCATCTCCATCGGCGCGCTCAGCCAGATCGAGCGCGGCATGTCCTCGCTGCGCGTCAAGGTGATCTGGCCGCTCGCCGCCGCGCTCGACATCGAGCCTTCGGCGCTCATCGCCGACGGCAATGAAGCGGTCAACGACCTCTATTGCGTGCGCGCCGACAAGCGGCGCGCGATCCCGGTGAAATCCGAGGGCATCGCCAAGGCGCTGCTGTCGCCGCCTGCCGCGACGCTCACCGGCATGCTGGTCACGGTCGAGGCCGGCGGCGGCACGGCGGAAGCCTATGCCCATGCCGGCCATGAATTCGGCTTCGTGATGGCGGGCGAGGTCGAACTGGTGGTGGACGCCACGACCTATGTGCTGAAAGCCGGCGACAGTTTTGCCTTCAAGAGCACGCTGCTGCATGCCTTCCGCAATCCGGGCGCCGAGCGCTGCCAGATCCTGTGGGTCAACACGACAAAACCGTCAGAGGTGCGCGATGGCGCGTGACGCCTCAGAGCAATTCCAGGAAAAGTGTGAAGCGGTTTTCCGTCCGGAATTGCGAGAACCATTGGTTCGGCTGCAGAAAGTCTCGAAAGTCTTTCCAGGTGGCGTGGTCGGCCTCGATGCCGTCGATCTGGATATCGCCACCGGTGAGTTCCTGACCTTGCTCGGTCCGTCCGGCTGCGGCAAGACGACGAGCCTGCGGGTCATCGCCGGCTTCGAAAGCCCGACCAGCGGCAATGTCCTGCTCGACGGCCGCGACATCACCGCGCTGCGGCCCTTCGATCGCCCGGTCAACACCGTCTTCCAGGACTATGCGCTGTTCCCGCATATGGACGTCGCGGCCAATGTCGGCTTCGGCCTGTCGCTGCGCAAACTCACCGGAGCCGAGCAGGCAAAACGGGTCCGCGAGGCGCTCGACATGGTCGGGCTCGCCGACAAGCTGCGCGCCCGCGTCTCGGAACTTTCCGGTGGCCAGCGCCAACGCGTCGCTTTAGCCCGCGCCATCGTCTGCGAGCCGCGCGTGCTGCTGCTCGACGAGCCGCTGTCGGCGCTCGACGCGCATCTGCGCGAGCAGATGCAAGTCGAATTGAAGCGGCTGCAGTCGCGGCTCGGCACCACCTTCGTCATGGTCACCCACGACCAGACCGAGGCGCTGTCGATCTCGGACCGCATCGTCGTCATGAACAAAGGCCGCATCGAGCAGACTGCTGCGCCGGCGACGCTCTACGACCGGCCGGCGACGCGCTTCGTTGCTTCCTTCATCGGCACGATGAACCTCTTACAGTCGCATTTCGTCGGACGCGACGGCGAGCGCCTGCGCTTCGCCGCAGGTGAGTTGCCGCTGGAGGCTACATCCGACAGCGGCGAGACGCCGGCTGCCGGCGACACGCGCACCATCGGCGTGCGGCCGGAGGATCTTCTGGCCGCCAGTGAAGCCGCCGAGGGAACCGCGCCGGCACGGGTGAGCGGCGTCGTCTTCCATGGCCGCACGCTGCGCCTGCATGCCGAACTGGGTGAGGGGACCGCGATCGTCATCGATGCCCCGCGCCGTGCCGACGGTTCACAATTCAGCGTCGGCGACGTGGCGCATGTCAGCCTGCGGCGCGGCGCCAACTGTCCCATGCTTTCCAACTGATGCGAAAGCGTTGGTTCAAGACGCCTTGGCGAAGAATCCCTGATAATCGGACTTGGCCTGCAGCAGGCGCAGGATGTTCTCGCGCGAGCCGCGCACATGCGAACGGGCGCGCTCGCCGGCCAGCGTGACATCGCCGGCGCAGATCGCGTCGACGATGCCGGCATGTTCCTCGCGGGTGAGCTTCCATTCGTCCAGCCACAGAAGCTCTGTCCAGACATATTGCTGGCATTTGTCGAGGATGCCGCAAAGCATGCCGTGCAGCATCTCGTTGCCGCTGATCTCCGCGATCACCCGGTGCAGGTCGATGCCGACCTGCAACTCCTCGAATTTCTCCCTGGTGCTGCGATCCGGGATCGCCGCCAGCCGCTCGCATTCGGCGAGCATGTCGCGCAGTTTCGCCTTGTCGGCGGCGGTCGCGTTGGCTGCCGCCAGTTCGGTTGCGCGCCCGTCGAGCAATTCGCGGATGTCGAAAGCCTCGCGGAACATGGTGAGATTGAACTCGGCCACCACATAGCCCTGGCGCGGGCGCCCGATCACCAGCCCGTCGCGCTCCAGCCGGTTGAAGGCCTCGCGCACCGGCGTGCGGCTCACCTTCAGGCGCTCGGCGATCTCATTTTCCGTCACGCGGCCGCCCGGCGGGATCTGGCCGGTGATGATCAACGCCTTCAGCGCCTCGAACACCGAGTCGCGCAGCGTGTTCTTTCTCTCCTTCAAGCGTTCCGTCTCCAACGTTGCGTCACGGATTCGCGAGCTTAGTTCGTTTTAGGGCAGGCTTGAACAGGAGCATTTCGCCGGAGGCATTGCCCCCGCGGAACGGTCGTCCTCTACCGCAACCAAAAAACGCGAAAACTCGAGTTGACATCGGCCTCCGAAAAAATACACTCAAAATTGTATACAAATTCGCATACCAAATCAACGATAACGGGAACACCGGTTGGAGAAGCGAAAATGACGAAGAGACTTTGTATTCACGGCATGGCCGTCGCCGGCCTGCTGGCCATAGTCGCCGTTCCGGCCTCGGCCGCCGACACCATCACCGTCGCCTCATGGGGCGGCACCTATCAGGAAGCGCAGACCAAGGCCTTCTTCGATCCGACGGCCAAGGAACTCGGCATCACCATCAAGCAGGACACCACCAACGGCCTCGACGACGTGCGCCTGCAGGTCACCGGCAATGCCGTCAAATGGGACATCACCGAGCTTGGCGCCGACGAATGCGCGCGCGGCTCCAAGGAAGGTCTGTTCGAAAAACTCGACTACAACGTCATCGACAAGAGCGGCATCAACCCGAAGCTTGTCCACGACGACTGGGTCGGCATCTCCTACACCTCCGTGGTGCTGATCTATCGCACCGATGTCTTCGGCGACAAAGGCCCGAAGACCTGGGCCGATTTCTGGGACGTCGAAAAATTCCCCGGCCGCCGCGCGCTTTCCGGCAGCCAGTCGACCGAAACGCTGAGCGTTGCGGCACTCGCCAAGGGCATTCCGATCGACAAGGTCTATCCCGTCGACATCGACGGCGCGCTGCAGTCGGTGGACAAGATCCGCGGCCACATCGATGCCTGGTGGACATCCGGCGCGCAGGCCATGCAGCTCGTCAAGGACGGCGAGGTCGACATGGCGAGCATCTGGAACGGCCGCGCCGGCACCTTGAAGAAGGAAGGCGCGCCCGTGAGCTTCTCCTTCGACCAGGGCGTGCTCACCGCCGATTGCATGGTCATCCCGAAGGGGTCGAAGAACAAGGACATCGCGATGAAGGCGCTGGCCAAGTTCGTCAGCCCCGATCTCCAGGCCAATCTGCCGCTCTATGTCGACAATGGCCCCGCCAACGAGAAGGCGTTCGAGACCGGCAAAATCCCGCCGGAGCGCATCAAGGACATCAATTCCGCGCCCGAGAACGTCAAGAAGCAGGTGCTGCAGGATCCAGCCTTCTGGCGTGACACCCTCGTCGAGGCGACCGAGAAGTTCAACAACCTGATCCAGCAATAGCGATCCTGTTGGAGCGGCGTCGGCGAGACGCCGCTCCGCATCGTTTCGCGAAACATGATCCGGAGTTGAAGGAGATGCTCTTGTCTCTCGGGCAGACCGCGCTTCCCATCGGTATCAGCGGTATCGAGAAGCGCTTCGGCGGCGTGTCCGTGCTGCATGACCTCGGCCTCGATGTCGCCGCAGGCGAGTTCCTGACGCTGCTCGGGCCGTCCGGCTCGGGAAAGACGACGCTGCTGATGATCCTGGCCGGTTTCGTGCGGGCCAATGCCGGCTCCATCATGGTCGGCGGCGAGGAGATCATCACCATGCCGCCGCACAAGCGCAACATCGGCATGGTGTTCCAGAACTATGCGCTGTTCCCGCATATGAACGTCTTCCACAACATCGCCTTTCCGCTGAAGCAGCGACGCGTGTCGACGGCCGAAACGGCCGAGCGTGTCGAGAGGGCGCTGGACCTTGTGCAGCTGAAAGGCCTCGGCGAGCGCCGCGTCGACCAGCTCTCCGGCGGCCAGCGCCAGCGTGTGGCCTTGGCCCGCGCCATTGTCTTCGAGCCGCGCATCGTGCTGATGGACGAGCCGCTGTCGGCGCTCGACAAGAGCCTGCGCGAGCATATGCAGATCGAGCTGCGCAACCTGCACCGAAGGCTCGGCATGACGACGGTCTACGTCACGCACGACCAGCGCGAGGCGATCACCATGTCGGACCGCGTCGCCGTCATGAATGCCGGGAGCATCGAGCAGATCGACCAGCCCGAAGCCCTTTACGCGAGGCCGAAGACCAAATTTGTCGCCGGCTTCATCGGCGAATCCAGCTTCATCCCGGTCGAATGCCGCAATGGCGGCGTCTGGCATGAGGGGAGCAAGCTGCGCATGAAGGATCCAATGCCGTCCCCCGGCCGGCACCTGATGGTGGTGCGGCCGGAAAAGCTGCGCGTGATCGCCGGCGAACCTGCAGGCGACGTCAATGCGCTGCCGGCAATTGTCGGCGATGTCATCTACCAGGGCGACAGCTTCGTCTGCTACGCGACGCTCAGGGACGGGCGACAGGTGACGTTGCGCGACTATTGCCGTTCCGACGTGCTGGCGAAACTGCCGGCGCCGGGCGAGCCGATAACACTCGGCATCGACGCGCAGGACGTCGTTCTGGTGGCCGACCAATGAGCCTCGCATCCGCCAGTTTCGATCATGTCGGCAGGTCTGATCGCGCGCTCAATGCCGATACGCTCAACGCCGACGCGCGACGGGAGGCGCGTGGCCTGCTCGCGCTTCTGTCGCCCGGGCTGCTTCTGGTCTTCGCCGTCATCATCGTGCCGATCGGCTGGCTGTTCTGGCTGTCGCTGTTCGACGAGGCCGGCCAACTCAGCGCCGCCAATTACGCGCGCTTTTTCGAGCAGGCCTCCTACATCAAGACCTTCGTCACCACCTTCAAGGTGGCCTTCGTCGTCACCGGCGCCTGCGTGCTGTTCGGTTATCCGCTGGCCTATATGCTGTCGCAGCTGCCGCGCCGCGCCGCCGGGGTCTGCCTGGTCTTCGTGATCCTGCCGTTCTGGACCTCGGTGCTGGTGCGCACCTATGCCTGGCTGGTCATCCTGCAGCGCAAGGGCCTGGTCAACAGTTGGCTGATCGACCTCGGCGTCATCTCCCAGCCGCTGCCGCTCGCCAACAATTTCGCCGGCGTGGTCATCGGCATGACCCACATCATGCTGCCTTTCCTGGTCCTGCCGCTCTACGCCTCGATGAAGAGCATCGACACCGACTGCCTGCGCGCCGGCATGAATCTCGGCGCCAGCCCGGCCGCCACCTTCCGGCAGATTTTCCTGCCGCTGTCGCTGCCCGGTCTCGCCTCGGGCGTGGTCATCGTCTTCGTGCTGTGCCTCGGCTTCTTCGTCACCCCGGCGCTGATGGGCGGCGGCAAGGTGATCATGTGGGCGATGCGCATGGAGCAGACCACCAGCCTCTATTCCAACTGGGGCGCGGGCGCCGCGCTCGGCGTCGTGCTGCTTGGCGTCACGCTGGCGCTGCTCGGCCTCTTCCAGTGGCTGCTCGGCGCCCGCGCCACCGGGGTCTGGAGTGAGCGATGAGCATGGAGAACGCCCTGCCCATCTCGCATCGGCAACGCCTCTGGCTCTACGCGCTCGGCGGGCTTGTCATGCTGTTCCTGATCGCGCCGTCGGTGATCATCGTCATCATGTCCTTCTCCGGTTCGACGCTCTTGCAGTTCCCGCCGCAGGAATGGTCGCTGCGCTGGTATGAGAGCTATTTCGGCTCCGTCGAATGGCGCGACGCCACCATCGTGTCGGTCAAGGTCGCGGTGATGACGGCGGTCGTCGCAACCCTGCTCGGCACCGCCGCGGCCTACGCCATCAACGCCCGCACGCTGCGGCTGACCGGCGCCATCAACGCGCTGCTCACCGCCTCGCTGATCATCCCGGTCATCCTGATCGGCATCGGCACTTTCTTTCTCTATGCCCGCATAGGCCTCAACAACACGCTGACCGGCCTCGTCATCGCGCACACAGTGCAGGCGCTGCCGCTGGTCGTGCTGACCGTGCTCTCGGGCTTGCGGTCCTATGACATGAACCAGGAGATGGTCGCCCGCAGCCTCGGCGCCGGCCGTTTCTCCGCCTTCTTCCAGGTGACGACGCCGCAAATAAGATTCTCCATCGTCTCGGGCGCGCTGTTCGCCTTCATCACCTCCTTCGACGAGGTGGTGGTGTCGCTGTTCATCTCCGGCGGCGAGACCACGACGCTGACGCGCCGCATGTTCAATGCGCTGCGCGACCAGATCGATCCGACGATCGCCGCCATTTCGACTTGCCTGATCGTGCTATCGATCGTCTTGTTGTCCGCTGCCCAACTCTTCGGCCGCGGACGTTGATTCAGGGATACCCAGAACCGCATGCGTGACTTCCAGTTTCCCGGCCGCTCGCCAGCCCGCGCCACCGAGGCCATGGCCGCGACCTCGCATCCGTTGGCGACGCTTGCCGCGATCGACATGCTGCGCTCCGGCGGCAACGCGATGGACGCCGCGGTCTGCGCGGCCGCGGTGCAGGCCGTGGTCGAACCGCAATCGACCGGCATCGGCGGCGACTGCTTTGTCCTCTATTGCCCGAAGGGCGACGGCAACGTGCTGGCCTTCAACGGCTCGGGCCGGGCACCCGGGGCCGCGACGGTCGACTGGTACCGGGACAAGGGATTCAGCGAACTGCCGAAACAAGGCCCGCACGCGGTCACCGTTCCCGGCGCCATCGACGCCTGGTGCCGCTTGTTGGAGGATCACGGCCGCAAGGGTTTGGCCGACGCACTCGCTCCGGCCATTCGTTACGCGGAAGAAGGCTATGTCGTGCACGACCGCGTCGCCTTCGACTGGGAGGATCCCGAGACCGACCTGTCGGCCGACGAGGTCGCGACGCGCATCTTCCTGCCGGGCGGCAAGCCGCCGAAGGCGGGTGACGTCCATCGCCAGCCGGAGCTGGCTGAGACGCTGCGCGTCATCGCAAGGAAAGGCCGCGCCGGTTTCTACGAGGGTGCGGTCGCGGACGATCTGGTCGGGCGGCTTCGCGTGCTCGGCGGCCTGCATACACTCGACGATTTCGCCGCCACCAAGGGCGATTACCGGACCCCGGTCAGCACCTCCTATCGCGGTTACGATATCCACCAGATGCCGCCGAACAACCAGGGCCTCACCGCGCTTCTGATGCTGAACCTGCTCTCGGGCTTCGAGCTGGGCAAGCTCGATCCGGACGGCGCCGCGCGCCTGCACCTCGAGATCGAGGCGGGCCGGCTCGCCTACCAGGACCGCGATGCGTTTTTCGCCGATCAAGATCATGTCGACGTGCCGGTCAAAGCGCTGCTTTCCGGCGCCTATGCCGATCGCCTGCGCGCCGCGATCGATCCCGAGCGCGCCATGACCGATCTGCCGCGTCTCGACCTGCCGGGCAGCGACACGGTCTATATCAGCGTCATCGATCGCGACCGCAATGCGGTCAGCTTCATCAACTCGACCTATTATTCCTTCGGCAGCGGCGTCGTCGGCCCGAAGACCGGCGTCGTGCTGCAGAACCGTGGCTCCAGCTTCCGCCTCGATCCGAAGCACCCGAACGCAATCGCGCCGGGCAAACGGCCGATGCACACGATCATGCCGGGCATGATGACGAGGAACGGCCGCGCCTTGATGCCCTTCGGCGTGATGGGCGGCGGCTATCAGCCCTTCGGCCATGTCCATGTGCTGACCAACATGATCGACTTCGGCATGGACCCGCAGCAGGCGATCGATGCCGCGCGGGTGTTCTACAACCACGACGTCGTCGAGGCCGAGCGAAGCTTGCGCGCCGAGACGATCGAAAGTCTCTGCCGGCTTGGTCACAAGGTGGTCGAGCCCGGTCATCCGCTGGGCGGCGGACAGGCGGTGCTGATCGATTGGGAAAAGGGCACGCTGACCGGCGCGTCCGATCCGCGCAAGGACGGCCTGGCGCTCGGATATTGAGCAGCGCTGGACATCGGCCGATCGTTCGAAACATAGTCTGGAACCATGACAAACAGCGAAAACGCCACCGATCTCGCCCATCGCCTTGCACCCGGCGCCGACGACGCGCCGGCCATCGCCGCGCCCGAACGGACGGCCCTCTCGCATGGCGGACTACGCCGCCTGATCGGCGATACCGTGGCGCGGCTCAACGCGCTGGGCATCGGTCGCGGCGACCGTGTCGCCATCGTGCTGCCGAACGGTCCGGAAATGGCGACGGCTTTCATCGCCGTTGCTGCGGCCGCGTCCACCGCGCCGCTCAATCCGGCCTACCGGGCCGACGAGCTCGATTTCTATCTGAGCGACATCGGCGTCAAGGCGATCCTCGTCGGCAGGGACGAGCAGGGCCCTTCGGTCGAAGTCGCCGGGCGCCTCGGCATCCCGGTGCTGCGGCTGGCGGCGCCGCAAGGCGCGCCGTCTGGCGTGTTCACGATCGAGGGCGATCCCGCCGGGCCGCCGGTCGCCTCGGGCCTGGCCGCCGACGGCGATGTCGCGCTCCTTCTGCATACCTCCGGCACCACGTCGCGTCCGAAACTGGTGCCGCTCAGCCATGCCAATCTCGCGGCGTCGGCAACGCATATCGGCGCCACGCTCGGCCTGACGCCAGCCGACCGCTGCCTCAACATCATGCCGTTGTTTCACATCCATGGCCTGATCGCCGCGGTGCTTTCCTCGCTCGCCGCCGGCGGCAGCGTTTTCTGCACGCCGGGTTTCAACGCGCTGCGTTTCTTCCAGTGGCTCTCCGAAGCCAAGCCCAGTTGGTACACCGCCGTGCCCACCATGCACCAGGCGATCCTGCCGCGCGCCGCCCGCAACCCCGAGCAGCTCGCCGAAGCGAAGCTGCGCTTCGTCCGCTCGTCGTCGGCTTCGCTCCCGGCGCAAGTGATGGCCGAGCTCGAATCCACCTTCGCCTGTCCGGTGATCGAGGCCTACGGCATGACCGAGGCCGCGCACCAGATGGCGTCCAACCGCCTGCCGCCTGGACTGCGCAAGCCCGGCAGCGTCGGCGCGTCGGCGGGACCGGAAGTCGCCGTCATGGCGCAGGACGGGCGGCTGCTCAAACCCGGCGAGATCGGCGAGATCGTCATTCGCGGCCCCAACGTCACCGCCGGCTATGAGAAGAACCCGGACGCCAACGCCAGCGCCTTCGCTCATGGCTGGTTCCACACCGGCGACCAGGGCGTGCTCGACGAGGACAGCTACCTGCGCGTCACCGGCCGGCTGAAGGAGATCATCAATCGCGGTGGCGAAAAGATCTCGCCGCTCGAGGTCGACGAAGTGCTGATGGACCATCCGGCGGTGGCGCAGGTCGTCACCTTCGCCATGCCGCATGACAAGCTGGGTGAAGAGGTAGCGTCCGCTGTCGTGCTTCGCGAAGGCCAGAGCGCCAGCGAGGCAGACATTCGCGGCTTTGCCTCGACGCGGCTCGCCGATTTCAAGGTGCCGCGCAAGGTGCTGATCCTCGACGAAATCCCGAAGGGCGCGACCGGCAAGCTGCAGCGCATTGGGCTGGCGGCCAAGCTCGGTCTCGGCTGATGCGCATCACTGTCTTCGGCGCCGGCGCCATCGGTGGCTATCTCGCCGCGAAGCTCGCGATCGCCGGCTCGGTCCATCTGTCGATCGTGGCGCGCGGCGCGCATCTGGAGGCGATCGAGGCCGATGGACTTCGCCTGGTTGAAAACGGCAAGGAAACGGTGGCGCGGGTCAGGGCGGCGGCACACGCCGAGGAACTCGGCGTACAGGACTATGTCGTGCTGGCGCTGAAGGCGCATTCGCTGGCGCCGGCGCTCGATCAGATCGCGCCGCTGCTGGGCGAGGGGACCGCCGTCGTCACCATGCAGAACGGCGTGCCCTGGTGGTATTTCCACAAGGCCGGCGGCGCGCTCGAAGGCACGCGGCTCGACGCGGTCGATCCTGGCGGTGCGATCTGGGATCGCATCGGGCCGCAGCGCGTCATCGGCTCGGTCGTCTATCCCGCCGTGGAGGTCGACGCGCCCGGCCTGATCCGCCATGTCGAGGGTACACGCTTTTCGCTGGGCGAACCGTCGGGCCAGAAGAGCGAGCGAGCCACTGCGCTTGCCCGCGAAATGGTCAAGGCCGGGCTGCAGGCGCCGGTGCGCGAGGACATCCGCTCGGAGATCTGGGTGAAGCTTTGGGGCAATCTTTCCTTCAACCCGATCTCGGCGCTGACCGGCAGCACGCTTGCGGCCATCGTTGCAGACGAAGGCACCCGCGCCGTCGCCCGCGCCATGATGCTGGAGGCGCAGGCGATCGGCGAAAGCCTCGGCGTGCGCTTCCTCATCCCCGTCGACCGCCGCATCAAGGGCGCTGGCGATGTCGGCGAGCACAAGACCTCGATGCTGCAGGACCTCGAACGCGGCCGCCCGATGGAGATCGACGCGCTGGTAACGGCGGTGCAGGAACTCGGGCGCCTGACCGGCCAGCCGACGCCGACCATCGACACCGTGCTGGCGCTGGTACGGCGGCTGGCGATCGAGCGCGGGTGTTATTCTCCCTTGTAGATTGTTCTTGTTTTGTTCTAGTCTGAGCCTTTGGACGATATCCGAAAGGGATCAGCCATGAACGAACAACCGTGGTTCGGGATCGGCAGGAATGGGCAGGCTTTTTTTCGTTGGGACGAGCCCAGTCAGGAGCCCAACGACCGACTGTTCTTCGCCATCCTTCTCGAAGAGATGATTGCTCGTATGCTGGCCTCACGAGCCGTGACTTGGCAGCGGGAGTTAGGGCTCGGCGGAAAGCTCATTCGAACCAGGCATCTGCATATTTCGCTTGTCATGCTCGGCGATCACGATGGATTGCCAAGATCTCTGGTCGACGCCGCTTGCTCGGCAGGCTCTCTCGTCCGAGCTCAAGCCTTTGATGTGTCGTTTGACCGTCTGTCGGCCTTTGGTGGCGGCGCTCTCGTTCTGCGCGGCAGTGACGGCGTTCCCGCATTGCAGGCTTTCTGGCGAGCGCTCGCCGCTGTGCTATCCGACAGCCCGTTTAAGCCGCTTGTCGGGAAGTCGATCGAGCCGCACGTCACATTGCTGCGTGACAAAGTGCGTGTTCCGAAAGTCAATGAGCGGCCAATTGAGCCGATTGGTTGGACCGTGCGCGAGTTCGTGCTGATACACAGCTTCCTGCGTCAGGACCGCTATCAGATCATCAGACGCTGGCAATTGAACGGTCAGGATGACGCGCATGCTGTCATGTGAGCATCTCAAATCGTCCTTATCGTCAGCGCGCAGGCCTCGCCATGCTGACAGGAATTGTCACCTGCGAAGCGACCGAGCCGTGGCGGGCGAACGATCGATACCTACTTGATGTCTGGTCCAAACCGGGAGGATCCCATGACCACTGCCGAAATTGCCAAGGACTTCACTGAACTCCTCAAACAGGGCGACAGCCATAGCGCCGCCGCGAAATACAATGCCGACGACATCGTCAGTTACGAAGCCATGGAAGGCCCGATGGCCGTGTGCAACGGCAAGGAAGCCGTCAAGCAGAAGGGCGAGTGGTGGGAAGCGAACCACGAGGTCCACGGCGGCTCGGTCGAGGGTCCCTATGTCAATGGCGACCAGTTCGCCTTGCGCTTCAGCTTCGACATTACGCCCAAATCCACCGGCGAACGTGTCAAAATGGACGAGGTCGGCCTCTACACGGTCAAGAACGGCAAGATCAGCGAAGAGCGTTTTTACTATTGAGGCCGATCGGCCTGAGCGTCTCGCTTCTTTCGCTGCGTAAACTTGAAATCAGAGATGGCGACCGGGCTGATATTCCGGTCGCCATGCCAGCTTCTCAAATCGTCTTCACATACTGAGCCAGCTGGTCGGCCACTGTGCCCCAGCCGTCGAAGAAACCCATCTCCTCGTGGCTATTGCGCGTCGCTTCGTCGCGGTGGATGGCGGTGGCGGTGTAGCGCGTGCCTTTGCCTTCCGGTGTCAGGGCGATGACTGCGGTGATGAACGGCTCGCCCGACGGCCGGTAGCCCGGCAGCAGCGCGTCGGTCCACACCAAGCGTTCGTTCGGCACGATCTCGAGATAGCAGCAATGGCGGTCGCTCACCTCCTTGCCGTCGGGCGACTGGATGCGCGTGCGGAACAGGCCGCCCGGTCTGAAGTCGATCTCGCAATCGGTGATGACCCACGGTTTTGGCGTGAACCACTGCTTGACGTGCTCCGGCGTCGTCCAGGCGCGCCACAGCAATTCGCGTGGCGCATCGAGAAAGCGCTCCAGCGTCAGGTCCAGTTTCGGGTTCGGCTTGAACGGATAGCTCACTTTTCACTCTCCTTGAGGCTCATCACATAGGCGTCGAACTGGTCGAGGCGGTGCTCCCACAGCGCGCGCTGTTCGGCGAGCCAGTTTTCCGCAAGCTTCAGCGGCTCGGGCGAAAGACTGTAGGTTCTGACTCGGCCGGTCTTTTGCGACTGCACCAGCCCGCAGCCCTCCAGCACCTTGAGATGCTCGACGAAGGAGGGCAGGGCCATCTCGAACGGCTCCGCCAGTTCGCTGACCGAGGCCGGGCTTCTGTTCAGCCGCTCCACGACACCCCGGCGCGTCGGATCGGCAAGCGCGCGAAAAATGCCGTCGATGGGCGGCGGGCTCTGGCTGGCGGTATCAAGGCTGATCATTGGCTCTCGGTTCTGGCGTTTCGAATAATACTTAGGAAAAAACCTTAGTGTTGGCAAGAGCCAAAAACGAGCCTTCGTGAAGCGCTGGCAAAGCTGCTGCTGCGGGCCTAGGATTCGCTCAGATTCGCAAACCCACCGAGGCCTGCCTTGCCCATCACTATGTACGGCATCACTACCTGCGACACGATCAGGAAGGCGCGCGCCTGGCTGGAAAGCCATGACGTGCCGTATCGCTTCCATGACTACCGCGCCGAAGGGATCGAGGCGGAAAGGCTGAACGGCTGGGTCGGCAAGGTCGGCTGGGAAAAGCTGCTCAACAAGGGCAGCACCACTTTTCGTGAGCTGCCGGAGACGGACAAGGCCGGGGTGGACGAGAAGAAGGCGAAGAAGCTGATGCTCGCCAAGCCGACGATGATCAAGCGGCCGGTTCTGGAGGTGGGGGAGCGGGTTTTAGTAGGGTTCAAGCCGGAGGTCTATGAGGAGGCGGTTGGCGGAAAGTAGTCGCTAAGAACCCTCCCTCTTACGTCGAGTTCCTTCGCCCCCCTCTCTGTCCTGCCGGACATCTCCCCCTCAAGGGGGGAGATTGGCAGCTTTGACGAGGCGCTCGTCTTGCAACGTCTGCGATTGGCGAAGGCCGGCGTGACGGCTGATCTCCCCCCTTTGAGGGCAGGGGAATCGCATATGGCGTTTTTGGGGTTGAGTTTAGGCTGAGAAAGGATTCTTTGGAGAGGCAGTTGAGC
>NZ_VFTK01000033.1:0-77957 GCF_006439495.1 Mesorhizobium sp. B3-1-8
ATGTTGACCAGCCTCGGAAGCGGGAAGTGTCGCATCTCTAACTGGGGCAACTGTCGCATTACTAAATGGCGGCTACATCAGAAAGTCGCATAACATGTATTATGGAACTAACGGGTCGGGCGCATACCCAGGAATTGCTGCGGCTTTCGCTGGTGGCGTCGAACTCCGCGGATTACTCCCTGCAATGCTTCGCGACTTCGAGATCTCTACCGAACGTTCGACAGACGAACTGCAACACGAACTGAGCAGCTGACGCTATCGTTCTGACTCGTAAGGAATTTCGACCACCATGCCGTCATAGGCCGGCACCACGTGATCCGGCGTTTCGGCCATCACGGCGGCGTAGTCGAGCGGCACATGCATATGGGTCAGCACGGCGTTCCTCGGCGCCAGCTTCTCGATCCACTCCAGCGCCTGGCCGAGCGACAGATGGCTGGGATGGGTGTTGTACTGCAGCGCGTCGATCACCAGCATGTCGAGGCCGCGCAAACGCTCGATGGTGGCGTCCGGGAAGCCGCTGATATCGGGGCAATAGGCAAGCCCGCCGATGCGGAAGCCGAGCGAGATGATATCGCCATGAAACTGCGGCAGCGGCTCTAAGGTGAGGGCGCCGCCCTCGCCTTCGATCACGACCGGCCTCGCGTGATCGATGATGTGAGCCTCGACGATCGGCGGATAAGAGCTGCCGGATGGCGTCTCGAAGCAATAGCGGAATGCCTGGCGCAGCCGCAGCATGGTCGGCTCGTCGGCATGGATGTCGATGCGATGGCGTTGCTCGAGCACGTAGCCGCGCAGATCGTCGATGCCGTGGATATGGTCGGCATGCGGATGCGTGTAGACGACCGCGTCGATGCGCTTGACGGAGGCCAGCAGCATCTGCTCGCGGAAATCCGGCCCGGTGTCGATGACGACCGTGGTACGCGCGCCGTCGGCGGCAATACGCTCGACCAGCGCGGCCGTGCGCATGCGTCGGTTCTTCGGATTCTTGGGGTCGCAATTGCCCCAATCGCCGGTGATGCGCGGCGTGCCGGGCGATGAGCCGCAACCAAGAACGGTAAAGCGCAGCCGGTCGCCCATGCCTCAGCCTGTCGCCCTGTCGGGACGCGGCATCTTGGTGAACAACCGGAAGAAGTTTCCGGTGGTGATATCGGCGATCTCGGCGTCGCTTACGCCGATGGTCTCGGCAAGCACCTTTGCCGTGTTCGCCACATAGGCCGGTTCGTTGCGTTTTCCGCGATGCGGGACCGGCGCAAGGTAGGGTGCGTCTGTTTCGACCAGCAGCCGGTCGCGCGGGACGTCGGCGGCGATGGCGCGCAATTCGGTGGAATTCTTGAAGGTCAGGATGCCGGAAAAGGAGACATAGCCGCCCAGCGCCACGCCGACTTCGGCCAGCCTGCGTCCGGACGAAAAACAGTGCAGAATGAAGGGGAAAGCGCCCTTCCCTGTTTCGTCCTCGAGGATCGCCGCCATGTCGTCGTCGGCATCGCGCGAATGGATGACCAGCGGCAGGCCGGTCCGGCGCGCGGCCGCGATATGGGTGCGAAAACCCTGCGCCTGCGCATCGCGCGGCGCCTTGTCATAATAGTAATCGAGCCCGGCTTCGCCGATCGCCACCACTTTGGGATGGTCGGAAAGTCGCACGAGCTCGTCGGCGGTGACGTCCAGCTCTTCCGCGGCATTGTGTGGATGGGTGCCGACCGAGCAATAGACCTCATTGAAAGTTTCAGCGATTTCAAGGATTTGCTGAAAGCGCCTCACGCGCGTCGAGATCGTCACCATGCGACCGATGCCGGCGGCGAGGGCGCGGGCGACGATAGCCGCCCGCTCCTCGGCGAAGTCCGGAAAGTCGAGATGGCAATGGCTGTCGACCAGCATCAGTTGTTGCCGTCCTGCTCGACATAGCGCGGAAACACGCCCTCCGGCGCCGGCAATGCCGCGCCGGGCACCAGCGCATGGTCGGCGTGGACATGCTCGAAAGCGCGTTTGCCCGCGGGCACGGCCAACAGGTCGAGCAGTTTCGCGGCCGATCCGGGAACGAAGGGCTGGCAAAGCAGTGCCACACGCCGCACCAGTTCGGCCGTTGCCCACAAGACGGTTTCCATGCGCTCCGGGTCGGTCTTCTTGAGCGCCCAGGGCTCCTGCGAAGCGAAATAGCGATCGGCTTCGGCAACAACGCCGAAGATCGCCGCCAGCGCCAGGTGGATGCCCTGCTCCGCCATCGCCCGACGCGAAACCGCCAACGCTTCGATCGCCTGGTCGAGGATCGCCGTGTCGGCCTCGGTAAGGTCGCCGCGCGCCGGCACCTTGCCACCACAGTTCTTGGCGATCATCGACAACGAGCGCTGCGCCAGATTACCGAGGCCGTTGGCAAGGTCGGCATTGGTGCGGTTGACGATCGCCTCATGGCTGTAACTGCCGTCCTGGCCGAACGGCACCTCGCGCAGGAAGAAGTAGCGCACGCGGTCGAGACCGTAATGTTCGACCATGGCGAACGGGTCGACGACATTGCCGACCGACTTCGACATCTTCTCGCCGCGGTTGAACAGGAAGCCGTGGGCAAAGACCCGTTTCGGCAGCTCGATCCCCGCCGACATCAGGAAAGCCGGCCAGTAAACGGCATGGAAGCGCACGATATCCTTGCCGATGACATGCGTGGCCGGCCAAAAGCTCCATTTCTGGGACTTGGTATCGGGATAGCCGGCGGCGGTGATGTAGTTGGTCAAAGCATCGACCCACACATACATCACATGCTTGTCGTCGCCGGGCACCGGAACGCCCCACTTGAAGGTGGTTCGTGAGATCGACAGATCCTTCAGGCCGGACTTGACGAAGCTCATCACCTCGTTGCGGCGCTCCGCCGGACCGACGAAATCCGGCTGGGTTTCATACAGCGCCAGCAACTTATCCTGATAGGCGGACAGCCGGAAGAAATAGCTTTCCTCCTCGTTCCATTCGACTGGCGACCCAAGCGGTTCGCGGCGCACGCCATCCTCGCCGAGCGTGGTTTCGCTCTCGTCGAAATAAGCCTCCTGCCGCACCGAATACCAGCCGCTGTAGCGGTCCAGATAGATGTCGCCATTCGCGGCCATCGCCTTCCAGATCGCCTGGCAGGACGCGTAATGGCGTGGTTCGGTCGTGCGGATGAATTCGTCATTTGAGGCGCCGAGGGTCTCGGTCATCGAGCGGAAGATTGCTGAATTGCGGTCGGCAAGCTCCAAGGGCGTGATGCCTTCCTTCTCGGCCGTCTGCTGCATCTTGAGACCATGCTCGTCAGTGCCCGTGAGAAAGAACACGTCCTTGCCGTCCAGCCGCTGGAAGCGGGCCAGCGCGTCGCTGGCAATGACCGTATAGGCATGGCCGATATGCGGCTTGCCATTCGGATAAAAGATCGGGGTGGTCAGATAGAATTTTTCGCGTGCCATGGATGAAATCGCCATGAATGTCTGAATGGGAAGTGTGGCGGTGGATATCTCATCGAGACGGCGATTGCCATCCCGAGGACAAGGCGCATTCACATTCGCATCGCAGAATTCAGGCGGTCGATCATGGTCAGGGCGTGCTGCTTCTTGTCGAGGTTGTAGGTCTCGGCCTCAGATATCGTGTTCAGCGCTTCGTGCCAAGCCTCGGACAGCGATTTGGCCCTGTCGAGGTCGCCGGCCAGCGCCGCTTCGCTGGCGGCGGCCGAAAGCAGGTCGAGCGCGCGGCGGTTGAAGATGTCGAACTGGATCGCCTGATCGCGTCCCGCCACGGCCTCGGCAAGGCGGTGGGCGCCGGCAATGTCGGGCTTCCTGGCCGCCACCAGTGCGTCGAGCGCGCCGGCGATCTCCAGCCCGCCATATTGGGTGAGCAGGATCGCGTTGCGGGCGCTGCCCCCTGCCCGCTCGGCAAGTGCTGCGCGCGCGGCCGGATCGTCCGGCGGCGGCGGCTCGACATTTTCCAGCACCGCCATCAGCTCGTCGGCGGCCAGAGGCGCCAGCCGCACCATCTGGCAGCGCGAGCGGATCGTCGGCAACAGGCTGCCCGGTGCGTGCACCACCAGAATGAACAGGGTGCGTGCCGGCGGCTCTTCGAGATTCTTGAGCAAGGCATTGGCGGCGTTGATGTTCATGTCGTCGGCCGGATCGACGATGACGACGCGGTAGCTGCCGTCATGCGAGGTCATCGACAGGAAGCGGCTGACCTTGCGGATCTCGTCGACGGTCAGCACCGTCTTGAAGCTCTTGGTCTTGTCATTGGCCGGACGGGTGAGATGCAGCACCGAAGGATGCGCGCCGGTGGCAATCTGGCGAAACAGCGAGGAGGCCGGATCGGGAACGGCGAGCGCGCCGGGCGCCGTCTTGAAATCCGGATATCTCAGAAGATGGTGCGCCATGTGGAACGCCAGCGTCGCCTTGCCGATGCCTTGCGGCCCGGCGAAAATCAGCGCATGCGGCAGCTTGCCGGCGCGGTAGGCGCCGGCAAGCATCCCTGCCGCCGTCGCGTGGCCGATCAGCCGCGGCGTTTCAGCCGGCTCAGGCACGCCGTCCAGCGTGTCATGCTGCTCGGGGGCGATGCGTTCGAAGATCATGCAGGCGCCGTCTCAATCCTTTGCGCCGGCATCCGTTCTTCCAGCGCCGCGAAGACGGCGGCGGTGACGACATCCTCCACCGTATCGGGATCGGCGGAAGCGTCGACGACGATGCAGCGCTCCGGCTCCGCCTCGGCGATGGCAAGGAAAGCCTCGCGCCGTCGCCGGTGGATGGCCAATGTCTCCTTCTCGAAGCGGTCGGCGGCGTCCCCGGCGCCGCGCCGCGCGGCGGCCCGCTTGAGGCCTTCAGCGGGATCGATGTCGAAGATCAGCGTCATGTCCGGCATCATGCCATTGATGGCCACTGCCTCCAGCGCCTTCATGAAATCGGCATCGAGCCCCCCCGTGACCCCTTGGTAGACGCGCGAGGAATCGATGAAACGGTCGCACAGCACGATCGAGCCGCGCTCGACCGCCGGCCGGATGACCTGCTCGACATGGTCGGAGCGCGCGGCGGCGAACAGGACCGCCTCCATCTTCGGGCCGAACGGCTCGGCCGCCCCGGACAGGAGCACATGCCTTACGGCCTCGGCGCCGGGCGATCCACCCGGTTCGCGGCTGACCAGCACCTCGTATTTCTTGGCGCGCATGCGCCGCGCCAGCCGCTCGATCTGCGTCGACTTGCCTGCTCCTTCGCCGCCCTCGAAGGTGATGAAAAATCCGCTCGCCAATCGAGACTGCCTTTGCCCGTGCTGGCCGCTGTCATAGCTCTCGTCCGACAAAAGGTCCACGAACTTGCCCGATCACAAATGTTTCTGACGCAGCCAGCCGACAGCGAGTTCCTTGGCCGCGTCCAGTGCGCGCTGCGGCAGCGTGCCCACCTTCACCGACTCGGCGGCATAGAGCGGCGTCTGCTGGCTCAGCGTGTCGCCTATCCAAACGCGCAGTTCCCCGACCGGTTGCCCTTCCTCGATCGGCGCCGACACCGGACCCTGGTAGACGATCCTGGCGGTCAGCTTGTCGCGGTTGGCGATCGGCAGAAAGATGTCCACGGGGCCTTTGGCTTTCAAGGCTAGGCCAGACTTGGCACCGCCGAAAACCTCTGCTTCGCCGACCACCTCGTCCTTGGCGAAGATCTCGGTCTTCTGGAATGACCGCGAGCCCCAGTCGAGCAGCTTACGCGCCTCTTCGGAGCGTTCGCGGTCATTTGCCAGTCCGCTGAGAGCGGCGATCACGCGCGTGCCGTTGTGGCTGACGGTGCCGACCAGGCCGAAGCCCGCCTGCTCGCTGGCGCCGGCCACGAAGCCGTCGGCCTCGATGCCCATGGCGATCAGCGGATTGCGGTTCCTCTGCGATATCTTGTTCCAGGTGAAGTCCGGCTGGCCGTAATAGTGGAAGAACTCCGGATAGTCGCGCCACAGATGCAGCGCCAGCATCGTCAGCTCCCGCACCGTCGTCTGCTGGCCGTCCGCCGGCAGGCCGGTCGAATTGACGAAGGTGGATTTCGAGAGGCCGAGCTGACGGGCGCGATCGGTCATCTGAGCGGCGAAATTCGCTTCCGAGCCCGCCATGCCCTCGGCGAGGACGATACAGCCGTCATTGGCCGCCTGCACGGTGACGCCCTGGATCAAATCCTCGACGCGGACCTCGGATTTGAGCTTGGCGAACATGGTCGAGGTCCCGGATGGCGCGCCGCCGGTGCGCCAGGCGTTTTCGCTGACGACGAAAGTGTCGTCGAGCGTGATCCGCTTCGACTTGATGGCGTTGAAGACCATTTCCATCGTCATCAGCTTGGCCATCGAGGCCGGCGGGATCGGCTTGTCGGGGTCCTTGGCGAAGAGCACGGTGCCGGTGTCGGCATCGATCATGAACGCCTGCGTCGCCTTCGTCTCGAAAAGCTGCGCGCATGCAGGCGCGGAGCAAAGCAGCGCCAGCACCAATCCCAGAAGGCTGGCGAAAGGTGGAAAAAGGCGCAATTGCATGAAATGTCGACCCAATCTGGGCAATACCGGAAAGCGTGGAGCCACCCGGAATTGCGCAAAACTACCCCGCGGCCAAGCTATCAGGATTATTTCGACCGGATCAACGGGCCGCGCGAATTTGATCAGTTACGCACAGCCAGCGCATCCGGCGCGCCATGCGACCAGGCTGCCTGAAGCAGGTCGTCGATGCTGCCATGGCCGTCCGGGTAGACGTTGACCGCATACCAGTCATTGCCGTCGAGTTCGGTGCGCTGGATCTCGGCCCGGCCGAACGGCTCGAGCGCCGCGGCCACGCGCTTTGCCTCCGCGGCCTCGTCGAAGGAGCCGGCGGCGACGTAGTCGGATGCGGGCGTCTGTTCCTGACGGATCGATTTCCGCCACGACTGCAGGACATCGGCCGGCGACATGCCGCCGGCATCGAGCGCCGCAAAGACATCCGCGCGCTTTACCCGTTCGTCCGCGTAAGACAGCGAAGCCATGGCGAAGGGCGAGTTCGACGGAAGCGTAAGATCCGGCCGTTCCGGTACGATCGGCCCGAAATCGGGCAGCACGACATCGCTGGCGCCCTGCACCGAGAATGCAGCCGGCTGCACGGCCGGCTGCTCCGACAGGCCCGGCTGCGCGGCAAAGGCCTCCCCCGAATTGGTCAATTGGCCAGGGAACGGCACGGCGGCCGGCGGCGCGCCCACCGGCAGGCTCGGCGATGGGCCGTTCATGGCCACCATCACGCCGGTCGGCAGGCCGTCCGAAGGATCCGGCCGGTTGTTGCCGGGGTGGTAGGAAGCCACCAGATACTGGTCGTCGTCGCCGTCGAGCGGCGCGCGGCCGACATATTCGACTTTGACCCTGGCCGTGCCGACCTTGGCATAGTCGAGCATCTGCGCCGCGCGTTCGGAGACGTCGATGATGCGGCCTTCGTGATAGGGGCCGCGGTCGTTGACGCGCACGATCACCGAGCTGCCGGTCTCCAGATTGGTGACGCGGGCATAGCTCGGCAGCGGCATCGTCGGATGCGCCGCCGTCAGATGCGTCATGTCATAGATTTCGCCATTGGCGGTCAGACGGCCGTGGAACGCATCGCCATACCAGGAAGCAAGCCCGACCTTGGCGTAGCCCTTGTCTTCCTTGGGATAGTACCACCTGCCGCGCACCTGGTAGGGCTTGCCGAGCTGGTCGCGGCCGCCGCCGCGCCGCATGAACTGGACACGCGGACTCGCTTTCACGCCATATTCGGATTCGGCGAAATATTCCTTGGAGCGGGCCTTCTTGTAGACCATCCCTTTGGGTTCGGGCTGCGAGGCGCAGGCAGCCAAAAGCAGGCCCGAAAGGGCGCACAGGGCGAAAACAGAAGCGCGACGAAGACGCGGGCGCGCCGAAATCTGCATGTTTTCGATTGTCCCCTACCGTGCTGCCACCCGTCGGGGCCAGAAGTCGCCCGCCAGGCCAACACCTTGATCCCCAATCCCTTTTGCACAGGAATTGCTTATCACGATGTTAATCGATTATGGCCGCAACAGGGCGAGATTATGGCGCGAGGCGGTACCACCACGCTCGGAAAATCCGCGCTCTTCGAGAATGCCCTGCTGCCAACAACGTCGGCCCACAAGATCGACGGCTTCAAATCCGACTAAGAGTAAAGGTTGTCCGCTAATCCGCCCGCGCATCGGACGGCACCTGCTGGGCCGTCGCACGAGACAGCATGCCACGCTTTGTCAGCACGGGTTTCTCGTAGGTTTTCTTCATGATTGCCCCCTGTTTGAAATATTAGCAGATTGAGATTGACAGGCTCTTGACGGCACTGTCAATGCAACGAACCGGCTGTCCCCGGCTCCGCAAAACAATGGATTGAGCCGTTCCTGCGATTGACAGGTCTTTGCGCATCGCACTAGAGCATGGGCGCTCTCGATCCTGTCGGCACGGCCTTTGGCACCAACAGGACGAAGCGCCTCGTGAAAATCACGATGGAGGGATGGCCGAGCGGTTTAAGGCACCGGTCTTGAAAACCGGCGTGGGCGCAAGTTCACCGTGGGTTCGAATCCCACTCCCTCCGCCACAATGACTTGATTTAATTTAATAATTTAGCATTTTTCAAAGCTTACCCGCCAAAATGCCCGCTATTCGAAATGCTATTGATTCAGACGGTATGCGACGCCATGCAACAGCATCTCTCACCCTCTTGGCAGCTTATGAATCTCCAACCTGACCGGCCCGCCCCTGTGAAAATCCATGCGTCCCGCCGGCCATGACGTGCTCTGATAACGTCCCTTTCCAGGTCGTGTTGCTTCGCCGCAACAGGGCATTGAAATCGCCTGAAGGCTCGGAAGTACAGATATTGCCGCTAAGACGTTGCTCCTATAGCCCCTGATGCGTAACACGGAGCCTGGCATGAAATCGATTCTGCTCGCGACCGCAACTCTCATTGCTTCTACTGGCGGCGCTTTCGCTGCTGGCGTTCTAGCCTCGGACCCGGTGGCGTCTACGTACAACTGGACGGGGCTCTACGTCGGGGCTCAAGCCGGTTACGAGTGGGCGAGGACCAGCTACAGTTTCAACGGCCCTCACGCCCCTTACCCAAGCGGGACTTTTACTCCAAGCGGCTTTGTTGGTGGCCTGTACGTTGGATACAATCACCAATTCGACTCGCCGCTTGTCGTTGGTGTGGAAGGCGATATCGAATACGCCAATGTCAAAGGCAGTTTTAACAAGCCAATTTTAAGTTTGGGTGCCGGTAGCGCCGATTTGCGCTGGCAAGGCTCCGCGCGCGTTAGGGTCGGATACGCCTTCGATCGCTTCCTGCCCTATGTTACCGGTGGCGTTGCCTTTGGCAATTTCCGCTTTGCCGGCGGCCCGGACCCGGCAACTTTGCAATCTTGGACGAAGACCAAAACCGGTTGGACCATCGGTGCCGGATTGGAGTACGCGTTCGCTGATAAATGGAGCGCGCGACTAGAGTATCGCTACACTGACTTCGGGACCGCAAGCGGAAATGAGGCCCCAGTCTTTCCGGATGTGATCGAAACTATGAAAATTCGAGACCACGCAGTTCGCGTTGGTGTGAGCTACAAGTTTTAATCTGCCCACTTGCCTCTGCCATTGCGACCGTCGCAAAGCTCACCAGCAAGCCAGAATGGACCCCTACCTTTACCCCACTTGCCATTCCCTAGGTCGAGCGCACCATTGATCGTTGAATTCGTTGTGAAGTTGTCGCAGATCGACCGCGCCAGCGCCTGTTTGAATATTTGCTGCTCTTCCGCCCAACCTCCCTCTCGCAACCAACAGAAGTTCGGCGAGCTATGGAATCGAAGAGTTTAAAAACCACTCCCTCCGCCACCTTGCATCGCGGTTCAAGCTTCGCAGGATCGGGGCGCGATCCTCGGTCGAGGTTGGTCGCCAGTCCCTCTACCAGTTCACCTTGAGACCGACATCGCCGCCATAACTCTGCAAGCCGTCACCGAACTTGCCGTCGAAGGCGGCGAACATCGAGGTGTTTGAGCTCCAGTTCATCTTCAGCCCGGCATTGACCGCAACCGCGTCCTCGGCGGCCGAGGTGCCCTGGATGACGAAGGAAGTGCCCGGAGCCGCCTGGAAGCTTGGCTTCACCGAGCGGTCCGGCTCGAACTCATGCACCCAGGCCGCGCGGCCAGGCCTGCAGCGACTGGCCGTCGCCGACGCCGATCGTGGTATCGAGCTGCAGGCCCAGCGAGACCGGCAGCGAAATGACGACGCGGTGATCGAAGCTCAGCCCCAACGCGCCGCCGTCAGACGAAGCGGCCTCCGGCGCGCATTGGTGGAACGATCAACGGTTGGTAAAACACCGTTTATTTGATTTCTCGGACAAAATATGCTGCTTCTCGCGCCCATGAAAAAGCTCTGCCTGATGGTTCTGGCGTCGCTGACGCCGGTCTTGCCGGCCAAGGCGATGGACAATGCATTGCGCGCCGGCCTGATGAAACTCGATCCGCAGACTCGCCTCGAGCAGCGCTGTGACGCCGAGGTGCTCGACCGGATCAGCCACGACGATCGCAACTACAAGGCCGACCGCGTCGTGGCCTACGCCTTCGCCACACCGCAAATGAGCGCCGATGCCATCAAAAGCTCGGGCGCCGCCTTCCGCAGCAATGGCCAATGGTACCGGCTGAAGTTCAAATGCCAAACCGCGCCGGACCACATGCAAGTGCTGCAGTTCCGCTACAAGATCGGCGACGAAATCCCGGAATCCGACTGGGCCAAATATAATCTCTACGACTAGTTTTCGGCCTCGCCAGCTTGCCGGCGACCACCCGAAATCCTTGAGGGCTTGCGCCGGCGGCGTTGTTTTCCGGCGATGTCCAAACCTGCGCCTTGACGCCGATGGACCATGCCTTTAGGGCCGTCTCGGTAAAGGCTACGCTGATTTCAGGCAAGGATTTCTAGTCGATGGAAATATTCACTGCCGCAGGCCTTTCGGCTCTCCTCCAGGTCGTCGCAATCGACCTCGCGCTCGCGGGCGACAACGCGATTGTGATCGGCTTGGCGGCGGCCGGGCTTCCCGCGGATCAGCGCAAGCGCGCCATCCTGGTCGGCATCGCGGCAGCCACTGTCCTGCGCATAATCTTTGCCCTGATCACGCAATGGCTGCTGAGCATCGGCCCGATGCTACTCATCGCTGGCGGGCTCCTGCTTCTGTGGGTGTGCTGGAAGATGTGGCGCGAGCTGCGCGTCAGCCACGAGGATGAGCGCGACGCGACAGAAGCGCTGTCGAACGGCGACTACAACAAGGACGGCAGGATCTCTGGCAAGGGCCCGCGCAAGACCTTCTCGCAAGCCGCCTGGCAGATCGTCATCGCCGACGTTTCGATGTCGCTCGACAACGTGCTTGCCGTCGCCGGCGCGGCCATGAAGCATCCCACGGTGCTGATCATCGGATTGGTCCTTTCGATCGCGCTGATGGGCTTTGCCGCATCCTTCGTCGCGCGCCTGCTGCACAAGTACCGCTGGATCGCCTATGTCGGCCTGCTGATCATCCTCTATGTCGCGGTGAACATGCTTCTGGGAGGCGCCGTGCAGCAGTTTCCCGACCATTTTGCCTTCCTAGCGCCATGGTTCGGGCCGGACGGCCACTGACGCCTTTTCAGGCGAGCGTTTGCCGCATCGCCTTTTCCTGGCCGGCTGGCAGGTTTGCATCTCTGCCGAAGCGTGCTATTGCGCCGCGCGAAATGGCTCAAAGCCGCGCGCGTAGATCGATCTCCGGAGCCTGAGGCTCAATCCTCGATCTCGCTCTCATCTCTTGGAAAAAAGTCCATGTCCGCCCCACGCGTCAGTTTCGTCAGTCTTGGATGCCCGAAGGCGCTCGTCGATTCCGAGCGCATCATCACGCGGCTTCGCGCCGAAGGCTACGAGATCGCGCGCAAGCATGACGGCGCCGACCTCGTCGTGGTCAACACCTGCGGCTTCCTCGATTCCGCGCGCGACGAGTCGCTCAACGCCATCGGCTCGGCGCTGTCGGAGAACGGCCGCGTCATCGTCACCGGCTGCCTCGGCGCCGAGCCGGAGGTCATCCGCGAAAAACACCCCAATGTGTTGGCGATCACCGGCCCGCAGGCCTATGAGAGCGTGATGGCGGCGGTTCACGAGGCGGCTCCGCCGAGCCACGATCCCTATGTCGACCTGTTGCCGCCGCAGGGCGTGAAGCTGACGCCGCGCCACTACGCCTATCTGAAGATTTCCGAGGGCTGCAACAACCGCTGCACCTTCTGCATCATTCCGGCGCTGCGCGGCGATCTCGTCTCGCGCCCGGCCGCGGACGTGCTGCGCGAAGCCGAAAAGCTCGCCAAGGCCGGCGTCAAGGAGATCCTGGTCATTTCGCAGGACACCAGCGCCTACGGCATCGACATCAAGTACCAGACGTCGATGTTTGGCGATCGCGAGGTGCGGGCGAAATTCCTCGACCTCTCCGAGGAGCTCGGCAAGCTCGGCATCTGGATACGCATGCATTATGTGTACCCGTACCCGCATGTCGCCGACGTCATTCCGCTGATGGCCGAGGGAAAGATCCTCCCCTATCTCGACATTCCCTTCCAGCACGCCTCGCCACAGGTGCTGAAGAACATGCGGCGCCCCGCGCATGGCGAAAAGACGCTGGACCGCATCCGCGGCTGGCGCGAGGTCTGCCCGGACCTCGCCATTCGCTCGACCTTCATCGTCGGTTTCCCCGGCGAGACCGAAGACGATTTTCAGATGCTGCTCGACTGGCTGGACGAAGCCAGGATCGACCGCGCCGGCTGTTTCAAATACGAGCCGGTAAAGGGCGCGCGCTCCAACGACCTCGGGCTGGAGCAGGTGCCGCAGGAGATCAAGGAAGCGCGCTGGCACCGGTTCATGCAGCGCCAGCAGAAAATCTCGGCAGCGCAGCTCGCCAGGAAGGTCGGCAAGCGCCTGCCGGTGCTGATCGACGAGGCGCATGGCACATCCGGCAAAGGCCGCACCAAATACGATGCGCCGGAGATCGACGGCTCGGTGCACATCCAGTCGCGGCGGCCGCTGCGTGCCGGCGAGATCGTCACGGTCAAGATCGACCGCGCCGACGCTTACGACCTTTACGGCTCGGCGGTCTGACAGCCCACGCGAACCTTCGCAGTTTCAAAGAAAAAGGGCGCCCGGGCGCCCTTTTCCGTTTCGGTTCCGCGACTTGCCGCTTACTGCGGCAACTTGTCGTCGATGCCCTTGACGTAGAAATTCATGCCGAGCAGCGTGCCGTCGTCGGCGACCTCGCCGTCCTTCAGCCAGGGCGAGCCATCCTGCTTGGACACCGGTCCAGTGAAGGGATTCCAGCCGCCAGCGATCTTCTTCTCGGTTGCCTCCGCCATCGCCTTCACGTCGTCGGGCATGTTGGTGAAGGGAGCGAGCTTGACCGCGCCGTCCTTGATGCCCAGCCACACATTGTCAGGCTTCCAGGTGCCGTCGAGCGCCGCCTGCACGCGGCTGATGTAATACGGGCCCCATTCGTCGGTCAGCGAGGTCAGCTGCGCGTTCGGCGCGAACTTGATCATGTCGGACGACTGGCCGAAACCATGCAGCTTGCGCTCCTCGGCGACCTGCAGCGCGGCGGTCGAATCGGTGTGCTGGACGATGATGTCGGCGCCCTGGTCGAACAGCGCCTTGGCGGCGTCGGCTTCCTTGCCCGGATCGAACCAGGAGTTCACCCACACGATCTTCACCTTGAAGTCGGGATTGACCGATTGGGCGCCGAGGATGAAGGAGTTGATGCCCATCACCACTTCCGGGATCGGGAAGGAAACGATGTAGCCGGCGAGGCCCTTCTTCGATTCCTTGGCCGCGATCTGGCCGAGCACATAGCGGCCTTCATAGAAGCGCGCATTGTAGATGCCGAGATTGTCGCCGGTCTTGAAGCCGGTGGCATGCTCGAACATCACCTTGGGAAACTTCTTGGCGACCTTCACCTCGGCATCCATGAAGCCGAAGGAAGTGCCGAAGATGATCTTGCAATTCTCGCGCGCCAGGCGCTCGAAAGCGCGGTCGGCGTCCGGGCCCTCCGAGACGTTTTCGAGATAGGCGGTCTCGACCTTGTCGCCGAGCGCCTTCTCGACTTCGAGCCGGCCCTGGTCGTGCTGGTAGGAGTAGCCGAAGTCGCCGATCGGACCCGTGTAGACCCAGCAGGCCTTGAGCTTGTCGGCGGCCTCGGCGGTTGCCGCCAGGGACAGGGCCGCGGCCGTGGTCATCAACGCAATAAGCAGTTTTTTCATTGTGTTACCTCTCTGAGTTAAGCCTTGGAGCTTCCCGTCTTTTTGTTGTTGTCAACGATCCGGAACAAATGGCTGCCCCAACGAAGCCGGCGTGTTCATCATCGTCAGCCGCTTGTTGCGCGAGATTAGAACGAGAACCACGACGGTTGCCAGATAGGGCAGCGAAGAAAGAAACTGTGAAGGCACCGGAATGCCAAAAGCCTGTGCATGAAGCTGGCCGATCCACACCGCGCCGAAGATGTAAGCGCCGGCCAGCACCCGCCACGGGCGCCAGGAAGCGAACACCACCAGCGCCAGCGCGATCCAGCCACGGCCCGCGCTCATGTTCTCCACCCATTGCGGCGTGTAGACCAGCGACAGGTGCCCGCCGGCAAGGCCGGCGCAGGCGCCGCCGAAGATCACGGCGAGATAGCGGTAGCGGATGACCTTGATGCCGAGCGCGTGCGCCGACGTATGGCTGTCGCCGATCGAGCGCAGCGTAAGCCCTGTGCGCGTCTTGAACAGGAACCACATCACCGCCGCGGTCAGCGCGATCGAGATGTAGAAGACCGGATCCTGGCCGAAGATCAGCCTGCCGACGACCGGGATCGAGCTGATCCCCGGGATGTCGAGATTTGGCAATCTCACGCCCGGCTGGCCGACAAAGCTGGTGCCGATCATGCCGGAAAGGCCGAGACCGAGCAGCGTCAGCGACAGGCCGGTCGCCACCTGGTTGGTCGCGAGCGACAGCGTCATGACGGCGAACAGCAGCGAGAACAGCGCGCCGACGATGATAGCGGCAAGCAGGCCGATCCACGGCGACCCGGTGAGGTAGCCGGCACCGAAGCCGCCGACGGCGCCCATGATCATCATGCCCTCGACGCCGAGATTGAGCACACCTGAGCGCTCGACCACCAGCTCGCCGATCGCCGCGATCAAAAGCGGCGTCGCCGCGGTCGCAATGGTCAAAAGGATGTTGACGGCGATGTCCATCAGCGGGCCTCCTCGAGCTTGGGCGCCGCTTCGAGCTGCGCCGCGCCGTTCGGCTTCGTCAGCGCCATGCCGATCAGGCGAATGCGGTAATGGATGAGCGTGTCGCAGCCGAGCACGAAGAACAAAAGCATGCCCTGGAACACGCGCGCCACCTTGTCGGAAATGCCGAGGGCGCTCTGAACCGCCTCGCCGCCCAGATAGGTCAGCGCCAGCACCAGGCCCGCGGCCACGATACCCAGCGGATTGAGCCGGCCGAGGAAGGCGACGATGATGGCGGTGAAGCCGTAGCCGGGCGATATCACCGGCTGCAACTGGCCGATGGCGCCGGAGACTTCCGAGATGCCTGCAAGGCCGGCCAGCGCGCCGGACAGAAGGAAGGTGAAGAACACCATCCGGTTGAAGCCGAAGCCGGCGAAGCGCCCTGCCCTTGGGCTGGAGCCCAGCACGCGCACCTCGAAACCCTTGAGCATGCGGCTCATCATCAGCCAGACCAGCACGGCGGCCACCAGGGCGAAGACGAAGCCCCAATTGGCGCGGCCGGCATCCGGCATCAGCTCGGGAAGCACAGCGGAATCGCCGAACTGGATCGTTTGCGGGAAGCCATGGCCTTGCGGATCGCGCCATGGACCGCGCACCAGCCAGTCGAGGAAGAGCTGCGCGACATAGACAAGCATCAGGCTGGTCAGGATCTCGTTGGTGCTGAAGCGGGTCTTCAACAACGCCGGGATGGAAGCGTAGAACGCGCCGCCGACCATGCCGAGCAGAAGCATCAGCGGGATCACCAGCGGGCCTTCGAATTGCGGGAACAGCACCGGGATGATCGAGCCGAAGATCGCGCCGAAAATGAACTGGCCTTCGGCGCCGATGTTCCAGATGTTGGCCTTGTAGCAGACCGACAAGCCGACCGCGATCAGGATGAGCGGTGCTGCCTTGATCGCCAGTTCGTGCAGCTGCCAGACCTGGCTGATCGGCTCGACGAAATAGATCTCGAAGGCATTGAGCGGATTGACGCCGAGCAAGGCGAACATGATGGCGCCGGCGATGATCGTCAGCGCGAAGGCGATGAAGGGCGACAGCATCGAGAACAGCGCCGAGCGCTGCGGGCGTTTGACGAGTTCGATGCGCATCATGCCACCTCCAGGCTGTGTTCGGCGTGGCCGGGCTCGGCGCCGCCCATCAACAGGCCGATCTTCTCGAACGTCGCCTCGGCGATCGGCAGCGGCACCGACAGTTCTCCGTTGTGCATGACGGCGATCGCATCCGACAGTTCGAACAACTCGTCGAGGTCCTGGCTGATGACGAGGACCGCCGATCCGCTGCGGGCAAGCTCGATCAGCGCTTGGCGGATGTGCGCCGCCGCACCCGCGTCGACGCCCCAGGTCGGCTGGTTGACGACCATCACGCTCGGCTTGCGGTCGAGCTCGCGGCCGACGATGAATTTCTGCAGATTGCCGCCCGACAGCGCAGCCGCCTCCGGATCAGGCGCGCTCTTGCGCACGTCCATGGCCGTGATGATGCGCTGCGCGGCGCTGTACACCGCGCCGTTCTTGACCATGCCGCCTGAGCCGACGAAAGCCTTGCCGTCGGTGGCGTGACGCGAGAGCAGCAGGTTCTCCGAAAGCTTCATGCGCGGTGCCGCGCCATGGCCGAGGCGCTCTTCCGGCACGAAGGCGGCGCCCATCAGGCGGCGGCCGGTGATCGATAGGCCTCCGGCGTCCTTGCCGCGAATGCGGACCGAGCCGGCATCCTGCTGCAGCACTTCGCCGGAGACGGATTCGAAGAACTCGCCCTGGCCGTTGCCGGCCACGCCCGCGATGCCGATCACTTCGCCGGCGCGCACGGTGAGGTTGATGTTCTTGAGCGGAATGGCGAAAGGGGTCGCCGGCCTGCGGGTAAGTCCGCGGATTTCCAGCAGCGCCGGCGCCGTCTCGATGCCTTCAGCCGGCGCGCGCACCACGGCCTTCACCTCGCTGCCGACCATCATGCGGGCGAGCGACGCGGCGGTCTCCTGGCGCGGATTGCAATGGCCGACGACCTTGCCGTGGCGCAGCACCGTGGCGCGGTCGCAGATGCGTTTGACCTCTTCCAGCCGGTGCGAGATGTAGAGGATCGACTTGCCTTCCGAGCGCAGGCGCTCCAGCGTTTCGAACAGCTTGTCGGCTTCCTGCGGCGTCAGCACCGAGGTCGGCTCGTCGAGGATGATGAGCTGCGGCGTCTGCAACAGGCAGCGGATGATCTCGATGCGCTGGCGTTCGCCGACCGAAAGATCGCCGACCAGCGAATCCGGATCGAGCGGCAGGCCGTAGCTGTAAGACAGCGCCCTCGCCTTCGCCGCGATGCTGCCGATCGGCGAACCGTCATTGAGCGAAAGCGCGATGTTCTCGGCCGCAGTAAGCGCTTCGAACAGCGAGAAATGCTGGAACACCATGCCGATGCCGAGCTTCTTGGCCACGCCCGGACTGGTGATCTTGACCAGCTTGCCGTCCCAGAAGATCTCGCCCGAGTTCGGCTCGAGCGATCCGAAGAGCATCTTGACCAGCGTCGACTTGCCGGCGCCGTTCTCGCCGAGCAACGCGTGGATCTCGCCTTTTGCGATATTGAGATCGATGTGATCGCACGCCGTCAGCGTGCCGAAAATCTTGGTTAGACCACGAACCTCAAGCAGGTTCGCCCTGTCATGATTTGCACTCACAGTGCCTCCCATCTGGTTTCCCAGATATGTTCTGTGTTCCCGAAAGCATGGTATGCGCGGCCGGCTCCAGTCGGAAAGCAGCACCCGACTTGAAAGAGCTTCAAGAATTTCAGCGGAAACTCAAGGGCTAAGATAGACCCGTAGAGAACGACAGCAAATCAACAACGCTTTTCGGGCAAGGCCCTGCCTTCGGGGACGGCAAGTCGCCGAAAAACAGGGCAGCCGGCTACAGCATGGCGCCGAAAAGTGTGAAGCAGTGAAACGCTCTAGGGAATGAGGACAGTCGTTCCCGTTGTCTTGCGCGCCTCGAGATCCGCTTGCGCCTTTGCCGCGTCCTTCAGCGCATAGCGCTGGTTGATCTTGATCTCGACGGCGCCGCTCTCGACCACGTCGAAAAGCGCTTCGGCAGACTTCACCAGATCCTCGCGCTTGGCGTTGTAGACGAACAGTGTCGGCCGGGTCGCATAGATCGAGCCCTTCTGCGCCAGCAGCGACATCGAGAAAGGCGGGATCGGCCCGGACGACTGGCCGAAGCTGACGAACATGCCGAGCGGCCGCAGGCAATCAAGCGATGCCGGAAAGGTGTCGGCGCCGACGGAATCGTAGACGACGTCGCATTTCTTCCCGTCCGTAAGCGCCGCGACGCCGGCGACGAAATCCTGATCCTTGTAGTTGATGACGTGGTCGAAGCCATGCGCCCGGGCGAGTTCGATCTTGTCGGCGGAGCTCGCGGTGCCGATCACCGTCGCGCCGAGATGCTTTGCCCATTGGCCGAGGATCAGGCCGACGCCGCCGGCGGCGGCGTGATAGAGGATCGTGTCGCCGGCCTTGACGGGAAAGGTGCGGCGCAAGAGGTATTCGGCCGTCATGCCCTTCAGCATCATGGCCGCCGCCTGTTCGTCGCTGATGCCGTCCGGCACCTTGACCACACGGTCGGCGGCGATCACCCGTTTCTCGCAATAGGCCCCGACATTGACCGCATAGGCAATGCGGTCGCCGGGCTTCAGCCAGTCGACGCCGGTACCGAGTGCCAGCACGACCCCTGCCGCCTCGCCGCCCGGGATCAGCGGAAAGCCGCCGGGTGGCGGGTAAAGCCCGGAGCGGTGGTAGACGTCGATGAAGTTGAGGCCGATCGCCGTGTGCCGGATCAGGATCTGGCCTTCTCCCGGCTGGCCCGGATCGGCATTTTCATAGGCCAGGACTTCGGGACCGCCATTGGCGTGGATGCGGATTGCCTTGGACATCGCTCAAACTCTCTGAAGGATATGGGATATGGACAGGATCTGGAGCATGACCGCGCGCCTGGCGTCGGGGAAGACCATGCTCCAACAAAAGTTCAGGATGACCATTCAACAAATGTCATCCAGATCCAGGATCAGGACTTCTTGGTGCCCAGATTGGGAAACATCTGCATGACGCCTCCGATGCAGGCGAGATAGAGGCCGGTGATCGTGATGCCGATCTTGGTGAAACTGTTGACCTGCTCTCCCAGCACGCCGATCTTGTCGTAGAAGGCGGCAAGTGCTGCCTGCGCCAGCGCCAGCGCGCCGAAGGCGCACCACAAAAGCGTCATGCCGAGATTGACCGGCCTCAGCCGCACGACGCGCACCGGATGGATGAAATTGATCGGCAGGAAGGTCAAAATGCCTGCGACCACCACAACGGCAAAAGACACCCATTGGCCCGGCTCTATGACGAAGAGCGTGAATACCACCATGTTCCAGACGACCGGGAACCCCTTGAAGAAGTTCTCCTTCGTCTTCATGCCGGTGTCGGCATAGTAGATCGCGCTGGAGACGACGATGATGGCCGCGGACAGGAAAGACAGGTTCTCGCCCATGAAGCCACGCTGATAGAGCGCGAAGGCCGGTATGAGCACGTAAGTGACATAGTCGATGATGTTGTCGAGGAGCTCGCCCGACCACGTCGGCAGGATCTCCTTGACCTCGAGCTTCCTGGCGATCGGGCCGTCGATGCCGTCGACGAAAAGCGCCAGCCCCAGCCACCAGAACATCGCCGTCCAGCGTTCCTCGCTCGCCGCCACCAGCGACAGGAAGGCAAGGAACGATCCTGACGCAGTGAGCAGATGAACGGAGAACGCGCGCGCCTGCGGCCACGTCACCTTCTTCTTCGGCAGCGGAAGCCGCTCTGCGATCTTCTTGGCTGCCTTCCTGGCCGCTGTGTTCTTGCTCACGGTCCCCGCCAGTCCAGCTTGCAGATTTCGGCCGAGCGGCCGGCGAAATTCCAGTTGCGGCCGAAGGCCCGCATCTTGCTCTTGTCGGACTTCGCCACGATGATTTCCGGCGCGATCCAATATTCCGAATTGGTGATCATCGTATCCTTCTCGCGATCCTTGCCGGCAATTGGCGTCACCGCACCGTCTATGATCTTCGGTATCTGGAAGACGCGCGTCTTGTCGCGCGTCTCGTAGGTGATCGGCACCTGCTCGACGCCGAGGAATTTCCCGACCAGGATCGACAGCAGCGATGTCGTGCCGCCGGCCTTGCCGGTGAAGATCTTCGTCAGCGCCTTCACCGCATAGACCGAGGCGCGCTTGTCGATGAACAGTCCGGCCGTCCAGTTGCCGCGGCTCATATAGCCGGGGATTTCCATGATCAGGCCAAGATTGAGGCCCGACAGGTCGACGTCGCCGAAATGGCCCGCGTCGATGCGGAAGCCGGCCCAGGTCTGGCAGTAACCCTCGGTCGGCGGATGGCTGCCGAGCGACAGCACGCAGGGACAGAAAACCGTGCAATTGCAGGAGAGTACCAACTCCCCTTTCATTGCCCAGCTTTGGTCGCTCATCGAATTCTCCCCCTCACGCCGAAACTAATAGCAGGGCAGCCGCCCACACAAGCAGTATCGCACCGGCAACCCGGCTGACCACCCTGCCGGTGGTCTGTTTTTCGATCAGGGTGAACAGGCCGATCAACGCCATCCAGAAGACGTTCATCGCGCCGACGGCGAACATCAGCAGCATCAGCGCCCAGCAGCAACCGAGGCACCAGGCGCCCTGCTCCAGCCCCAAACGGAAGATGCGGGCTGGTTTGGCGCTCCAGTTGGCGAACAGGATCGAGAACGGGTTGCGGCACTTTTCCAGGCATGCCTGTTTCAGGCCGCTGAACTGATAGAGGCCGGCGACGAGCAGCGCGGCGCCGCCGGCAATGCCGATGGCGGGATCGAGCATCCGGCCGGAACCGGCAAAGGCGTAGATCGCAAGCGTCAACAGCGTGAAGCCCACGGATGCGCCAAGCCATGTGGTAAGGTATCCGGCGACAAGCACCAGCGGATGAACGGCGGGTTCGCCCTTGATTCTCGCCGTGTCGGCGATTTCGCAATAGGTGCGGATCAAGGGCGCCGCCGAAGGCAGCATCGTCGCCACGGCCATCAGGAACCACATCAGCACCAGCGCCGACGCCTGCAGGCCGGCCGGGCCGGCAAGCGGCGCGGGCGCGAGGCAAAGAGCGAAGAACCGGTCCAGAATACTCGGCAACGGCAGGCTCGGCAGATTCTTCAGCAGCATGTCGCCGGGGACGCCGGCCGGGCTGCTTTCAGCGCCGCGTATCGCCATCGCGCCGAGCAGGAGCCAGGCAAGAGCGACGCCCATACCGATCGTCAGCATGACAGCGCGGCGCGGGCTGCGCGCCACGCCCGCCGTCGCGCGGCCCGCCCGGTCGAGATGGCTGAAATCGTGCTGCTCACCACTCATGACAATCGAATGGGCTGAATCGCCGCGTTGATCAAGCCGGCTGATCTGCCCTATATCCGCATAAAGGCCCGACGGGTCGCCTCGCATTGTGGAAGCCTGGCGTGGAGCACAACGACAAAGCCCGCATCCTGGTTGCCGGCAGCGGTCCGGCCGGCTTGATCGCGGCGCTCAGCTTTGCCGAGGCCGGTTTTGACCTGACGCTGGTCGGCCCCGAGGCCAACACCACCGACGGCCGCACCACCGCCCTGATGAATCCAGCGCTGAAGGTTCTCGACCGGCTGGGCATCCTTGCCGAACTGAAGCCGCAGGCCGCGCCGCTCAAGGTGATGCGCATCGTCGACGCAACCCGCCGGTTGATCCGAAGCCCGACCGTGACCTTTCGCGCCAGCGAGATCGGCGAGGAACAGTTCGGACTCAATTTGCCGAACAAGGTTCTGATCCCCATCCTCGCCAAGGCCGTTTCAGCCCATCGCGGCGTCGAATGGCTGAAATCCATTGTCGAGTCATGGCGCCTGGACGCCGATCAGGCCCGCGCCCGGCTGGCCGACGGCAGCGAAATCTCCGCGTCCCTGGCGGTCGCCGCCGACGGTCGCCTGTCCCCGGCGCGGGAAGCCGCCGGCATTCGCGCTTCTGCGCGGCCCTATCCGCAATCGGCGCTCGTGCTCAATTTCAGCCACCGCAGCGAGCACGGCTTCGTTTCGACCGAGTTCCACACCGAAACAGGGCCGTTCACGCAGGTCCCGCTGCCCGGCAGGCGCTCGAGCCTTGTTTGGGTGGTGAAGCCGGAGATGGCGCAGGAACTTGCCGCGCTCGACGATACAACCTTGTCGGGGCGTGTCGAGGAACAGATGCAATCGATGCTTGGCCGGGTCTCGGTCGAGCCGGGCCGCCAAGTCTATCCTTTGTCGGCGGCCTCGTCCGGTCGCTTCGCGCAAAACCGCGTGGCGCTGGTCGGCGAGGCAGCGCATGTGTTTCCACCGATCGGCGCCCAAGGCCTCAACCTCGGCATCAGGGATATCGACGATCTGGTTGGAATCGCGAGTGAAAACAGCAGCGATCCCGGATCACGCCGAAGCCTAGCCTCCTATGACACGAGGCGCCGGCCCGACATATGGGCGCGCAGCGGCGCGGTGAACCTGCTCAACATGTCGCTCTTGTCCGACATGCTGCCGGCGCAGCTGGCGCGCAGCGCCGGCCTCAACGCGCTGCGCGGCTTCGCCCCCCTGCGCGCCTTCTTCATGCGCGAGGGACTGCGACCCGGCAGCGGTTTTCGCGCGATTGCGGGCGGCTTAAGGAAGGAGGTCGGCCGGTAGGATTCCGTGCCGGATCGCGTAGAGCAGCCCGGTCACCGTCACCACCGAAAGGCATGTCGTGATCAGCACGCTGGCCGAAGCCCGCTGCACCCACACGTCGTATTGCTGCGCGATCACGAAGACGTTGGTCGCCGTCGGCAGAGCCGCCAGCAGCATGGCGGAAAAGACCCAGGTCGGCGAGAAATTGCCGATCCAGCTCAGCACGACATAGCAAAGCAGCGGGTGGACGACCAGCTTCAGCCCGGCGATCAATGCAAGCTCGTGCGGCACGCGGTTGAGCGGCCTGAGCGCCAGCGTCACCCCCATCGCAAACAAGGCGCAAGGCGCGGCCGCGCGGGCAAGATAGTCGAGGAAGCGATCGACAGGCAGCGGCGGCCGGAATTCCACATAGGCGGCGGCGACGCCAAGGGCCGTCGCGATGATGAAGGGATGCAGCGCGATCTTCTTCACGACGCCGAACGCCAGTTGGAGCGGCGGCGCTTTCTCCTTGCCCGACAACGCCATCATCATCGGCGCGACGGTGAAATGCACGATGTTCTCGAAGCAGAAGATCAGCGCCACCGGCACCGCCGCCTGCTCGCCGAATGCGAGCAAAGCAAGGCCCGGTCCCATATAGCCGATGTTGCCGTAAGCGGCTGCAAGGGCGGTGATCGTCGCCGGCGCGATCCCGCCACGGGAAACGAAGACCGACCAGGCGAACATCAGCGTGAAGATCGCGTAGGTGGCGATCAGCGAGCCGAGGATGAAGCTCCACTCCGTCAACTGCTCGAACGGCGTCTTGGCGAGCAACTGAAAGAACAAAGCCGGCAGCGCGACATAGACGATGAAAATGTTCATCCAGCCGAGCGCCTCCAGCGGCTGCCTGGTGATGCGCGCCACCAGGAAACCGACAAAGATCATGCCGAAGAATGGAAGAACGAGACCGATGATGTCAGACATTTTCGCTCGGGCGGGAAAACTCCCGTGCGGGGCTAACCCGTTGCTTCGGCTAAGGTCAAGGAGTTCGGCTATTGAATTGCCGCAGCGTCTGCGCCAAATAGGCACCAAGCCGAAAGTCGGGGTCGATTTTTGGCCGGGTGACGTGTAAATTCAAGGTCTTAGGCGCCTTGCGCGCAGCCACGACAGGCGCCTCGGAACCTAAGTGGTGAACGTGATGAAAACGGCCAAATTCTCGATCGGACAAGTGGTTCGCCATAGGCTGTTTCCGTTCCGCGGCGTGATCTTCGACGTCGATCCCGAATTCGCCAACACCGAGGAATGGTACGAGGCCATTCCCGCCGATGCGCGTCCGCGCAAGGACCAGCCTTTCTACCATCTTCTGGCGGAAAATTCGGAGACCGAATACATCGCCTATGTGTCCGAGCAGAACCTGCTCGAGGACCGGTCGGGCGAGCCGGTGCGGCATCCGCAGATCGGCGAGATGTTCGACAAGCTGCCGGACGGCCGCTACGAGCCAAAGCACCAGTCGAGGCACTGAAGCCAACGAATGTTGCTCAACGCGCGCCGCGCGGCGACAACAAAAAAGCGGGGCATTTGCCCCGCTTTTTTGTTTTCCGAGAAACACGCTTCCGCGATCAGTTCGCGGTCTTGGCCTTGTCCTGCTCGTCCTTGAGCTTCTTGGCGAAGTCCTGATTGTTCTTGGCGACGAAGTCCTGCAGCTTCTTCTGCCGGTCCTCGATGTCCGACTGCTGCAGCGGCGGGCCGTCATAGGCGCCACTGAAGCCGGTGAGCGCGATCTTGATCGGGTTCGGCTGGTTCTGGAAGTTGATCGACGTGAGCGTGATCCCCTGCCCCTTCTTGAAGGAAGCGACGAGCTGGTCGCTCAGCGGCACTTCCGCGACGCAGCGATCCGGGAAGCAGATCACATAGTCGAGCTTCTGCGCCTTGCCGGCATCGATCTGGAGCGCAATGCCCGGAGGGACGAGGCGGCCGGTCGGAACCGTAACCTGGAAGACCTTGCGGTTCACCTTGCCCTTGAGCTCGATCAGGCTGACGCCGGTCACGAGCTGGCCGTTGCCGGCGGTGACGATGTTTTGCACATTGCAGATGTCGACGTCTTCCTGCTTGGTGCAGGCCTTGAACCAGCCCTGCGGGATTTGCGGCTGTTGTTGAGCCGAGGCGGTGAAAAGCCCGGCGCCCAGAACGCCGACCACGCCTGCGGCCAGCACCGAAAGGCGGTACGCGTTGATCGTCATATGGTGCACTTTCCTCTCAAATGATCCCGGGGACCGGCTTCTTCGTGCCGTGTGGTCCAGCTACCTGTTGCCCAAATGAGGCAACAGGATGACTTCGGAGCGCGTGTTACACTGCCAGCGGCGTCGAATCCAGCCCGGTTTCCGCGATTTCTTCGCGGTTTCCTCTCTCATTGGCGAGCGTCGATCGGCGCTAGAGCGGCTGAACCTGATTCCCAATCGGGCGCCGATTCAATCGGGTAAGGAAATGCTCTAGGGTGCATGGCGAATCACAAAACCGCCCGGCAAGGAGACGGTCATGGACCGCGTTCTCGTTCGGCTGATCGCCGCGACCTCGTTTCTGGCTCTTTCGCTCCTTCCGGCACAGTCGGAGCCGAAGCACGGCATTGCCATGCAAGGCGAGCCGGCGCTGCCGCCCGACTACCAGCATTTCGACTACGTCAATCCGGACGCGCCGAAAGGCGGAAGCGTCACCTATTGCGTCGTCGGCTCCTTCGACAACCTCAACCCCTTCATCCTGAAAAGCCTGCGCACGACGGCGCGCGGCATGATCGATACCGTTTACGGCAATCTCGTTTTCGAGCCGCTGATGCAGCGCAACTATGACGAGCCCTTCAGTCTTTACGGGCTGCTTGCCGACAGCGCCGACATGGATCCGGAGCGCAAGTCGATCGAGTTCCATCTCAACCCCAACGCAAAATGGTCGGACGGGCAGCCGGTGACTCCGGAGGACGTGCTGTTCACCTATGACGTCTTCACCGACAAGGGCCGCCCGCCCTACAGCGACCGCATGAGCATGATCGCCAAGCTGGAAAAGACCGGCGACCACAGCGTGAAATTCACCTTCAACGACAAGGCCAACCGCGAATTCCCGATGATCGTCGCGCTGACACCGATCGTCCCTAAGCACGCCTTCGACAAGGACACGTTCGACAGAACGACGCTGAAGCCATTGATCGGCAGCGGGCCCTACACCGTCGACAAGGTGCTGCCGGGGCAGCGCATCGTCTTCAAGCGCAACCCGGACTATTGGGGCAAGGACATTCCGTCGAAACGCGGCTTCGACAATTTCGACCGGATCACCATCGAGTATTTTCTCAACGCCAACGCCAAGACGGAAGCGTTCAAGAAAGGAATCTGCGCCCTCGATGACGAGACCGATCCGGTCAAGCGTGAGCGCGACATCGACTTTCCGGCCTTCCGAAAGGGCGATGTGAAGGAAGAATATTTCAACACCGGCATTCCCCCGGTGGTGACCGGCTTCCTGTTCAACACCCGGCTACCGAAGTTCGAGAATCCCGTTGTCCGCCGCGCGCTCGGCATGCTCTACGACTTCGAATGGACGAACAAGAACCTGTTCGGCGGCAAGTTCAACCGCACCATGAGCTACTGGCAGAATTCCGAGCTTTCGGCGCTCGGCCACCCGGCCGACGATCGTGAAAAGGCGCTGCTTGCACCCTATCCCGGCCGCGTGCCGCCAGATGTGATGGACGGCACCTGGCGCCCGCCGGTGACGGACGGTTCGGGCCAGGACCGCAAGGTGCTCAAAGCGGCCTTCGAGTTGCTGAAAGGTGCAGGCTTCCATGTGCAGGATGGCAAGATGCTCGACGCGCAAGGAAACCCGTTCGGCTTCGAGATCCTGACCTCATCCCAGGACGAAGAGCGGCTGGCGGCCGTCTACCAGCGCACGCTGGAGAAGATCGGTATCGACGTCGGCATCCGCACCCTCGACGGCGACCAGATCCAGTCGCGCAAGCAGCGTTTCGACTTCGAGGTTCTGATCGGGGCGAGCGGCTTCAGCAATTCGCTGTCGCCCGGCAGCGAGCAGCTCGGCCGTTGGGGATCGATCGCCGCGAAGACAGAAGGATCGTTCAATCTCGCCGGCGTCGCCGATCCGGCGATCGACGCCGCGATCGACGCCATGCTGAACGGCCGCACCAAGGAAGACTATGTCGCGGCGGTGCGCGTGCTCGACCGGCTGCTGATCTCGGGCAACTACCTAGTGCCGATGCAATACAACACGCAGCAATGGCTCGCTTACTGGAGTTATCTGGAACATCCGCAAAAGACCCCCATATTCGGCTATCAGCTGCCGACCTGGTGGCGAAAGCCCAACTGAGGCAAGCCCAGCCATAATCGGGACCAAAAAGGAAACGAGCATGAGCGCCGAGAACTCCATCACCGTCGATGTCGTGTCCGATGTTGTCTGCCCCTGGTGCTTCATCGGCCAGAAGCGGCTGGACAAGGCCATTGCTGCTGCAAGCGATGTCGACGTGCATGTCAGCTGGCGACCGTTCCAGCTCGATCCGACCATCCCGTCGGCGGGCATGGATCGCCGTCAATACATGCTCGGCAAGTTTGGCAGCGAGGAACGCATCCAACAGATCCACGCGCGCATCGAGCCGCTCGGCGAGGCCGAGGGCATCCATTTTGCATTTGGCGCCATCAAGGTCGCGGCCAATACGCTCGACGCTCATCGCGTCATCCGCTGGGCGGGCGCCGCGGGTGAAGATGTGCAGAACCGGCTGGTGCGCCGCCTCTTCCAGCTGAATTTCGAGGAAGGCGTGAACATCGGCGACCACGCGGTGCTGATAAAGGCCGCCGGCGAGGCCGGCATGGATGCGTCTGTGGTCGAAACGCTGCTGCCGACCGATGCCGATGTCGAGGCAGTCCGCAACGAGATCGCCACAGCTTCGCGCATGGGCATCACCGGCGTTCCCTGCTTCCTGCTCGAAGGCAAATATGCGGTGATGGGCGCGCAGGATGCCGACACGCTTGCCGACGCGATACGCCAGGTGGCCCAGGCCAAGGCGCGCGGCGAGCTCGAAACCGCGAACTGAATGCTCCTTCCGCGCAATCGGGGCGGAAGGCTGCCGCGAAGCCGCCCAACCTGACGCCGCGCGCTTTTCCTGGAATCGTGCTCCTACTTCGCGGTCGCTTTGACCTTGCTCAGGAAGAAGCCATGGCCATTGCTGCCCGTGCAGCTTAAGCCCTTCGTCGACGACTGACAGGAAAACGGCCCCTGCTCCTGCTGTTGCCGTAGCCAAGCTTGGTCACGTCGCTGCAACAGCCCTGCTCGCCGGGATTCTTGATCAGCGTCGCCGGCCCTTTCGGCCCCAGGATTACGGTGACGTAGCTGGGCTCGACGCGTGAGCAGGAAAGCTCCGGCCCGCCATTCTGCGGCTGGTAGGTGCTGGTGCCGCCCTTCGGCGTATAAATGCAGCCGATGTTGCCGGACGGCGTGTTGTCAAAATCATGCCCGTCTGGCCGAACACGATCTGGTGAATCGCCTCGGACACGGCGCTGGGCTAGGATTGAGAGGGGGTTTGGCTGATTTGAGGGCGACATAAATGGCAGTCAGGCGTGGCGCATTGTTGCTGCTCTCTTTGCCTTTTGCCCTGGGGCTCCCATTGTCGTTGCAGCGCGTATCGGCCGAGGAAGCCGTTATGTCGGCGACCTTCGAAGGCAAACCCTGGACGGCGTCCTTTACCCTGGCCCAGACGATGCAGATGGGCGGCAAGCCGGTTTTGAACCTGTCGGGAACAGAACAGGGCTCGCCGACCATGACCTTCAATTCGATGCTGGTTTTGAAGGATCCGAACGACTTTGCCGGCACCTATCCGCTCAAGACCGGGTCGTCCGCGAACAGCGCCAGCTTCAACATTCTCGATTCCGGCGCCATGGTCGGCCATGTACGCTTCGCCAGCGGCGAGATCGTCGTCGACAAATACGATCCTACCGCAAAGACCGTTTCCGGTCATTTCAGCGCGTTGGGAAAAGACGAATCGGGCAAGCCCGAAGATCTCATTGACGGTAGATTTTCGGGCATTCCGGTCACCGCCCAGTAGCCATCCAGGCCCGCGAATACCTCTTTTCCATTCACAAACCCGTGTTTTCCGCTTCCCCAGGGGAAGGTTGCCGCCGGCTGGCGCAATCGTCTTTAACGCGCTGGAATAAAAGACGAAATCGGCGCGATTAGCGACCGCCCGGCGCGGCCTTTCTGTTGCCCTCGGGCCACGGCGGGTAACCCTGTTCACATTCGCCGGGAGAAAATTAATGGAAAATGATCAATTGGTGTTACCATGTGTAACAAAACTAGAAAGGTTTGGGCGGGATCGTGACTTGGGTCGGTAGACCGCAACGTACAGTACCGGAGCAAACATCCAGCGAGGCAAAGACCTCGTCCCTCACGCCGGTATCGTCGATGCGTACATTCTGGGGGCTGATGCGAGCCTACTGGTTCTCCAACCGGTGGAAGGAAGCTTGGACCCTCACCGTCGTCATTGCGCTGCTGACGGCATTGTCCAGCAAGGCTGGCGTCTGGTTTGCCGTGGCGTTGGGCGAATTGGGCAATTCGATCGCCTTCCTCCACGACGCCGCCAACACCCATCCGTTGCAGACCATCCTGACCAATGCCGGCATATTGGTGCTGCTGGTCGTGCTGAAGGATGCCGGCTTCACCGGCGTGCGCAATCTCGTTTCAACGACCTTGCACCGCAAATGGCGGGGTTGGCTGAACAACCAGTTCAACCAGGCCCTGCTCGACGGCAACCATACCCATTTCCACGCCCAGCACGGTTCGGCGGCCGGCGGCATCGTCGCTCCGGACAACATCGACCAGCGTATCCAGGAATCGATCAAGGACATGACCGGCGGCGCCATCGGGCTTGCCATGGGCGTGCTGGGTGTTGCGACTTCGCTCTATTTCATCGGTGAAAACCTGATTGGGTCCTCGGTCGAGGTCAAGGGCCTGGAATTCCTGGGCAGCTACGGCACCGCGGTGCTGGCATTCCTTGCCGTCGCCATCTATGTGCCGCTGAACACCTGGATCGCGGTCAAGCTCGGGCGCCTGCTCGAGCGGCTCAATGTGCGCATGCAGCAGGCCGAGGGCAGCTACCGCAGCGAACTGACGACGTTCCTGCGCCGCAGCTTCCACGTCGCCGCCTCGCATGGCGAGGGCGTGCAGAAGTCGATGCATGACCGGCTCTATGTCGATATCGACAAGACATGGGGGCGGCTCAACATCGTCAACACCAGCTACACGTCGTTCGAGCTGATCTACAATTTCGTCGGCGCCCGCATCGTTGCCTACTCGCCCGGCCTCGTGTCGTTCATCCACAACCGCCTCGATTACAAGGGCTACATCACCGGCTCCGAAATGGTCGCCCAGTTGATCAGCCAGTGTTCGTGGTTCATCCATGTGATGCCGGCGATTGCCACGCTGCGGGCCAACAGCCAGCGCGTCACCGAACTCGCCAACGCCATCGAGAACGTCCAGCACCCGCAGGAATTCTATCAGCAGACCGGCCGCTCCGACTTCAGCTACGCCACCCAGAACCCCGTATTCGGCCTCACCATCCAGAAGCTCGAGTTGGCGCACCAGGGCGAAGACGCGACGCCCTTCCTCAGCGCCGCCAATCTGCGTTTCCGTCGCGGCGAATGGACCTTCCTCAAGGGTGAGTCCGGCTGCGGCAAGACTTCGCTTATCAAGGCGATCAATGGCTTGTGGCCATATGGCCGCGGCACCATCGTTTTCCCGGAAGGCGTGACGAGCTTCTACGCCGCCCAGGAGGTCAAGCTGCAGCAGGTCTCGCTAAAGCAGCTCGTCTGCCTGCCGGGTTCCGAGAACGACCATAGCGACACGCAGGTCGCCGCAGCCCTGCATAAAGCCGGTCTCGGCGACTTCATCGGGCACCTGGCCGACGAGAGCCGTGAGGGCAAGGTCTGGGACCAGGTGCTTTCGGGCGGCCAGAAGCAGAAGCTGGTGGTCGCCCGCATCATCCTGCGGCAGCCCGGACTTCTGTTCCTCGACGAGGCGACCGGCGCGCTCGATCCCGAAGGCAAGATCGCCTTCCACCAGGCGATCAAGGACAATTGCGCGAACGTCACCGTCATCAGCGTCATGCATGAGGCAGTGCCACCGCGCTCGCTTACGGGCGAGGATTTCTACCACAGCGTGGTCGCGATCGCTGACGGCGTCGCCACCAAGAAGCCGCTCGCTCCCAGCCTGCCGCGCGAGCTCACCACCATCCTCACCCAGCCGCCGCGGCCGGCCGAGGACAAATGGCTGCGGTTCCGCCGGCTGAAGCAGAAATAGCAGTCAGGCCAAGCTTTTAACTGCTTCCATGGCTTGGCTGCTGCGGCTGCCGATCACAGTCTCGCGATCCGACCTCCCCTCACCCGATTTCCGAGCTTTTGACAATTGACTCGGCAAAAAGCGCTCCTATGTTGCGCCCGCTCGCCAAATTCAAACTCGAACCCGGCGAGCAGAAAGGTCAACCCGCCATGCCTGGCGACAGTCACAGTCGAACGCAACCGCCGTCCGCCCTGACGTGACCTGATGGCTCACGTCCTGCCGGACGGCAAGGAGTGAGCCATGAACGAATTCGCCCCCGTATTGGACGACGAAGCAACCGCCGTCGCCCGTGTTCTTGCCAACGATCACGTCGCCGACGTCGTCGAAGCCCTCAATCACGAACCCCGCGAGACGGCCATCGAGCTGCTTTGCGCCGTGCCGTTCGAGCGGCTGGTCGAGATTTTCGACCAGCCGGAGCTCGAAGCAGCGCCCGAGCTCGCCGAAGCCCTGCCCCGTCCCAAGGCAAGCAAGCTTTTGACCGCCATGTCGGTCGACCGCGCGGCCGACATTCTGCGCGAGTTAGATGAGCCGGCCCGCTCGGAGCTGCTCGGCGCCTTGGCCACGCCGCTGCGCGCGACGCTGCTATCCATCCTTGGCTATCCGGAAGGCAGTGCTGCCTCGATCATGACGACGGAATTCGTCAGCGTGCCCTCGGACTGGACCGTTGGGCGCACGCTCGACTACATCCGCAAGGTCGAGCGCACCCGCGAAACCATCTACGCCATCTACATCGTCGATCCGGAAACGCAGCTCCTGCTGCGTTCGACCGGACTGCGCCGGCTGATCACCGGCAACCCGGAGGATCCGATCCTGTCGGTGGCGCCCGATCGCGTGCCGGTGACGGTGACGCCGCTCACCGATCGCGAGAACCTGGCGCAGACGATCTCGAAATACGACCTGCTCGCCTTGCCGGTGGTCGACCATGGCAGGATCCTCGGCATCGTCACCGTCGACGACATCATCGACACGATGATCGAGGAGACGACCGAGGACGTGCATCGTTTCGGCGGCATGGAGGCGCTGGACGAGCCCTATATGAAGATGAGCTTCCTCGCCATGATCCAGAAGCGGGCCGGCTGGCTCTGCGCGCTGTTCCTCAGCGAGATGCTTACGGCCAACGCCATGCAAAGCTACGAGAGCGAGCTGGAAAAGGCGATCGTGTTGACGCTGTTCATCCCGCTTATCATGAGCTCCGGCGGCAATTCCGGCTCGCAGGCGACGTCGCTCGTCATCCGCGCGCTGGCGCTTCGCGAGATCGGGCTGCGCGACTGGTGGCGGGTGGCGCTGCGCGAGCTGCCGACCGGGGTGGTGCTCGGCTCGATCCTCGGCATTGTCGGCATCTGCCGCATCGCGCTCTGGCAGTATTTCGGCTTCTACGACTACGGTCCGCACTGGATGCTGATCGCGGCAACGGTGGGCGCGGCGCTGGTCGGCATCGTCACCTTTGGCTCGCTGTCGGGATCGATGCTGCCCTTCGCGCTGAAGCGCATCGGCTTCGACCCGGCAAGCGCCTCGGCGCCGTTCGTCGCCACGCTGGTCGATGTCACCGGGCTGGTCATCTACTTCTCGGTGGCGCTGGTGATCCTGCGCGGCACGCTGCTTTAATGCATGTCGCGCAAAAGTGACCTCGGTTTTGCGACAACGACATGCATCAAGCAACGACCTAAAGCGCGTCGCGTGAATCCGTTTCGACGCGACGCGCTTTAGGTCTGAAAACTTTACCGCCGCCGGTATTTATCGGCGGCGGGTTGTCTCCGTCATCCGGCCTGGCGGCCGTAGATCGCGTCGCGCAGCGCGTCCGGGAAAGCGCCCATCATGCCGGCGATCGCCGTGTTGGTGAGGGCCACCACCGTCAGCTCGAGCGTCGGGTCGACGAACCAGGAATGGCCGTAGACGCCGCCCCATCGCCAGGTACCCCGAGTCTGCGGCGTCGCCGCCGCCACCGGGTCGCGCAACACGCCAAATCCCAGACCCCAGCCCCAGCCTGGCATGGTTGTCTCCAGACCTGCGATCGCATCCCTGGTCATCGCCGTTGCCGTCTCGGGGCAGATGACCGTCCCGTCTCCGCGCCGCAGCGCTTCGAGCAGCTTCAGGACATCGCCGGCCGTTCCGTTCATGCCGGTGCCGCCGGATACGAAGGAGGCAGGATCGAAAGTGCGCCCGGGCGTGAACGAGATGGCGCCATCGCCGAAAGGTACGAGATGATGCTCGCCCATGGCGACTGCCCCGCCGGGGCCGTCCGCGTAAGGCGTCACCAGCCGGGCCCGGTCACGGACGGCAAAAGCCGTGTCGCTCATACCGAGCGGCTTGGCGACCAGGCGCTCGGCAAGGTCCGGCAAGGTCTCGCCCGCGGCTCTCGCCATCGCCTCCCCCAGGACGTCCATCGCCACCGAATAGCCCCAGCCCGCGCCCGGCGCGAAGGACAGCGGCACCGAGGCGATGCGGCGGAGGTTCTCGGTCATGGAAAGGCCCGGCTGGTCGAGGCCATCCGAGATGCCGGCCCGTTGATAAGGACCGCCGGCGGGCTGGCGAAAGCCGTAATCGAGACCGGCTGTATGGGTGAGCAAATGCCGGATGGTCAAGGCGGGTTCGCTGCCGTCGGCAAGCTTCGGTCGGAACTCGGGTATGAATTTCGTCACCGGATCGGCAAGATCGATCACGCCAGCCTCGACCAAGGCAAGCGCCGCGGTGGCGACGGCCGGCTTGGTCACCGAGGCCAGGCGGAAGATCGCGTCCTGTCGCATCGGCTCGTTCGCCTCGCGGTCGGCGACCCCGGCTGCGCGGCCATAAAGGATCTCGCCGCGCCGGGCGACGAGAACGACCGTGCCGACGATACGGCGCTCCTCGATCGCGCCATCCACGACCTGATCGACGCGCCGGGCGAAATTGCGGTCCAGCGGCGCGGCGGTGGCGGACATCGCAGGCTCCCTGAAATCCTGAAATGTCAGACGCGTTCGCCGTTCTTCACGCGATAGGTCGGCTTGTACATCGTCACCAGTTCCTCGGCCGCCGTCGGATGCACGGCCATGGTGCGGTCGAAATCGTCCTTGGTCAGGCCTGCCTTCAGCGGAATGCCGAGAAGCTGCGCCATCTCGCCGGCATCGGGGCCTAGAATATGGGCGCCGATCACCTTCCTTGACGCGCCGTCGACCACCAGCTTCATCAGCATCTTCTCGTCGCGGCCGGACAGCGTGTGCCGCATCGGACGGAACGATGCGCGATAAATCTCGACATCGGGATAGCGCTTGATCGCGTCGTCCTCCGACAGGCCGACGGTGCCGATCTCCGGCTGCGAGAACACCGCGGTCGGAATGGTGTCGTGATCCGGCGCGGTCGGGTTGTCCTTGAAGGCCGTCTCGACGAAGCACATCGCCTCGTGGATGGCCACCGGCGTCAGTTGCACGCGATGAGTGACGTCGCCAATCGCCCAGATGTTGTCGACATTGGTGCGCGAATATTGGTCGACCACGATCGCACCCGTCTTGCTGAGTTCGATACCGACGCCCTCCATGCCCATATTCTCGGTATTGGGAATACGCCCGATCGCCAGCATGACCTGGTCGACGGTCAGGGTTTGGCCAGAAGACAGCAGCACGTCGAGCCGGCCCTCCGAGGTCTTGCGCACCCATTCGGAAACGGTGGGGCAGAGGATCCTGATCCCCTTTTTCTCCATTGTCTCATGCAGCGAGCGGCGCAAATCCATGTCGAAGCGGCTCAGGATCTCCTGGCCGCGATAGACCAGCGTGGTGTCGACGCCCAGGCCGTGGAAGATGTTGGCGAATTCGACAGCGATGTAGCCGCCGCCCTCGATCATGATCGCCTTCGGCAGCTCCTTGAGATCGAAGGCCTCGTTGGAGAAGATGCAGTATTCGTGGCCTGACAGCGCCGGATGCGGCGCCGGCCGGCCGCCAGTGGCGATCAGGATCTGGTCGGCGCTGACCGTGCGGTCCTCGGCAACCAGATAGATGCTGTGCTGGTCGACGAGCACGGCGCGCGAATGAAAGGTCTCGCCGCCGGAGCCCTCGACATTCCTCTTGTAGATCGCCTCGAGCCGCGCGATCTCCTTGTCCTTGTTGGCGACCAGCGTCTGCCAATCGAAGCTTGCCTCGGGCACCGTCCAGCCATAGCCGGCGGCGTCGGCGAAATGTTCGGGAAATTGCGAGGCATAGACATAGAGCTTCTTCGGCACGCAGCCGCGGATGACGCAGGTGCCGCCGAAACGGTACTCCTCCGCGACGGCGACGCGCTTGCCGAGGGCCGCCGCCACCCGGGCCGCCCTCACCCCGCCGGAGCCGCCGCCGATGACGAACAAATCATAGTCATAACCGGCCATCGCGTGGGCTCCTGCGGATGAGAAAGACGGGTCACAGGTAGGCTGCAAAGCGGCAAAAGAAAAGCCCGGGCAAACCCGGGCTTTGTGGTCCAGCCGCCGTCGGCGGATTGACTGGGATCAGTTCTGCGAGTCGTCCGCCGGGGCCGAATTGTCGGCGGGAGCGGAACCATCGGCGGGCGCGGTGGCATCCGGAGCCGGTGCCGCCGGCGCCGCGGCCTTGGCGGCGGCGGCGATCGTCTCGCCGACCTGCTGGGCGAGGTCGCGGGCGACGCCATTCTGCCAGATGTCGGCGGCCTTCACGAGGTCGCGCGTCACCGCGGGGCCGCTGTCCAGCAGCTTCTTGCCGGCTTCCGAGCTGTAGAAGGTGGCGATGTCGTTGAGCTCCTGCTCGGAAAACACCTTGGCATAGGCAAGTGCTGCTTCTTTTTCGAGATCAGCGCGCCGCGAGGCGAGGCTGAGCGCTTTCTCGGCCACGGTCTTGCCGATCAGCTCCTGCATGTCGGGGTTCTTCTGGATCAGCTGCGCCTCGAGCGCGCCGGCCGCCTGCGGCAGGATGTTGTCGAACGTGTCCGTGGCATGGATCGCCGCGACGGCCGCGCGCGCCGCCTTCAGATGCGATTCGCTGACATCCTGCGCAAACACCGGCGAAGACAGCGCAAGGGCGGCCGAGGCCGCCAGAAGCATCGAAAAGCGGCGAACTCGTTTAGGCAACATCATGGTCGATAGAACTCCCTGGTTTCAGGCTGCATGGACGGTTTCGATACCGTCGCCGCCGGCGATGATGGCCGTTGACGCCAGCCCGATGAATAGACCGTGCTCGACAACGCCTGGAATGGCGAAGAGAGCATTCGACAGCGCTCTTGTATCCGGAATGCGGCCAAAAGATGCATCGAGGATAAAGTGGCCGCCGTCTGTAACAAATGGCTGGCCCCCCGTCATCCTCAATGTAACCGGGCCGGAAAGACCGAGCCCTACCGCGGCGGCCCGAACCGCGATCTCGGTGGCGCGCAGGCCGAATTTGTTGACCTCGATCGGCAGCGGGAACCGGCCGAGCGTCCCGACCATCTTGGATTTGTCGGCGATGACGATCATGCGATCGGACGCCGCCGCGACGATTTTCTCGCGCAGCAGTGCGCCGCCGCCGCCCTTGATCAGGGTCAGGTCCGGATCGACCTCGTCGGCGCCGTCGATGGTGAGGTCGAGTTCCGGCGTTTCTTCCAGTGTAGACAGCGGCACGCCGAGTTCGCGGCAGAGCGCCGCGGTGCGCTCGGAAGTCGGCACGCCAATGACCTTGAGGCCGGTCGCAACCTTCTCGGCCAGCAACCGCACGAATTCTTCCGCCGTGGTGCCGGTGCCGATGCCGAGGCGCATGCCGTCGCCGACATGGGCGAGCGCGGCCCGCGCGGCTTCGACCTTCAACTGCCTTGCATCCATGGGGAGCCCCGATTTCGCCAGTTTCGCGCGCCTCCTAGCATTTTTGCCTGTCCCGTCAAAGGGCCGCTCTCAAAGGCTCTGTGGACCGATCGAGGCTTCTTGCTTGAACCCGGCCCAACCTGTATCGGCTGCGGCAATTCAATCGCTACAGGAACGCGCCATGCCGAGCCCGATCATCGTCTTCGACCTGGATGGAACGCTGGTCGATACGGCGCCGGACCTGCTCGACAGCCTCAATCACAGCCTGGCGGCAAGCGACCTCGCCGCTGTCGACGAAGCCGGTTTCCGGCGCTTCGTCGGCCATGGCGGGCGCGTCATGATCGAACGCGCGCATGCCGCGCAGAACAAGGCGCTGGTGGCGGAAGAGCACGACCGGCTGCTGAACCTGTTCCTCGACCATTACACGCTGAACATTCCCGGCAAATCCCGCCCCTATCCTGGCGTCGTTGCCGCGCTCGATCGTTTCCAGGCCGCCGGCTATCTGATGGCGGTCTGCACCAACAAATACGAGGCCAATTCCGTGGCGCTGATCGGCGCGCTGGGCCTGTCGAACTATTTTGCCGCGATCTGCGGCCAGGACACCTTCGCCTTCCGCAAGCCCGACCCGCGCCATCTCACCGAGACGATCCGGCTGGCCGGCGGCGATACGGAGAACGCCTTGATGGTCGGCGATTCGCAGACCGACATCGACACCGCCAAAGCAGCCGGCATTCCGGTGGTCGCGGTCGATTTCGGCTACACCGACCGCCATGTGCGCGAATTCGAGCCGACCCTGGTGATCTCGCATTTCGACACGCTGACGCCGCAACTGGCCGAGCGGTTGATCGCGGCGGCACGCTGAGCGCGCAGACCCGTCTTCCCCAGTGCAATTGTAGAAGATGTAGAAGAATTCGTCGGGCCATTCATCCAACACTATCAAGCTGTTGGATGGTGGGCGATGCAGGGATTGAACCTGCGACCCCACCCGTGTGAAGGGTGTGCTCTCCCGCTGAGCTAATCGCCCGCTCTTTGCCCGAAGGCCGAAGCGAGCCGCGATATAAGGTAGGCAAGCTCTCGAAGTCAAGGCGATGTGCCGACGATCTTCGAACGACTGCCGAGCTGAACCGGTTAAGGCTCTAAATCAACCCCCGCCTCACATTCATGCGCGTCACAGCCGTCACCAGAATGGCGCCGGTCATGAAATAGAGCGTGGCGATGATGTGTCCTTGATGGAAATGCAGCCCGGCAAACAAAAGGGCCGTGACCACGGCAAGGAAGGCGATGACGCGTGAGAATGCATCGGGCATGGGGCGACCTTGTGCAATGTGTCGAGTAGCCGCCCTCATTCAGCCGATCGCTCCATAGAGCGGTTTTCGATTTTTCGCAATCTGCTCGGTGGCGAACTCTCAGGCCAAATCCACCTCGACCCAGAGCCCGCCCGGTCCCCGGGCAGCATCGCGCGGCAGACTGCGCACCGCCTGGATCGAGCCGGACGGCGCGGAAAAACCGGGCTTTCCGTTCTTGTCGGCCAGCCATGGATCGTCGGCGCGGATGACGCGGCCCTTGGTCTTTGTCTCGAGCGCGGTCAGGATACCGTCATAGGGCATCTCCCCCCAGTGCACTTTCAAGGCGTCGACCTTGTTGGTCGGAATGAAAGCCGACAGGTCGCTGCTCGTCAGCAGGTCAAAACCCTGTTTCTCCGGCGTGGCGTTCTGGCTGCCGTGATGCGCGACCTTGAGATAGACGGTGCGCGCCAGAAGATCGGCCGATGTGACGGTCCCCTGCCCCACCGGCCATTTCAGATCCTTCCAGCTCAGCCAGTTGCCGATCTGGGCGTCGCCGGGGAACAGCAGCACCCGGCCGCTGTCGATGAACTCGAAGGCCAGCACCAGGCTGGTGTTGTTGACGCCGCGGTCGAGCTGCAGGGCAAGGTCGGCGGCGATCCCCATCCAGTCGGCGTCGATGCGCCGCCAGGACTGGTCGCGGTCTTCCATGGATGCAGCAGCCGAAACCGGCCCGGAATAATGCTTGCGGACGAAGGTGGCGACATCGACGGCCGGGTCGCTGCCCTTGTCGCCGTTGAGCGCCGTGGAAAGCGGCGCGCCGACATTGCGCTCGAACGGACTGAGCTCGTCGACATAATTAGCGTCTGCCGCCTCGTTCATCTTGAGGCCGCTGGCCAGCGCCCGCGCGAACGGGCCGCCGCTGGCCAGCGGGAACATCTCGCTCGCCTTCTCCTCCAGACGCAGGGCCGCCTTGTCGCGCGGCGGGCCCAACACATAGACGCGAAGGTTGGGCAATGCGTCGATCAATACCGGCGACCCGCCGGGCTCGAAATAGGTCGGCGACGGTTTCTGCGACAGCTTTGCCGCCGCGTCGCGGGCCGAACGCACCCGCTCGCCGGCGACGCCGAACTGGAAGCCAAGCACGGACTGCAGGCCGTCGCGAACGCTGGCCATGTAGGAACTGAGCCCCTGCATTCCGTCGAGCTTCTGGCCCACGCCCTGCAGCGCGGCGATTGCCTGGCCCTTGAACTTGTCGAGTTCCGCGGCCTCCGCGTCGGCGGGATTTTCGGTCCACCCCATCCAGACATCGGCGACGACAAAATCCTTGAAAAGATCCTTCGCCGTCAGGAACCCGGAGACATGGTCCCAGTGTTCGTGCGTGACGACGAGGATGTCGATCTTGCCGCCGGTCTCCTTCCTGATGTCGGCGACGATGTCGCCGACCAGCGCCGGACCGCCCGCGATCGAGACATGGATGCCGCAATCGATGAGCATGCGGAATGGCTTTCCATCTGCCTTCTTGAAGGTAAGCAGATGGCAGTCGCCGATGCCCTGGCAGTAATGCCGGACAGTGGCGCCCGATGCCGGCGCAGCAGCCGCTTTTGCCGGCCTTGTCCTCGTCGCCGGCTTTCTAGACATGGTCGTCGTCTCCATCGCTGGCATGCAGCAGGGCAAAGGGCTCCGACACTTCGCCGCCGAAATAGAGCGCTCTGAGCGGCGACAGGTAATTGGCGGCCATAGTCCCGGCCTGACGCTTCTGCCGGTCCGCGCTGCCGGTGTTCTTGATGATCGAGTAGCGGATCTCCTCGAATCCCTCGCGCGGGTCTATGATGATGGTGGCGCCGCCCCGGAACCAGAAGAAGCCGTCGCCCTCGGCCATGCCTTGCGGCATCGCCGTACCGTCGAGCGCGACCGGAATCCGCTGCTGGATGACCGCCACGACCTCGACGCGGAACGAGCCGTCCGGCTCGACGCGGCGCGTCGGGCGCACGCTGTAGATGTCGAAGGTCGTCTCGCCTTTCTTCGGCGCGTGCATGACCGTCCCGTCCTCATTGTAGCGCGGCAGATCCGGCAGCAGGCCGAACTGCTTGTAGAGGTCCGGGTTGGAGGCGAAGGTCTTGTGCATCGCCTTCCACAGCGTGTAGCGGTTCTTGTCGTTGAGCGCGAAGATCTCGGCCCGTTTCAATTTCTGGTTCCAGCCGAGGTCGATCCTGCTGAGCAGGCCTTTCAGCCAGGTCGGAGAAGGATCTTCCGGCGCGCTCCAGGCGAGCGTCTCCTCCGAGACGGTGCGCACGTCGCGCGGCAACAGCTTCCATTTGCGGAACGATTCCAGGAAAGCCAGGCGGTAGTGCAGCGGATCGTCCGGATAGGCGTCGCGGTCGGCGGTGATCAGCGCGCGCAGATATTCGCCGAAGGTGATGTCGACGGAAGGGCAATAGTCGAGCGCGCGGATGCACATGGTCAGCATCTGCCTGGCGGTCTTGGCGACCTCGTCGGTCAGGCGTTCGACCAGGCTCGGATGCAAGGTTCCGGCCGGCAGGATGCCGGAGCCGCCGGTGGCAAGCTGGATCAGGTCGTCGGTCCGCCGGTCGGCGATCGCCAAGAAGGCCTGGTAGACGGCGAAAACCAGGATCGAGCCGCGGTCGTGCGCCTCGAAGGTCTTGTCGTAGTCGAGATCGGCCATGCCGGCGCCGCCATACTCGCGCAACGGCCCGGCCCGGCCGCTGCCCTCGCCGAACTGCTTGGCGATACCGGAAAGCAGCGAGGCGGCCGACAATTCGCCCCTCGCCTTGCCGATCTCGAAGCTGACCAGTTCCTTCAGCGTGAAATGCTGGAACAGCGCGACGATGTCGGCGAAGGCCTCGTGGAAGGCCGGCACGTCCGGGTTGGACGCTTCCTGGAAGCGGCGGTGCAGCCCGTCGAGCAGCGCATGCGACATCTCATGCGCGACGATGTCGCTGGACAGGCACGAAAACACCGTCGTTCCGGGCGTGGTGACGTCGCCCTCGTTGCTGATCGCCGGGAAATAGCCGAACAGCAGCGCCTTCTTTTCCGGGCTGTAATAGGCATTCTCGGCGCGCAACGCATGCGGATAGATGCGCAGGCGCGGCACGTAATGCGCCTTCACAGTCATGTCGCCGGTCCGGCCGGGAGCCTCGGCATAATGCGGCGCCCACAACGCCCGCCGGCCAAGAGCGCGCTCGAAATGGCCGATCGTGGTCATGGCGACGGCGTAGACCATCTGCTGGTGGAATTTCGGATTGCCCTCCGAAGGCGGCAGGCCGTCCTGCGCCAGAAGCACCTTGTCGTTGAGGTCTACCGGATCGTAGACGCGGTCGGACGCGGGGTCGACATCGACCACCTCGAGATATTCGCCGATCGGCCCCGGCAGCAAAGGCCTGTCCGTCGCCGGTTCGTCGTCCCAGGGCACGGAAAGCATCGCCTGATAGACCGAAACCGAATCGAGCCGTTTCGCCACCGAAGGATCGAGCGCGTAGATGCGCAGGCGCCGTTGCGGCGGTGGCAGCGGCCGCGGCTTGCGCTTGATAGCCGGCGCGGGGCCCATGACCGGCGCCGGAACCGCCGCGCTGGCGCCCGGCCGTCCGAGCAAACCTTCCAGAAACGCCTTCAGCGGCTTCGACGGGTTGCCCTGGTCGAGCGCCGCTTCGAGATAGCGGTTGCGGGCCGCGGCCGAAATATTGCCCGGATCGCCGTCCGGGTCGGCGATCGCCTGCTCGATTGTCGCCGCACCTTGCGCCATCTGCGTCAATTCCAGCGCAAACATCATTCGCTGCCGAAGCGTCGCAGGCGGGAGCGCCGCCAACGAGTTCCCGCCGGTCAAAAGGTCGAGCCAACTCCATGTGTAGGTGGCTCGAGCGAGCTTCGTCAGGCTGTTCGCCGCCGGCGGCGGGAAGCCCAGCGCATCGAAGGCCCGCAAGACGCCCTGCCCGATCTTCTCCTTCGTCTCCGCCGCATTCATCTTGGCCGTCGATTTCAAGGCCTTCGCGAACAACGCCTTGCGGACCGCCTCGATCCGCATCCATGGCTGGGGATAATTCTTCACCACGTCCCAATGCTCGGCCAGCCACAGAGCGGCCGCGGCAGCGACCTGGGGGGTGGCGGCCGAGGTGCCGTTGCCGTCCATGTCGACCACCTTGCGGCAATCGATTTCGGCCCAGGGCACGTTCGGTGTGTAGGCTCCCAGCGCCGTGCTCATCTTCGAAGGCGGCCCGTAATTGCCTTGCATGGTGCCGAAGGCGAGCCCGGCATAGGCGCGCCCGTCGCTCATCACGCCGCAGGCCGCAAGCACCCGGTTGTAGCGCGCGGGATAAACGATGCTGCCCGGCGTGATGGTGAAATTGTTGCCGGCCGCCGTGACCATGACCACGCCGTGGTCGTAGGCAAGGTTGACGGCATCCACCAGAGCCTGCGAGGCGAGGCCGCCCATGCTCATCGACAATACTTGCGCGCCCTGCTGGCGCGCATAGTCGATGCCTTGCACCATGGTGCCGGTGGTCAGCCGCACCACCCAGTCTGCGATGCGCACCGGCAGGATCTTCGCCAGTGGCGCGCCGCCGACGAAGTCGGTGAAGCCCGGCCAGTGCGGCGACGTGCCGTCGAGCTTGTTGCCGGCCAGCAGGCTGAGCGTGCCGGTTCCATGGCCGCGATTGCTGGTCAGCGTGCCGGCCGGAGCGTGGTCGGTCGCGTTGTTCGGGCCGGTCCCGTCGTCGACGAAATTGCGCTGCTGCGCTGTAAGAAGTCCTGCTGGAAGGGTTTCGTGAGCGGGATCGAAACCGGTATCGAGATGGGCGATGGTGATGTTGGCCTGCTTGGCGCCGACGCTTTCGCGCGCGGCCTTGAACTGGCTGAAGTCCGGCGCGGCATTCCATGCGACCCGGCCTGACACCGTCGCTTGTCCACCGCTCGGATCCTGGTCGTCGAACGTACATGTCGGAGCCGCGCTTGCCGCCATGCCGCGATCGCCGGCGCTATTCCTGTAATCCCATTGCTGCATGATATCGGGCTCGACCGCGAGCACCTCGCTCCCTGCGGCGGCCAGCGCCGGAGTCCGGGCGACAAGATCGTGAGCCTGGTCCCAGGGATTGTCTGCTTCGGCGGCATCCGTGGCCAAGCGGAGCCAGGTGGCGCCGCGGTCCGCGGCCGCGGCCGTACCGGCGCTTACAGCGCCAGGCGGGAGAGTAAGGATCGGCTCGGCTTCGATCCCGCCAATCCGCGGCGGCCCGCCTCGCACCGAGAGCCCCGCGCCGTCGCCACGAACCTTTACAAGGAGTCCCTTCGCGGCTGCCACGGCGTCCCTCCCCCAAGATGAACCATGGCGCCGACCGTCCGCTACAGTCAAGCCAAGGTTCCAACCACGCTTCGACTGATCTCTTTGCCGACTAGGCAATCATGCCGGCTGCAAGGCAAAGATTGATCCAAGCGTGAACCATGCATTCCAAAATAACCATCGGTCCGCCCGGCGCGCATATCTGTGAGCACCTTCACATACTTCGGACAGGGCTTGCGCTCGGATGTTGCAACGGCGGCATCGGCGGCGCTAGCTGACTGCGGCGTCCGCAGCTGCTGCCGGATTGCGATTTGGATGCGGTTATCGAGGAAATTTCGAGCACCTAGCCATTTTCCGGTTTGCTGTCTGCGCGCATGGGCACCTCCCACCCAAGCGCGCGGACGGCGTTTCCAAGGATCGGCCCGCAACCGCCAGTGCGCCCGGTCTCCTTACAGTTTGCCGGCTTATCCGATTTCGGCGTGTCAGGCGTGACTTTGGTCTTCCGTCCGTCACCCCGAGAATTCGGCAAGCCACCACAGAAGGAGACGACGCTTTGATCGAGCACGCACTTATCCTACAATTTCCGTCTAACGAGAGGCGGAATCGTATCATGGCTACAAATGGCGCGGACGACAGGAACCTGCCGCGCCTGGCGCGCATCGACCCGCGCCAGTTCGACCTGCTGTTCGGCGGCTGCAAGCTGGAGCGCTATGCGGCCGGCCAGCATTTGTTCGTCCAGGAGGATGCGTCCGACCGCATCTATGGCGTGATGAGCGGCACCGTCGAGATTTCGATCTATTCGCCCGGTGGGCAAAAGCTGGTGGCCAATATCGAGCTGTCGCGCAGCCTCGTAGGAGAGATCGGGGCGCTGGACGGGCGCCCGCGCACGGCGACCGCCATCTGCCTCACCCCCTGCGAGCTGGTTTCGCTGAGCCGGACGCAACTCTTTGACCGCATTGAGAAAAACCCGCCCCTGGCCCGCGCGATGATCGAATTGCTGTGCACGCGGCTGCGCTGGGTCAGCGGCGAGCTGGGCGACCAGGCCTTTTTCGGCATCGAGGCCAGGCTGGCAAAGCGGCTGGTGTTCCTGAGCGGCGTCATGGCGGACACTGCCGGCTGGATTCCGATTTCGCAGTCGGAGCTCGGCGAATTCCTCGGCGCGACGCGCGAATCCGTCAACAAGACGCTGAACGACTGGCGCAGCCGGCAGATGATCGCCATCAAGCGCGGTGGCTTGCGCATCACCAACGCCGCAGCGCTGAACCACATCGCCGATTCCCAGGACGACGACTGAGCAATCAGGCTCGGCGACTTCGCCACAGCTCCGTCGATTCGCCGCACCCGGTCAGAGCCGCGAGATCAGATAGCGCATTGCCGAGCGGCTTGGCATGAAGAAATAGCCGCCGCCCTTTGTCGTGACGAACTGCGGCACCTCCTTGAGCACGGTGACCTTTTCCCAGGAAGGGATCGAGAACCGGCCGCCGCCGCCCCGTGCGCCGATCGTCGGATCCGTCTCGCCGACAAGGCCCTGGAACGAGTTCGACGAGACCCAGGTCTGCTGGATGAACTCGTATTGACGTTCGATATCCGCGTTGAGGCACATGAAGAGCAGGCCCTTCTCGGTCTTTCCGCCCCTGTCCTTCTTCTCGTAGGTGCGGCCGACGCGCAGGATGCGGTGGCGCTTGCCGATCCTGATCTGCGTCTCGCGGTCCTCGCCGAGCGAATCGCGCGGGTTGGACCGGCGTATGTGCGAGCCGAGCGGACAGGCATGTCCTTGCGGGTCCTCGGCGCCGAGCGCGAAATCATTGTCGATGCCGCGGCCCGGGCGACCATTCGGATTGCGCACCAGCGAGCTGCCGTCCTGCCAGCGGCCGAGCATCTTTGCCGCCACCCAGCGCTGATCGATGGCGGGGTCGCCGGTCTCATCGGCAGCCTGCGTCGCGGCTTTCCTGCAATAATCGTCGAACAATTCGACATGCTGCTCGAATTGGCGCACGACGAGGAAGGTGCCGTTGCGGCCGAAATCGCGCGGCGGAGGTGGTTGCCCCGGTATCTGACGGTTGCGCCGCACCTGCGACAGGATGCCGGTGCGATCCAGCGCCGCCTCCACCGACGGCGAAGCCGGATAGAAGCCATGCTCGTCGCGATAGCCGAACAGGAACTCGCCGGGCGCCAGCAGATGCATGGGCGCCGCTCCTTTGGCGGCGCGCTGCGTGCCCCGGACGATCGGTTGCGAGACGCCGTCGACGAAGCCGAAATGCTCGACCGCCCGCTTGCCGTCGCGTCGCACCATCAGCGGCAGTTCGGCGGCCACGGACATCCCTGCGCCTGTCGTCTGTCGCTTCATGGCCGCGATTTCTGCCTTCAACGCCGCCGGCGTCCCGGCATAGCAGACGATGACGACGTCGACGGGCTTGGCGGACGACCCCCACTGCCATTTGTCGGGTGCGTCGGGACCGGTGTCGTTGAGAATGCGGCTGCGCTCGGGCGTTCCCATGCCTTGCCGGAAGGCGACAGGAAACGTGTCCAACGGCTCGTCGTCGACGCCACCTTCCAGTCCGAGCCGGCGCAGCCCGTTGGGGCCGAACGCCACGGTCATGGCGCGGCCGGCCGGCACGCCGTCGCCGAAACTGGTTCTGTCGATGACGGAATCGAGCCACGCCTTGCGCTTCGTTGCCGGCAACCCTTCCGGCACCTGGATCGCAAGCATATGCGCGTGGCCGAGCGCGCCGAAGGGTCCGAAGAAGATGGATTGGATTTCTCCGGATTCCAGCTCTTCGAGCGGCGCGGATGCCGGTTCAGGCAGGCTGGTCGCGTCCGCCGGCCGTGCTTGCGGGCGCGGCAGCGAACCGAACAGGCTCAGCCAGTCGCGCGCCTCGTTGCCGGTGGCCGATGCGATGCCGCGCCTGATCCTGGAGTTGATGCGGATGCGCGGTGTGTTGAGGTGCGGATAGGCGCTGTACCAGAACAGCGTCGGCACCTGCTGGCGCCGCGCCCAGCGCTTGAAACGATCGCCGTCGCGCGCGCCGTCCAGGAACAGCCAGCGCGTGCGCGGATAGCCTTCGGTGTTGCTCCAAACGCCGGTCAGACCGGCTGAGGCCTTGGCAATGAAATCCTCCAGATAACTTTCCCAGCTGCCACCGTAATTGGAGAAGAACATCAGCCTGTCGGTGCCGGGCAGCAGCACCCAGCGGGCGAAATGAATGGTGTTGATGGTGGCGAGGAAGCCCGGCCGGAACACTTTCTGCGCCGATATCGAGATCAGATAGAAGGAGAGCCGCAGCGCCAGCCGCCGCAAGATGCCCGGCTTCATCGTCGAGATCGCCGTCAGGTTGTTCTGCGCGCAGTGGTCCTCATTGGCGAGGATCTTTTCCAGCGCGCCGATGTCGACGGGCGTGTTCGCCGGCCGGTCCTTGTCCTCCAGCCGCCGCAACGCCAGGAAGCAAAGGACCACGAACAGAGCCAGAATAGCCAGCAGACCGAGCACCGTAAGCAGAAGCGCGGCGCCGGCGATGGCGATGTTGGCAAAGGTGACGCCATGCGGGTTCCCGAACACCAGCACATAGGTCATGCGCCAAAAGGCTAGAACGACGATCGCGACAGTGACGAACATCGCCGGCGTCAGCAGCGTCGTCGTCAGCGCGCGCGACCAGTGCCCCGGCGGTCTTTCCAGCAGGCTTTCGGCGGGCTCGAACGCCCAGCCGAATTGCCCGAGGCAGCGGACATGGCGGCGCGCCTCGGCGAGCACATCCATCGCATTGCCGGCGCCCGCGCGCGGCTTTTCGGCGATCTCGCGCACGCTGTCGGCGAGCCGTGCCTCGGCAAGAATGCGGCGTACGGAATGGCCGGGCGTGCCGGAGAAGACCAGCCCCGCGGCGCTGCCGAAGGACGGCGATATCTCTATGTGGTTCCTCTTCAGGAAATCCTCCAGCGAGCCGCCGTCCGGCAGGCCGCAGACATCCCTGAAGATCGGCCGCAGCCAGTGCCCGATCGATTGCGCGATCGCGGTTATGACATCGTCGGTGCTGCCGTCGCCGGAGATTTCGAACACCAGCGCGCCGGCCTCGGTCCCCGTTTTTCCGTCCCTGCCGGTAGGAGCGACGGCCAGGCTGGTGAAATGTATGGTGCCTACCTTGTCGAGCGCGCCGCGCAGCTCGCCGATCGCGGGATTGCCGAGATCCGCGACCTTGTCGCGCACCGCATCGAGCGGCATGGAGCGGATGATCGGGCAGACAACCGTCACCATCGACTGGTCGGCGGTACGGCAAAGCGGCGAACGCTCGAAATCGACCTTGAGGCTTGCCGGATAGGCGCCGACATTGGCCATCTTGCCGGCCCTGCCCCGAACGCGGCCAAGCTTCGGCTTGCTGAACAGGGCGCGGATGCATTCGCCGATCTGGATGCGGGCGATTTCGGCGCCGATGCACAAATGGATGCCGTAGCCGAAAACCATGTAGTCGCGATGCGGGCGCGACGTATCGAACTCGTTCGGCCGCTGCACGATCTCCGGATCGAACATCGCCGAAAGCGTCGCCGGCATGACCACCGTTCCGGCCTTGACCAGCCGCTCGCGGCGCGTGCCCTTGCCGATGATTGCGTCACGTCTGGTATAGCGCCATGGCCCGATCCAGATCGGTTTGAACCGCATGGCTTCCATGATCGCCCGGTCGAGTTTGCCGGTATCGCCGGCCGCGATGGCCTCATCCACGGCCCGCCGCGCATCGGATCGCGACAGGATCACATCCAGGCAATTGCTGCCGGCAAGCACATTGGTCGGCACAAAGCCTGCGACCATGCCGAGCATGATGGAATGAATGTCGGGCAACGACAGGCGCCCTTGGTCCATCAGCGCGACGAGGCGGGCAAGCGGCCGGTCGTCCTTGCCCGCTCTTTCCCTGATCGCGGCAATCGAACGGTCTATGATTTTGATCAGCCGATCGCCGCCGACCACGGCAAGCTGACGCGTGGCGGGATTTGCCGTCGGGTCCGAAAAGAACAGCGCGCTGAGCGAGATCGACCAGTCGGCAAACTCGGTTTCGTCGTCGATCTCAAGGCCGAAATAATCGCGACAGATACGCACCGGCAAGATCTTCATCAATCCGGTGATGGCATCGAAGCCGGGACTGGCGCGGGTCATGATGTCGTGCGAATGGCGCTCGGCGATCGGCCTGACGGCGGCTTCGACCTCCGCCGGCGGGAAAGCGCTCAGCACCGCCGATTTCATCTGCCGGTACGCGGCGCCGTCCTGCATGCCGAGAATGAAATTCGAGCCGCGGGCGAGTTCGGCCATTTCCGGGCCGTAAGGCGTTTCGAACTCGTCGCCCCGCTCCAATATGTCGCGAACATCCGCGCCCTTGGTAACGAGCAGGAAATTGCCGAAGCCGAGATTCGGCCAGAAACGGCGCAGCAGCGCCAGCAGCCAGCGCGGATCGCCAAGAAGAAAACCGACGATGCGGGAAGCAAAGCCGCTCTTGGAACGCAGCCGATTGATGTCGAACGGTGGCATTTCGGCGAGCGGACGCTGGCTCTTCTGAGCGGCGCGGACGGCGGCGAAGTACTTCAAAGTGATCATCGCGTTCAAGCCCCCCGGCTATCCACGTCAATGCGATGCCGGCATTGTCTGGCCTAGGTTTGCATCGGTCCGGCGTATGTGAATTCGATCACAGTCATTTGTTGTCGGCCCCGGCGATCATGCGGCGGACTTGGCCCGATCGAAATTGCCGATCAGGAAATTGTTCTTGGCCGGGTCCACGAACGGTATCCAACGTATCCTCTGCTCGGAAAAATCGGGATGCCTGGTCATGAAAATCGCAAGCTCATGCGCCGCCTCGTCGCGCCGCCCGCTTCTCATCAGGGCGCCTATCTTCAGGAACCTCGCATAGAAGTAACTTGGCGACAGGTTGAGCGAGCGCTCGGCGTTGGCGATCGCGGCCTCCCAGTCCTCGACGAAGCAATAGGCCGCGGCCAGTTCCCCCAGATTGTGGAAGCGATAGAGGTCGAACGGGCTCAACCGCTCGGTATCGAGGAAGAACGGTATCGCGCCGGTCGCATCGCCAAGCAGAAGATACGCGCTGCCCATGGCCGAGCGGGCGAAGGCGAAGCTCGGATTGATGTGGATCGCTTCGGCAAGATGCTCGGCCGCCAACGCCGGAAGGCCGCGCATGATGTCGGCCGCGCCGAGATAGGCATGCGGGCGCGCATCGAGGCTGTCCATCAGAAGCGCCTTGCGCGCAAGCGTCTCGACTTTCTCCAGATCGTCGCTGTCGCCGAAACGCAGCCAGGCCCGCCAGAAATACCACCATGCGAGCTCATTGAGCACGGCGCTCGAGTTCGGATCTTCCTGGTAGGCCTTGTCGAAGAAGTCGAGCGCGATTTCGGTATCGCGACGTGTCCGCCTGTTCATGTGCCAACGGCCGCGCCTGACCAACTGCCAGGTTTCGAGGCTTTCCCACGGCACCTGGAACGTGCGTGCCTGCTCGGCGCGGTCGACCTCCTTGTCGAGGATGGAAACGATCTCGCTGCCAATCTGGTCGCGCAGGCTGAAGATATCGACGAGGTCGCGGTCGAAGCGTTGCGACCAGACCAGGCGCCCGTTCGAGGTGTCGGTGAGCGACGCGTTGAGACGAATCTGCCTGTCGGAGCGCGCCAGCGTACCGCTGACGATGTAGCGGGCGCCCAGCGCGTTGCCGATGAGCCTCGTGCCGAGGCTGTCGTCGCGAAACTGGAAGCTCGAGCCCTTGGCGATGACAGAGAGCCAGCGCGTGTTGGAAAGACCGTAGATGATGTCCTCGGCGATACCGTCGGCCATATAGCCGACATCGGGTTCGCTTCCGTTGCCCTGGAACGGCAGCACGGCGATTGCCGGGGGCCCCTTGGCGATCGGCCTGGAATGACTGGGCGTGGTGGGAATGGAAGCGAAGGACGCCGTCGCGACAGGGCCGTTGCCGCCGCGACCGGCGATCAGGACCTGCACCGGCAGGGCAATGTTCTTCAGGCTGAACTCGCCGAGATCGGTGAAGACCGCCGCCGTCTTGTCCTTCACGTGATGCCACGTCGTCGCCGAGATGGCGACGCCGTCATGCGGCGCGAATTCCTGAAGGCGGGCTGCGATATTGACGTCGTCGCCGTAAAGACGGCCCTCCCGGACGATGACGTCGCCGGTGTTGATCCCGGCGCGAAACGGCATGCGCATGTCCTCGGCGACTGCCGTATTCAGCGCCACGATCCGGGCCTGGAAATCGAAGGCCGCGCGCAACGCTTCGATCGGGTTGCCGAATTCGGCCATGATGCTGTCGCCGGCATCGCCGAACGTGCGCCCGCCAAATGCGCCGCAACTGCCAGCGATGATGTCGCGCCTTTCCTCGAAGGCGGCGACAGCCGACTCGTCGTCGATGCCCATAAGCCTCGAGAATCCCACGGCGTCGATCGAAATGATTGTCGCAAGCTGACGGGTATAATTCCGTTCAGCCATGATCGAGCCCCCAGTCCCCGTTTCAGTCCAGAACAGGTGACCTGCGCTCAAAAAAACGCGTCGCCGTCTGCCGACGGAAATCCTCGGCAGGCCCGGCGCACTGTTGCCACCCTGTTATGACCGGAATTCTATCAGGGTCTTGCCGAAAGCTCTACCACGAACGGCTAATATGACGAATTCACCGTCCGGCGCATGGTTAGTCGTTCGTTACGTCAGGAGACACATCCGAACCGCGACTTTACCATTTGAAATTATTATATTTTCTCCGCCGAACAATACTGACCCTGTTTTCGCCGGCAAGGATCGGTCGCATCGAGGCATGCGCTGCAAAAACCCGCTATTGCGGCGCTGCGGAACCAACCCGCCTGCGTGCGAGTTTCTGACGGCACTTACGCCGACGAGATTTGAGGGCTCTCATGCGCACTGTTGTTTTAGCAACCTGTATCGCTTTCCTGCTTGTCAGTGGACAAGCCTTCGCAGCAGACGACCAGCCGCTGCCGCCGCAAAATGCAAAGAAACTGTCCGAGATTGTCGCCAAGGTCGAGCACCGCACCGACTTCCGCTACGTAAAGGAGGTCGATTGGGACAGCGACGGCTACACCGTTACTTACTACACCACGGACAAGGCCAAGGTCCAAATCACCTACGATCCCGTGACCGGCGAACCCAAATAGCCTCGTTCGGTTGCCTCCGCCATTCCGCAAGGCCTGCGTTCGGCATAGATTTGCTCGTCGAAACAGGCCGGACCGGAGGACAGACATGCGGCTTCACATCTGCGCTCACGCCCTGCTGGTAAGCGCATCGATGCTTGGGACGGGCCAGGCGCTCGCGGATAGCCCCTCTTTCGATTGCCGAAAGGCGCAGTTGCCAGCCGAGAAAGCGATCTGCGCCGACCCACAAATGTCGGCCATCGATGCTTTGGTCACCAAGGCCTATGCCGGTTTTGAACCAGCCTTCGGCGGCGACAAACGCGGGATCGCCAGGAAACTGGTCGCCGATCGGAATGCCTGCAAGACGGACGCAGCCTGCATCGTCAGCGCGCAGAACAATGCGCTGCAGACTTACGGCAATGCGCCGCAATGGGTGCAGGACTACAACATCGCGCTCATCGGCAAGAAGGCGCTCGACCTTGCGGCGAGGACGCTGAAGCCAACCGATCAGCTCTTGCCCGTATCGATCGGCAAATGCGGCTTCACCCATATCGCGGCGATGACGACGAGGCTGGGTGACGACCCGCTGGAAAGCGCCAGCCCGGAAGCCGGCAGCGCGGCGAGATTTACCAACGGCGGCACGGCGGTCTCCTATGACCGCGAACCGGGACTGGCGAGTTCCAAGGTCGGCGATCCGGTCGTCATATGCCTGATCGCTATCCCGCGCGACTGCCCGAAAGACGACCTGCGCGGCATGGTCTACTACGCCGTCGACCTCGCCGCCAAAGGCGCATGGGCCCTGCCCGATTCCCAGCATCTGTGTGGTGGCGCTTGAAGACCTTGGCGCCGCGCGGAGCCAGCGCGACAAACCGCCCTTGCATCGTCACAACTTTGGTGGCTGACTGCCCGCCATGATTGCGGGCACGGGGGTGCATGGCAATGATCGGCTACGTCCTGAAGCGCATCCTGATGGTGCTTGTCGGCTATCTGGTCGCGGTGCTTGTCGGGTTGATCGCAGTGGTGGTGATCTACGCGATACTGAGCTCGCTGCCCAACGCGCCGGGCTACTTCGAGCTCATGGAGTTCACCCCAGTCGCCGTGTTGGTGGTGCCGCCTCTCGGCATGTTCGTCTACTTCCTGGCGATCATCCTGACCGGAATGCAGACGCTGGTTTTCGCCCTGATCGCCGAGTTCCTTTCGTTGCGAAACTTTTGGCTGCACATGCTGTTCGGCGCTGCCGCCGCGGCTGCCGGTTTCATGTTGATCTGGCCGGACGCCGCCGATGATCCGGAACGCTGGGCCGACATGGGCATCATCGCCGCCGCCGGCCTCGTGGCCGGGCTGGTCTACTGGCTTATCGCCGGGCGCGACGCCGGCTTCCGCCGGCCGCTCATCAAGGCACTTCCAAGAAACGTGTGAAGCGGTCGGGTTCGGTGGCTTCGCCGTGGCCTTCCGTCCGGAATTGCTTGAAAGTAGACAGCGCTCAGCTTGACGGCGTGCGCACCGCTTCGGTCGCGTCGAGCGCCTGCATCAGCTTGGAATCGCGGTCATAGACGTCGTCGAAATACTCGACCTTGCCGGACATGTCTGGCCATGCGGTGAAATAGGCGACATAGACCGGGATGACACGCGTGACATTCTCGGTCGAATGCCCATGCTTCAGCTTCTCGGCGATATCGTCGACGGAGGTGCCGAGCACGGCGGCGGCCATGCCGCGCGGATCCTGCAACCGCACGCAGCCATGGCTGAGCGCGCGCATGTCGCGTGCGAAGAACGACTTCTGCGGCGTGTCGTGCATGTAGATGGCATGCTTGTTGGGGAACAGGATCTTCAATTCGCCCAAGGCATTCGCTTCGCTCGGCTGCTGCCGCACGCTGAAGGGGATGTTGGCGCCATAGGCACCCCAATTGACCGCCGAGGACGGGATGCGCTTGCCGCGCGAATCCGTCACCTCATAGCCGGCGCGGTCGAGATAGCCCGGGTCGCTGCGCAGCCTCGGCAGCATCTCGTTGACGATGATCGACTGCGGCACACCCCAATAGGGGTGGAAGTCGACCTGCTTGATCTGGTTGTAGAAGAAGGCGGTCTGGTTGGTGACCCGGCCGATCACCGCCCGGGTCTTCAGCTTCTCCTCGCCATTGTCGATATAGCTGGCGGTAAAAGCCGGCTGGTTGATGAAGACGCGCGGGCTGCCGAGATCCGACGGCATCCAGCGCAGTTCCTCGAGCGCCACCTTGACCTTCTCGATCTTGTCGGCCTTCGAGGCGCCGGCCAGTGAGGCCACGGTGCGCGGGCCGATGACGCCGTCGCCCTTCATGCCGGCGCGCTGCTGCACGGCCTTGATCACCGGCACCAGTTCGGGATCGTAGAGCTCGCTCTTGCCCAGCCTGGCGAGCACCTCGCCATAGTTGCCACCCATCTCATCATCGAGATTGCGGGAAATAAGCGTCAGCAACTTCGGCAGTTCCGGGCTGCTCTCGCCGGGCTTGAGCAACAGCTTCGGATCGACGACGATCTCGTTTTCCTCGCTCGCCTCGAGCGCTTCCAATTCGACGCGCAGCGCCTGGTACTCGGCATTCTGCGGGTGGCGCGATTCGAGATAGGTGCGGACCTCCTGGGTATGCGCCAGCGTCTTCAGCGCGCCTTCGAGATCGAACGGCTTGGCCGGGAAATCGTAGTAACCGGTCATCCGGTTGGGGTAGACGCGGCCACTCTGGGCATCTTGCGCATAGCGCAGCACGCGCGCCGACAGCGCCATCTCGAAGCGGACCAGTTCCTTGGTTCGCTCTTCGGGCGTAGCGGCAGTCGCGGCAGCCGGAACGTCGACGGAATAGTCGGCCGGCGTCAGGCCGTAGCTTGCCGCCTCGCCCAGGACGCGCACCGCATCCTGAGCTCGGCTGTTGGGGACGTTGTCGCTCACCCAGATGAAATCCGGGTTGGCCGAATAATAGGCGATCAGTGCCTTGGCGATATCCGGCTCGGCAAACAGCTCGTAATCACTCAAGCCTGCGACGGCGTCGCGGAAGCTGTTGCCCGTCACGGACGGCACAAAGGCGGCATCCTGCGCGGTCGCCGGCTGCGGTGCCGGCAGCAGCGACTTGAAATCGACGCGAACGAGCTTGTCGGCCCTGTAGGTGTTGTAGGTCGGGCTGCTGATCCTGACACCACCGCCTCCGTCGGGCTCTGCCGGCCGTATCTTGCGTGGCTTCGGCGGCGGCGGAAATTCACCTTGCGGATTATGCCGGATACCGCCGCCGAACAGCATGTCGAACAGCCCTTGCGCGCTTGCCGGCTGTTGTCCGAAGGCGAGCGTTGCTGCGATTGCGATCGGCAGGAGGGTTTTCTTGTTCCTGAGGACTTTCATGCTTCACCCGCACCGGTTGCAACCGGTTCCCGTTCCGCGCCGCTGGACGGTCCCGCCCTCCGCATGGCGGATGTATGACGTGACTATACCGATTCATACCGATTTCGTTAAGCTTTCATAAATTTTCGCAGCCGTGTTGCAGAACAGTTTCACATCATTGTGAGACGGTGTGACCTGCCTCGGTTCGCGCCATGCTTGCGGCGTTGCGCCAGACATCGGCGGAAACTGGCCCGGACGTGATAAGCTCCGGCCGTTATGCTGGAAATCCGGGCAATTTGAGCAGTCGGAGGATTTGCCGTGAAGAAAGGTTATCGCCAGCTGCTCGACGAGGCGAATGCCGAGATCGAGGTTGTGTCGCCCGAGGAAGCGGCCGGATTGCTGGAGGACGAAGACACCATCTTCGTCGATCTGCGCGATCCGCGCGAGGTCGAGCGCGATGGCAATATCCCCGGTGCCAAGCACGTGACGCGCGGCATGCTGGAATTCTGGATCGATCCCGAAAGCCCCTATCACAAGCCGTTCTTCGCCAGCGGAAAGACCTTCGTCTTCTTCTGCGCCGGCGGCTGGCGCTCGGCTTTGGCCACCAAGACGGCGCAGGACATGGGACTGACGCCGGTCAAGCACATCCTCGGCGGCTACACCGCCTGGAAGGCAGCTGGCCTGCCGGTCGAGCCGGGGCGGAAAAAGAAGGCCGACTGATCACAGTTTCCCGCAACGTCTGGGATCAATCGACCCAATGGTTTTTTGGATAGCAAGTGCGGTTGGATTGACGGTCGCCCATCTGCTCGGCTCCACGCCCACCGGTTATCTGGCCGGCAAACTTCTCAAGGGCATTGACATACGCGAGCACGGCTCCAGATCCACCGGCGCGACCAACGTGCTCAGAACCTTGGGCAAATGGCCGGCATTGGCGGTTCTGCTTGTCGACGTGCTGAAAGGCGTGGCGGCGGTCGTCTTTGTTCGCTGGTTCTATCCCTGGTGCTACGCGATATCGTCCGCCACGCCACCGATGGCGCTAGAACTGCAGACCTTGGCTCCCTGGCTCGTTTGCCTGGCCGGACTTGCCGTGCTGCTGGGGCACGGCCGGTCGATCTGGCTGAATTTCACCGGCGGAAAATCCGCCGCGACGGGACTTGGCGTGCTGCTGGCGATGTCATGGCCTGTAGGATTGGGTGCCGCCACGGCATTTGCGGCCACACTCGCTCTTTTCCGGATCGTTTCCCTGAGCTCGATGCTGGCGGCGCTGACGGCGGTCGCGCTTGTCTGCGGCTTGGAGCAACCATTGCCATATCGGTTGCTGGTGATCGCGGGCAGCCTCTACGTGATCTTGCGCCACCGCGCCAACATTCAGCGGCTGCTGGCGGGAACAGAGCCACGCCTTGGCGGCGGCGGCCCAGGACCGAACGCAGGCTCGCAAATCTCCTAGAGCATGATCCCGAAAAGTGGGAACCGGTTTCGGGGAAAGATCATGCTCCAACAAAAAGTTAGATCGTGACGGCGATTCAACGAAACGCCATCACGATCTAGTGCAGTGTCGTTTCGCGTTGCCCGGTCACGAAACCGACCGCGCGCGCAACGACCTCCCTGTCGGCGAGGATGCGGCGATGGCCAAGCCCATTGGCCCAATGCAGGTGGACATGCTCTCCGGCGCCCGCGTAACGCTTCGCATGGTCGGCATGGACTTCGCGATCGTCCGGCGCGTGGATGATCAGCGTCGGCACCGGCGCCTCCGCAAGTTGGCGGTCGCCGGTGAATTCGCTGAGCGGCCGGCCCGACAGATATTTTACCCGATCCGCCATGGCGACGCGGGAGCGCGGCCCGACATTCATCATGTCGCTGAAATCGTCGAAGATTGCAGGCAGCGAGCTCGGCGCGGCAATCAGCACCAGTTTCTGCGCCTTAAGCGGCGGCATGCCCTTGACCGATGCCGCGACGGCATTGGCGGCAATCGCGCCGCCGAAGGAATGGCCGACGACCGCGGCAAAGGGCCCGAACCATTCGCCGGCGACCCGCGCCGCGTCCACGGCGGTCACCATGTTGAGATGGCGGCCGAGCGAATGGCCATGCCCGGGCAGGTCGAGCGAGACGACCTTGTAGCCGGCGCCGCGAAACCCTTCGATCAGGGCGCGCATATATTCGGTGCGCGAACGCCAGCCATGGATGACGAGCACCGTTCCGCGAGACTCCCTGCCCGGCTCCGGGCGGAATTCATGCACCGCCACGCAGTCCGTCCTGGTCTTCAGCCGGTGGTGGCGCGCCTCGGCCATGAAGTCCGAGGCGCGGTCGACAGCACGACGCTCACCGTCGCTCAAGGATCTGGCATTGGGTGTGCGGCAAAACAATTCGAATGCGGCGCGGCCGCCGAGACGTGGCATGACATGCTCGGCCGCGCCAAAGACGCCGCGGATGACCTTCAATCCAAATGATGCCATATTGGCGATCCATCCATTCGTTCAAGCATGAACATAATAGTTCAAACATGAACATTAAACAAGAGCTGCCCTGGGACAATCCTCGCTTTCGCAACTGGGTTGCGGTGGCGCGCGCCTGCCATGTGCTGGAGCGCACGCTGGCGGTGAAGCTCGCCCCGCTCGACCTCAAGCCGCCGCAACTCGACGTGCTGATGAACCTCTATCGCCACCCAGGCATGTCGCAGCACGATCTTGCCCGCAAGCTGCTGGTCGGCCGCTCCAACATCACCATGCTGTTGCCGCAGCTCGAGGCGCGCGGCCTGCTTCGCCGCGAGGGCGACGAGAAGGACAAGCGGGTGCTGCGGCTGAACCTGACCGAGGCGGGCGAAGCCCTGCTGATGAAGGCGCTGAAGGTTCACATGGCGCTGATCGAGAAGGCGATGAGCCAATCGACGCCGGAGCAGTGCGACATGATCGGCGAGCAGATGCGCAAGATCGCCGACGTGCTGAAGGAAGCCTGAGCCGGCTTCCGATTACCACATGGTTTTCTTCGCCCGCTCCGGCCATTCCCTGTCATAGGCCGCGGCGTCGATGTTCTTGCGGCTGGTGACCTCGAGGATCTGGCCGGGCGTCGGCAGCGACTTCGGATCGACATGCCTAGCCGGGTTCCACAGTTCGGAGCGCACGATAGCGCGGGCGCATTGGAAATAGACCGTGTCGACATCGATGACGGTGACCGAGCGAGCCGGCTTGCCGTCGACCATGAAGGACGCGCAAAGCCCGGCATCGGTTGTGATATGAGCGCGGCCGTTGACGCGCAGCGTAGTGCCCGAGCCCGGCACCAGAAAGAGCAGCCCGACGCGCGGATCGCGAATGATGTTCTTCAGCGAATCGGCGCGGTTGTTGCCGCGCCTGTCCGGCATCATCAGTGTCTTGTCGTCGACGATGCGTACGAAGCCCCCGAGATCGCCACGCGGCGAACAATCGAGTCCCTCCGGCCCGCTGGTCGCCAGCGCCACGAAGGGCGACGCCTCGATGAAGGCGGCATATTCGGGAATCACATGGTCGAGCTCCTTGACGACCGAAGCCTCGCTCGGCAACCCGTAAAGGGCCTCGAGCTGTTCGACGGATGTGATGAGCGACATCTTTTTCGCCTCCTGACCTTTTGCCGGCGCTACTCCATGTCCATGACGCCTTGACGACAGCCGGCTGCCGAAATTGGATGCCATGCGCCAGGCTAGCGATCTCGGCTCAGTCCCTTCTCGGCCAGCTCGGCAAGGTACGCGTTCCAGCGCTCGTCCTTTTCGTGGCCGAGCGTATGCAGATAGTTCCAGGTGAAGATGCCGGTGTCGTGGAAATCGTCGAAGGTGATGCGCACAGCATAATTGCCGACCGGGTCGATCTTGAGGATCGCGACATTGCGCTTGCCGGGCACCGTCACCCGCTGCTCCGGCGAATGGCCCTGCACCTCCGCCGATGGCGAGGCCACGCGCAGGAACTCCGCCGGCAATTCGAACGGTTGGTGGCCGGGGAAGGTCACGGTCAAGAGCTTGCGGTCCTTCGAGACCCTGAGTTCCTTTGGCGCGGTCATGGCTGTCCTGTCTGGGTTGCGCCCTTCCCTACGCCGCTTCGCGCGATCCGAAAAGGATCATTAGGAAGCAGCCGACACGCGATGTCGGTCGGGGAATGTTACCAAAGATCGAGACATTCTATCTTGAATGCGGCATTGGATCGTATCACATAGCTATATATAACGACGCCGCTCAGGCCATGGGAAACGCTTGCAAATGGACATGATCGACCCCTTCGGTCGCACGATCAGCTATCTGCGCGTGTCGGTCACCGACCGCTGCGATTTCCGCTGCACCTATTGCATGGCCGAGGACATGACCTTCCTGCCGAAGAAGGATCTGCTGTCGTTGGAAGAGCTTGACCGGCTCTGCACCGTTTTCATCGAAAAGGGCGTGAAGAAGCTGCGGCTGACCGGCGGCGAGCCGCTGGTGCGCAAGAACATCATGCATCTGGTGCGCCAGCTGTCGCGGCATCTCGCGAGCGGCGCCCTGGAAGAGCTGACGCTGACCACCAATGGCTCGCAGCTTTCGCGCTTCGCCGCAGAGCTCGCCGATTGCGGCGTCAAGCGCATCAACGTCTCGCTCGATACGCTCGATGCCGGGAAATTCCACCAGATCACGCGCTGGGGCAATCTCGGCAAGGTGATGGAAGGCATCGACGCCGCGCAGAAGGCCGGGCTGAAGATCAAGCTCAACGCGGTTGCGCTGCGCGACTTCAACAACGCCGAGATCCCCGAACTGATGCGCTGGGCGCATGGCCGCGGCATGGACCTCACCCTCATCGAGACGATGCCGATGGGCGAGATCGAGGCCGACCGCACCGATCAGTATTTGCCGCTGTCGATACTGCGCGCGTCGCTGGAACGCCAGTTCACGCTTTCCGATATTCCTTTCAAGACCGGCGGCCCCGCCCGCTATGTCCATGTCGCCGAGACCGGCGGCCGGCTCGGCTTCATCACGCCGATGACGCACAATTTCTGCGAAAGTTGCAACCGCGTGCGGCTGACCTGCACCGGCACGCTCTATATGTGCCTCGGCCAGGAGGACGCCGCCGACCTCAGGGCGCCCCTGCGCGCCTCCGAAGGCAACGAACTGCTCGGCGAGGCCATCGACGAGGCCATCGGCCGCAAGCCCAAGGGCCATGATTTCATCATCGACCGCCGCACCAGCCGCCCTTCGGTGTCGCGGCATATGAGCGTCACCGGCGGCTGATTTTTTCCACTGATTGATGCATGATCTCTTCTGGTCATCGACCGAAGGGGGGATCATGCAACATCTGCATCGTATCGGCTGGTTGTCACTGGCGATGGCTTTGTCCTTGTCTGCTATTGTCACGACAGCCGGGATTGCCAAGCCGTTCACCTACGTGAATGCGCGGTTCGGCCAGTCATGCACATTCCCCGACGAAATCTTCGACAAGCCGATGCCCGAGCCGGAAAATGGCGACGGGCAGCAATGGCTTAGCGCCGACCGCGCCAGCCTGACCTGTTCCGGCATCTACAATGTCGACAACGACACGCCGCAAGGTTTCGTCGCCCAGGAGAAAGCCAGCACCGAACCGGGTTACAAGATCACCTACAGCAAGACCGGCAAGAACTGGGCTGCTTTCCGGCACCAGGGACGGCAGGATCTTCTACAAGCGGCGCCTGTTCGGGAAGGACGACGTCATACGTACCGTCTGGATCGAGTATCCCGCCGCGCTCAAGGCTAAATACGACCCGCTGGTCGGCGCCATCGCCAACAGCCTGCGCGGCCCCTGAGGCCAGCCGGCTCCCCTGAAAATAAAGCGCCCGCGTTACCTTCCCGCCGATTTACCGCCAAGCTTTTCCGGCCTAGCCTTCGCGGCGCGTTTTTCGCGCTAGGGGGAGTGCACATGCGCACATTCATGCTTTCACTTGCAATGCTCGGGGTTGCTTCCGTATCGGCCGCGGCTCAGTCGATCGGCGGCACCTACAACGTTGCCGGCACCAATTTCGACGGCTCGAAATACGGCGGCGAGGCAACCATCACGCTGACCAGCGACACGACCTGCACGATCCACTGGGAAACCGGCGGCTCGACCTCGGACGGCATCTGCATGCGTAACGACAATGCATTTTCCGCCGGCTATGCGATGGGCAAGGAGATCGGTCTCGTCGTTTACAAGATCGAGAAGGACGGCTCCCTGCACGGGCTGTGGACCATTGCCGGCCAGAACGGGAACGGCACCGAAGTCCTGACGCCGAAGTAAGCCTTCCAGAGCTCGGCAGATCGATCTCATGGGCCACGCAGAAATTCGTGGCCCATTTCTTTGCCGTTGCTGTTTTCCGGCTGCCTGCTAGACGGCTGAATTAAAATAGGATCCGGAAACGCCTTTGCCTCTCTCGCCAAATCTGCGCGGCGCGCTGTTCATGATCGTGGCCATGGTCGGCTTCACCTTGAACGACGCGATCACCAAATTCTCTTCCGAATCGATGAACATGGCGCAGGTCATGCTGGTGCGCGGCGCCTTCGCATCCTTCTTCGTCGGTCTGCTGGCCTGGCGGCGCGGCGCGCTTGCCAATCCGGCCGCCATGCTGCAGCCGATGGTGGCCATGCGCGTCGCCGGCGAAGCGGGCGCCACCGTGTCGTTCCTCATCGCGCTTGCGCATCTGCCGATCGGCAATGTCTCGGCCGTCATGCAGGCCTTGCCGCTGGCGGTCACCATGGGCGCGGCATTGGTCTTCGGCGAAAGCGTCGGCTGGCGACGCTGGACCGCCATTGCCGCCGGTTTCGTCGGCGTGCTCATCATCGTGCGGCCGGGTTTCGAAGGGTTCAGTGTCTATTCGCTGGTGGCATTGGCCAGCGTCGCCTGCTGCGCCGTGCGCGACCTCTCCACCAAGCGCATCCCCGAGGCGATCCCGACCATGCTGGTGTCGACGGCGACCGCGCTTGCCATGACGGTCCTTGGTGCGCTGCTTTTGTCACCGATGGGCGGCTGGACGCCGATGAGCGGCAAGGCGACAGCTCTGTTGGCATTGGCGGCGGTGCTGGTGCTCATCGGCTATCAGTTCATCATCATGGCGATGCGCTCGGGCGACATCTCCTTCATCGCACCCTACCGCTACACCGCCCTGCTCTGGTCGATCCTGCTCGGCCTCGTCATCTTCGGCGACGTCCCAGACCTGCCCATGATCGTCGGCGCAGTCATCATCATCGGCTCCGGCCTCTATGCGCTCTACCGCGAGCGCGTCGTCGGCAAGCAGCAACCCGCCGCTGAAAGCGCTGGACCCGACATGGCGCCGGACGGCATATAGGCCGATGGACCGACATGTTGCGGGGATCATTCTGGCGGGAGGCCAGTCGCGCCGGATGGGCGGCGGCGACAAGCCGTTGCTTTCGCTTGGTGATGACAGATTGATCGATCATGTCGCCCGCCGATTGAAGTCGCAGGTCGCGACCCTGGGGCTCAACGCGAACGGCGATCCGGCGCGGTTTGCCGCCCTGGACCTGCCGGTGCTGGAGGATACGGTGCCGGGCCATGCCGGGCCGCTGGCTGGCATTCTCACCGGCCTCGAATGGGCGACGACGCAAACGAGCTGCCGGTGGCTGATGAGCGCCGCCGGCGACACGCCGTTCTTCCCCGGCGACCTCGTCGAGCGCCTGGTCGCGGCAGTTCACGACCGGCCTGGCGCGATCGCCGTCGCCAGCTCGGGCGGCAGATGGCATCCGACCTTCGCGCTTTGGCCGCTCGGCCTGCGCGACGCCTTGCGTCATTACATGGTCGACGAGGACAACCGGCGGGTTTCGGACTTCATGCAGCGCCAAGGCTATGTCGAGGTCGAATTCCCCATGATCGAGGCCGGCAACCAGAAGATCGATCCGTTCTTCAACGTCAATACGCCGGACGACCTTGCGGCGGCGGAGCGTCTGTTGCAAAGCCTCGGACCATGAGACGCGTATTCGGCATCACCGGCTGGAAGAACTCCGGCAAGACGACCCTGACGGAAAAGCTGGTCACCGAACTGGTGGCGCGCGGCTGGACGGTTTCGACCGTGAAGCACGCCCACCATGACTTCGACATCGACAAGCCGGGCGCCGACAGCTTCCGTCATCGGCAGGCGGGCGCCACCGAGGTCGCGATCGTCTCCGGCCGGCGCTGGGCGCTGATGCACGAATTGCGCGGAGAGAACGAACCGACGCTGGACGACATCCTGGCGCGCCTGACGCCCTCGGATATCGTGCTGGTCGAAGGCTATAAGCGCCAAGCGCATAAGAAGATCGAGGCAAGGCGGCTCGAAGCCAAGGACCGGACGCCGCTTTCGGCCAATGATCCCAACATTGTCGCCATTGCCGCCGACTTTACAGTCGAAGGCGAAACGTTGCCGGTTTTCGATCTCGATGACACGAAATCGATAGCCGACTTTGTCGAGCGCAGCACAGGTCTCGTGGCTCAAACCAAGTAACGCAGCGGTACATCCTGATTGTCGTTTGGCGTTGATTTGCAGTTGCTTTTTTCTTGGAAAGAGTGGGAGTATCTGCCTCAGCGGGCGGTAAAGAAGCTCCGCCCACAAGAGCCGCACGGGACAGCGGCCATGACAATATGAGAGGATTATCATGCGTATTGCACTGCGTATCGCGCTTGCCGCTTCGGCCGCGCTGCTGACACTTGGCGTCGCCCAGGCTCAGGAAAAGACCCTGAGGATCGGCACCGAAGGCGCGTATCCGCCCTTCAACAACCTGACCTCGGACGGCCAGTTGGTCGGCTTCGACATCGATATCGCCAAGGCGCTCTGCGACGAGATGAAGGTGAAGTGCACCTTCGTCGCGCAGGATTGGGACGGCATCATCCCGGCGCTCCAGGCCGGCAAGTTCGACGCCATCGTCGCCTCGATGTCGATCACGCCCGAGCGCGCCGAGAAGGTCGACTTCACCCACAAATACTACAACACCCCGTCGGCCATCGCCGTGCCGAAGGATTCGCCGCTCAAGGGCGTGACCAAGGAAGACCTCGCCGGCAAGAACATCGGCGTCGCCACCACGACCACGCATTACAACTATGCTTCGAAGACCTACACCGACAGCACCATCAAGGGCTATCCGAGCAGCCCCGAGGAACAGGCCGACCTCGCCAATGGCCGTCTCGACGCCATCGAGGACGACATCGTCGTGTTGCAGCAGTGGCTGGATTCGCCGGACGGCGCCTGCTGCAAGATCCTCGGTCAGCCTTCGCCGCAGCCGGTCGATATCTTCGGACCGGGCGCCGGCATCGCCGTGCGCAAGGGCGAGACCGATCTGGTCAACAAGCTCAATGCCGCGATCGACGCCATCCGCAAGAACGGAAAGTACAAGGAAATCAACGACAAATACTTCAAGTTCGACGTCTACGGCGCCGAATCCTGATCGACAAGCCAAGGGCGGTGAGGCATCCCTTGCCGCCCTTAAATCCTTCCGAGATCGCCACGGAGACACGACCCGTCAATGCCGGCCCAAAGCATTTGGACACTTCTCAGCTGGGGACCGGATGGCTGGAGTGACGACATTGCGTCTGGCGTTCTGGTCACCATTGCGCTGGCGCTTGCCACACTGCCGATTGGCCTGGTGATCGGCTTTTTCGTCGCCTTCGCCAAGCAGCATGAAGAGCCGTCGCTGCGCCTGGCCGGCAATATCTACACCACCGTCTTTCGCGGTCTGCCCGAACTGGTGACACTGTTCCTGTTCTTCTTTGGCATGCCGCTTCTCCTGCAATATGTCGTGCGGCTGTTCAATCCCGACGCGACGATCGACGTCAACAGCTTCATCGCCGGCATGATCGTGCTGTCGTTGATCTTCTCCTCCTACGCCAGCGAGGTCTTTCTCTCCGCGTTTCGTGCCATTCCGAAAGGCCAGTATGAGGGCGGTTACGCCATTGGCCTGTCGAAATGGCAGACGATGCGGCTCGTCGTCCTGCCGCAGCTGATACGCATCGCTTTTCCGGGCCTGGAGAATTGCTGGCTGAGCCTGCTCAAGGACACCTCGCTGGTCTCGGTGGTCAATCTGGCCGAAACCTTGCGCCAATCCGGCGTCGCGGCGCGCGTCACCAAACATTCCTTCCTGTTCTACAGCGTTGCGGCGTTGATCTTCCTGGCGCTGGCCGTCCTGTCGTCGATCGCCACGAGCTACATCCTGCGCCACCTCGGACGGAGGGAGGCGCGATGAGCGTCAGCCAGGCTATCGCCATCGACAAGCCGCCGCCGCAAGCGCGCGGCTGGCCGCGAGCCCGCATCCTTGGCTCCGCGCTGGTCGGCATCTGGATTCTGTTCGGCGTCGGCATCGTTGCCTATCTGGTCTACGCATGGAACGCCGCGTTCTTCGCCAGATACGCGCCAGCCTATCTTCAAGGCTTGGGCACCACGCTGTCGCTGGTCGCCATCTCGATGGTCCTTGGTGCCATCCTGTCGTTTCCCGTCGCCTACGGCCGCATGTCGAAGAACAGGATCCTGTCCGGGCTTGCCTATTGCTATGTCTACTTCTTCCGCGGCACGCCGCTGCTCGTGCAGACCTACCTGGTCTATTACGGCGTAGGCTCGTTCCGGCCGGAGCTTGAGACGGTCGGGCTGTGGTGGTTCTTCCGCGAAGCTTTCTATTGCGGCGTCTTTGCGTTCTCGCTCAACACCGCCGCCTATCAGGCCGAAATCCTGCGCGGCGCTATCGAAAGCGTGCCGCGCGGCCAATGGGAAGGTGCGGCCTCGCTCGGCCTGCACAAATTGCAGACGTTGCGCAAAGTCGTCCTGCCACAGGCGATCATCGTCGCGCTCAGGCCCTACGGCAACGAACTCATTCTGATGATCAAGGCTTCGGCGATCGTCGCCATCATCACGGTCTACGACCTGATGGGCAACGCCAAGCTCGCCTACGCAAAATCCTTCGACATCCAGGCCTATATCTGGGTGGCGATCGTCTATCTGGTGATGGTCGAGATCCTGCGCCACGGCGTCGAATGGATCGAGCGGCGCATCACTGTCCACCTGCACCGCTAGGCCGAAACCGCGTGGGCCTGGGCCAGTCGATGCGGCTCCCCGCGCCTTGACGAATTCGCCGCAAGGCCTAGAGCTTCCGCAACTGAAATTTCGTTTGCGAAAGGTAGCTCATGGCATCGGTGGCATTTCTCGGTCTTGGCGTCATGGGCTATCCGATGGCCGGGCACCTCAGGAACAAGGGTGGCCATGACGTCACCGTCTACAACCGCACCAAGGCAAAAGCCGAGCAGTGGGTGGCCCGGCATGGCGGCAAACTGGCGCTGACGCCGGCCGAAGCGGCCGAAGGCAAGGACTTCGTCTTCTCCTGCGTCGGCAATGACGATGATCTGCGTTCGGTCACCACCGGTGCGAACGGCGCCTTCGCCGCGATGAAGAAAGGCGCCATCTTCATCGACAACACCACCGCCTCGGCCGAGGTCGCGCGTGAGCTTGACGAAGCCGCGCGCAAGGCGGGTTTCTCCTTCCTCGACGCGCCGGTGTCCGGCGGCCAGGCTGGCGCCGAGAACGGCGTGCTGACCGTCATGGTCGGCGGCGATGAGGCCGCCTTCGACAAGGCGAGGCCCGTCATCGACGCCTACGCCCGCATGGTCGGCCTGATGGGATCGGCGGGTGCCGGCCAACTGACGAAAATGATCAACCAGATCGCCATTGCCGGCCTCGTTCAGGGGCTGGCCGAAGGCATCCATTTCGGCAAGAAGGCGGGGCTCGACATCGAGAAGGTGATCGAGGTGATCTCCAAGGGAGCGGCCGGCTCCTGGCAGATGGAGAACCGCCACAAGACGATGAATGCCGGCAAATATGATTTCGGCTTCGCCGTCGACTGGATGCGCAAGGATCTCGGCATCTGTCTGGCGGAGGCCAACCGCAACGGCGCCAAGCTGCCGGTGACGGCGCTTGTCGATCAGTTCTACAAGGATGTGCAGGACATGGGCGGCAAGCGCTGGGACACGTCGTCGCTGCTGGCGCGCCTCGAAAAATAGGCGACGCAATGGCCCTGCCCGATCCGAGCTGGAGCGCCGACGACATCGTCGCTCATTTGCGCGCGATCGGCACCGAGGCGAACCGGGCAGGCATGGCGCGCTTCGGCATCAACACCACGAGCGCGCTCGGCGTCGGCAATTCCGAATTGCGGCCGCTGGCGCGCAAACTGAAGAAGAACCACGAGCGATCGCTTCTGCTGTGGGACAGCGGTGTCCGCGAAGCGCGGCTGATGGCGGCCTTCACCGGCGAGCCGAAGAAGGTCGGCATCGATCAATGCCGGCGCTGGGCGGCGGATTTCGACAGCTGGGAGATCGTCGACACCGTCGCGGACCTGTTCGCCGAAACGCCATTCTGGCGCGAACTGATCGACGAGTTTGCCGAAGACGAACGCGAATTCGTCCGCCGCACCGCCTTCGCCATGCTGGCCTGGAGCGCGGTGCATCTCAAGAAAGAGCCGGACGCGACCTTCCTTGCCTATCTGCCGCTGATCGAGAAACATGCCGGCGATCCGCGCAATTTCGTCCGCAAGGCGGTCAATTGGGCGTTGCGGCAGACCGGGAAGCGGTCGATGAGCCTGCACGCCCCTGCCCTTGCGCTCGCAGAAAAACTGGCGGCATCGTCCGACAAGACGGCACGCTGGATCGGCAAGGATGCGGTGAAGGAACTGACCGATGCCAGACAGCTCGAAAGGCTCGCAGCCGCAAAAGCCTGACCTTGCCGGGATTCGCTTCGTCGAGGTGACGCCGGAGACGCGGGCCAGCTTCGAGAACCTGTTCGAGCAGCCGGGCGCGCCGAAATATTGCTGGTGCATGGCCTGGCGCCATTCCAGCCGCGAGCACAGTGAGAACGATGAGAAGAAGCGCATGATGATGGCGCTCATCGATGCCGGCACCCCGGTCGGCATCGTCGCCGAGTTGGGCGGCAGACCAGTCGGCTGGTGCTCGGTCGCGCCGCGCGAAACCTACCGGAAACTTTCGAAGCAGCAGGACGACACCGAAACCGACATATGGTCGATCGTCTGCTTCTATGTGCCGAGGGCTTTGCGCGGCGACGGGCTGGCCTCCGCCCTGCTCGATGCGGCGATCGACCATGCCTTCCGCAAAGCCGCACGCATCATCGAGGCCTATCCCGTCGACCAGGCGGCGCCGAGCTATCGCTTCATGGGTTTTCGCGACATGTTCACCGCGCGAGGCTTCCATGAAATCGGCACCGCCGGCACGCGTCGGCATCTGATGCGGCTGAACCGTTGAGCCCGGACCGGTCACGACGCTTTTACTCGATTCCGCCAATGGACAGGCGGAGGATGGAGCGGCCATGAACAAGCGTTTCAGATCGTGCGCGACGCTGGTCGCCGGGCTGCTCTTCGCTGCCTCGGGAGCCGATGCCGCGGCCGATGTCGCGCATATCCTGTGGAAGGACCTGCGCCCAGCCACGCAAGCCATTGCCGAGGACGCGAACCTGCCGATGATCGCGGCAAAACTGCCAGACCACGGTGAGACCTTGTCGCTCAATCTGCAGGACAAGACGATACAATTAGCCGGCTATGCATTGCCAGTCGATCGCGATGGCGACCTCGTCTACCAGTTCCTGCTGGTGCCGTGGACAGGCGCCTGCAGCCACATGCCGACGCCGCCGCCGAACCAGATCGTGCTGGTGACGCCGGCGCATCCCTACAAGATGAAAGAGACCTACGAGCCGGTCGCCGTCACCGGCGTGCTGAAGCCCGGCATGGAGAAGAGCCAGCTCTTCATCCTCGACGGCGTCTCGATCGTCCAGTCGGGCTACACGGTGCGCAGGGCCGAGGTGGCAAGCGTCGACAGCGTGCCGGACACGGTCACGCTGCCGGTCAACTCGCCGTGGAATTTCCTCAACAAAAAGAAGAACTAAGCTCGCCGCCCCACTCAAGTGCGGGAATCGGCGAGCACCCTGTGATCACGCGGCGTTCGCGCCCGATTCCTTGTCCAGCACCATGTAGTCGAGCGGGATCTCGGTCGTGTATTTGATCTGCTCCATGGCGAAGGACGAGGAGACGTCGCGGATCTCGATCTTGGCAATCAACCGCTTGTAGAAAGCGTCATAGGCGGCAATATCCGGAACCACCACGCGCAGCAGGTAATCGACATCGCCGCTCATGCGGTAGAACTCGACCACTTCCGGGAATTCCTGGATGACCTCGGAGAAGCGCCGCAGCCATTCATGGCTGTGCGAATTGGTGCGGATCGACACGAAGACGGTGACGCGCACATTGACCTTCACATGGTCGAGAATGGCAACGCGCCGCTGGATGACGCCCTCCTCCTCGAGCTTCTGGATGCGCCGCCAGCACGGCGTGGTCGACAGGCCGACTTTCTTGGCGACATCGGCGACCGCGAGCGTCGCGTCCTCCTGCAGGAGGCGGAGAATTTTTCTGTCGAGACGATCCATTGGGAAGCTCCAGGGGAATAGTTTGGCTATAGTCCCTTTTATCCAAGCCTTTCACAAGAAAGAAATTCTGCCGATGGCGGCAAAAGCGAGTGATTTCTTGCAAGACGCCTAATCGATGCGATAGCGGATTTCCGACCTCAGGAAGGGCAGCAAATCCATTTCAAACCAGGGATTCTTCTTCAGCCAGCCGGTGTTTCGCCAGGATGGATGCGGCAGCGGCAGCACTTTCGGGACGGCCGGTCCATCCCATATGGCGCGCCAGTTCCTGACTGTCTCGGTCAGCGACGGCAGGCGTGTCGTGCCCATATGCCAGGCCTGCGCATAGCCGCCGATGGTCAGAACCAGGTCGATCTGCGGCATCAGCGCCATCAATTGAGCGCGCCAGGCCGGCGCGCATTCGCGGCGCGGCGGCAAGTCGCCACCCTTGGCGTCCTGTCCGGGAAAGCAAAAGCCCATCGGAACGATAGCGAATTTTTCGGTGTCGTAGAACTCATCGCTGCTCACACCGAGCCAGCTTCTCAGCCGGTCTCCGGAGGCGTCGGTGAACGGCACGCCCGACAAATGCACTTTTGTGCCCGGCGCCTGGCCGGCAAGCAGGACCCGCGCGGTGGAGGACGGCTGCAGCACCGGCCGCGGCTCATGCGGTAAAGGCCGCCCAAGCGGCTCCTTGACGCAGATGCGGCAGGTCCGCACCCTGGCGGTGAGGCGCTCCAGCGCTTCTCTCCTATCAGGCTGACTATCCAATTGTTGTCGCTCAGGCCGCTGCGCTCGGTCGGCTTGTAAGCGCCGCGTACCAGCGCAGCACATTCGTACACTCCTCCGGCACCCTGATGCGTGCCGGCTTCATGAAATCGATAGCGATCATGCCGGTGATGTCGGCGACCGAGTAGCTATCGCCGGCGGCGAATTCGCGCTCCGCCAATTCGTGGTCGAGGAGATGCAGGAATTCGATCGCCTTCGGTTTGTTGGCCTCGCCCCATTCCGGGATTTGCGGCACTTCCCATTCCTTCATCGCAGGATGGATGTGCCGGAACGCGGCGGCGACACTGGCCATCAGATTCAGTTCCATGCGTCGCTGCCACATCTCGACCATGGCCTTGCCGAGCGCGCCCGTGCCGAACAACGCGGGCTTGGGATGCAACTCCTCGAAATAGCGGCAAATGGCGATCGATTCGGTGATGATAGTGCCATCGTCGAGCTCGAGCACAGGCAGGCGCCGCAGCGGATTGCGCTGCGCCACCTGCTCGCCGCGATGCTCCAGAGCGCCCATGTCGACGGGCACCAGCGGCACCGCCAGTCCCTTCTCGGCAAGGAAGACGCGCACGCGCCGGGGGTTGGGCGCTCGGCCGCCATCGAACAACTTCATTCCATCCTCCAGCTTCTCCATCGGATCATAGGCGGCTCCGCCCATCACCAGAAGCGAACAAATTCGCGCAGCACGTCGCCGAACGAGGCCAGCATGCCGTGCTTTCTCTCGACCGGCGCACTGTGATGGCTGTCACGCCATTGCTGCGGCTCCTCGAAGGCGCCTGCCCAGATGCCGGCCTTGGCCGCTCTCGCCACCGCTTCCTCGGTCTCGAAGTCGCCGAAGGCAACCGCCCATCCGGCCTGCACCTGGGCCCGGTTCAGGTCGGCGTCACCTGCCCTGCAATCGCCGAGCAGGCGGCCGTAGCGGTCGCGCTGCCAGCCGCTGCAGGAAACAGGCCTGCCGGCGATCAGGCGTACCAGCGCCTGCCGCGCCAGCTTGCCGCAGGGATACTCGGCGCCGGCCTTCTGGCAGGTCTGCTGATACTCCGGAGCGTCGATGCCGCGCATGCGAATGCGCTCGGTCCCGAGCGTGATCGAATCGCCGTCATTGACGATCGCCGTGCCTTGCTCCCTGCGTGTTTCGAAGCGGTCGAGGCGGGCCGCCACCAGGATAAGCAATCCGAGCAAGAGGAAGGCCAGCCCATAGTCCAGCAGCTTGCGCCAGAGGCTTCGCGGCGAGCTTGCCGCGTAGCGTCGGCGCGGTCCTCGCGGCCCGAAACGGCTCATATGGCAAACAGTCTCTTAATCATTCGAACGTAGCTTAACGAACTGACAGTCGCTGCGCGCAGAAATTGAAGTCTGTATGCCTTTGCAACGCTCGAACACAGCGGATAAATTTATTGTGGACCGCCGTAAACCGCACCGCAACAGCGATGTGGCGCGCGCGGTGCGCAAGACGCGCGACCGCCTCTCGCAGCAGGCTGGCAGCCTCGACTTCGACCGTGAACTGCTGAAACTGCATGCGCGCGCCATGGTGGTCGGCGCGGTCGCGATCCCGCTGCTCGTGCTCGCCGTGGCGGCCGTTGGTCGGCTGGCGGGCCTGGACAGCCAAGTCACCATCTGGGCCTTGTCGATGCTGCTTTGCTACGCGATCGTCGCTTTCATGGCGCGTCGCGTGGAGCGAACCGAGGCAGCCGAACTCGACCCGGCGCAGACGCGCCGCGACTTCTTGATCGGCCACTTCCTGTGCGGCCTTGGCTGGGCGTGGTTCGCCTGGATCGGCTGCGACACCTGCCAGATCGACCAGTTCCATGTGGCCAAGGCCATGGTGCTGCTGGTCGCCATGGCGACGACCGCCGTGATGGCCTCCTCGCTTGGCGGTGCGCTGTTGGCCACCTTTACAATTCCCGTTGCCGTTTACGTCTACACCATCCTGCGCCTGTGGACGCCGATCGAAGCCACGATGGCGGCGTTGCTTATCGCCGCGCTTCCCTTCTTCGGCTACGTCGCGCGTCATCTCAACCGGGCGTCGTTGATGCTGCTCTCCTTCCGCTCGGAGAAGGACGCGCTGATCGCCGAGGTGGAGACGGCCAAATCGATGTCGGACGAGGCAAGGCGGCGCGCCGAGGACGCCAATCTGGCGAAATCGCGTTTTCTCGCCTCCATGAGCCACGAACTCAGGACGCCGCTCAACGCCATCCTTGGCTTCTCCGAAGTGATGGCCAATGAAGTGCTGGGGCCGATGAACAATCCGACCTACCGCGACTATGCCCATGACGTGCACGAGTCCGGACAGCACCTGCTCGACCTGATCAACGAGATCCTCGATTTGTCGCGCATCGAGGCCGGCCGCTACCAGCTCAACGAGGAGCCGGTCGTGCTGGTGACCATAGTCGAGGATTGCTGCCACATGATGGAGCTGCGTGCCCGCAACAAGGACATCCGCGTCATCCAGGAATTCGAGGAGACCTTGCCGCGGCTCTTCGCCGATGAGCGCGCAGCCAGGCAGATCACGCTCAACCTCCTGTCCAATTCGATCAAGTTCACTCCGTCCGGCGGCGAAGTGCGCGTACGCGTCGGCTGGACCGCCGGCGGCGGTCAGTACATCTCGGTCAAGGACAACGGACCGGGCATACCAGAGGAGGAAATCCCGGTGGTGCTTTCCGCTTTCGGCCAGGGCTCCATCGCCATCAAGAGCGCCGAACAGGGAACCGGCCTCGGCCTGCCGATCGTGCAGGGCCTGCTCGCCATGCATGGCGGCGAGTTCGAGCTGCATTCCAAGCTGCGTGAGGGCACCGAGGCGATCGCCATTTTCCCGTTGAGCCGGGTGATGGAAGAATTGCCGGCTTTGCCGACCAAGACCGTTGCGGCGCGGGGGCGCCGCTGAGGCAATCCCTGTCGGCTCTAAAGCCGGATAGCCATCGCCATGCCGGAACTGGTCAACGCCGCGGCCTTGACGATTCCGGCGGCGAGAGCGGCCCCTACCCCTTCGCCATGGCTGATGCTGAAATCGAGCAGTGGCCGCAGTCCGAGCCGTTCGGCCGCCTTGGCGTGGCCGGGCTCCGGCGATAGGCTGGCAAGCAGGCAGTGATCGAGCGCGCCAGGATTGGCCGCATAAAGGGCAGCGGCCGCCGCGGTCGCCGCGAACCCGTCGAGCAGGACAGGAATCTTCTCCATGCGCGCCGCCAGAATGGCGCCGCAGATCGCCGCGAACTCGCGCCCACCGACCCTGCGCAAGGCCTCGAGCGGATCGCCCAGGCCGGAACCGTGGAATGCCAGCGCCCGATCGACGACCTCGGCCTTGCGCGCGGTCATCGCAGCGTCGGCGCCCGACCCCGGCCCGACCCAATCGGCCCCGTTGCCGCCGAACAGCGCGGCGCAAAGAGCGGCGGCGATCGTCGAATTGCCGACTCCGAGATCGCCCAGGCACAGAAGATCGGCGCCGCCCGCCACCGCCTCCATGCCGAAGGCCATGGTCGCGGCGCAGCCGCGTTCGTCGAGCGCGGCTTCCTCGGTGACGTCGCCCGTGGGAATGTCCAAGGCGAGGTCGAAGACTTTCAGGCCGAGATCGTTGGCGACGCAGACCTGGTTGATCGCGGCGCCACCGGCGGCGCAGAGTTCGACCTCATTGGCGGTCGCGGCCACCGGACGCGGCGAAATGCCGTGCCTGACGGCGCCGTGATTGCCGGCGAAGATCGCCATCAGCGGCCGGTTGATCGCCGGCGGCGCGCGTCCGCTCCAGGTGGCAATCCAGGCCGCGATGTCCTCGATGCGGCCGAGCGATTCCTTCGGCTTTTCCGCTTTGGCGAACAGCGCGCGGACACGGGCCGCCGCCGCGTCATCGGCAGGCGGCAACGCCGCCAGGAGGCTTCGGAAATCGTCGAAAGGCGTTGCGGTCATTTTATGTCGGTCGCGGTCCGTTGCGGAAATCGCAAGCGGCATAGCCGCCTTCTCCAGCCGGCACAACCGCCTGACGATGCCGCGAACGCGTTGCCTTGTGGCGCATTGCGGAGGGCTTGCATTGCTCCGGCGGTTGCACCATGTGGAATAAAGGCAAGAGAACAGCATGTCCGCCATCGAATCCCCCTGCATCCTGGTCTGTTCGATCGATATGAAAACCGGCTTCTGCTTCGGTTGCGGCCGTACGCGCGACGAGATTTCCGGCTGGCTGACGATGACCCCCGAAACGCGCCGGGCGGTGATGTCCGAATTGCCGGCGCGGCTCGAAACGGTCGAGCGGCGGCCGCGTCGTGAAACCCGGCGCAGCCGCATGGCGCGCGAGCGCGGCGTCTTGTGAGAAGAAACCGATGAACCGGCTGTTCTGGATCGTCATGGCGGTGATCGGCGTCGGGCTGGTGCTGCTGATGCTCAACAATTCAGCCGGCCACACCTTCGGCATGGCGAACAACGATTTCGGCCGGCTGATCTGGGTCGGCGTGCTGGTCATGGTGATCGGCGCGAGCCTGCTCCGCTCCGGCCGGCCGATGGGTGACATGGCGCGCAATCTCGGCGTCTGGGCCGCGTTCGTGCTCGTGCTGATCGCCGGCTACCAGTATCGCTACGAACTGCAGGACGTCGCGAGCCGCGTGACCGCCGGCCTCGTCCCGGGCAGCCCGCTGGCGCTCGGCGTGGAGAACGGCCGCCCGACCGTCACGCTCGACAAGGCCGACAACGGCCATTTCGAGGCCCGCATCCTGGTCAACGGCACCCCGGTGCGCGCCGTGGTCGACACGGGTGCGACGAGCACGGTGCTGACGTCCGAAGATGCGCAGGCCGCAGGGTTCAACCCGGCGGCGCTCAGCTACAGCGTGGACGTCTCCACCGCCAACGGCATGGCGCGCGCGGCGACGGTCAAGACCGACGAGGTGGCGATCGGCGGCATCGTGCGCAAGGACATGTCGGTGATGGTCGCTGCGCCCGGCATGTTGGACCAAAGCCTGCTCGGCATGAACTTCATCGGTTCATTGTCGGGCTTCGACGTGCGCGGCGACCGCATGATCCTGCGGGACTGATCAAAGGTCAGGCTGCCTCTGCTTCCGCGGCCGTGAGATCAATCGCGGAAAACGCGGTCTCCAACACCTCCGCCCCGGCGCCAGGCCTGTTCGCATCCGTCGACAGGATTTGCCGGAAGCGGCGCGCGCCAGGCAAGCCGTGGAACAGTCCGACCATGTGGCGCGTAATGTGGCCGAGCCGCCCGCCCCGCTCGATATGGCGCGCCGCGTAGCCGGCCATGGCGTCGATCAGCGCCGCGTGGTCGAAGGTGGTCGCCGCCTCGCCGTAGAAGGCGGCATCGACGCCGGCAAGGATGCCGGGCGTGTGATAGGCCGCGCGGCCGAGCATCGCGCCGTCGACATGCCCGAGATGAGCCGACGCCTCGGCGAGCGATTGAATGCCGCCATTGATACCGATGAATTCGTTCGGCTTTCTGGCCTTCAGCCGGTAGACGCGCGGATAGTCGAGCGGTGGAATTTCCCGGTTCTCCTTGGGGCTCAGCCCCTCCAGCCAGGCCTTGCGGGCATGCACCCAGAGCGCGTCGGCGCCCGCGGCGAGAACGCTGTCGGCAAGCATATCGAGAGCAGGCTCCGGGTCCTGGTCGTCGACGCCGATGCGGCATTTGACCGTGACGGGGATTTTCACCGAAGCCTTCATCGCCGCGACGCATTCGGCGACCAGGATCGGCGTCTTCATCAGGCAGGCGCCGAACGTCCCCGACTGGACGCGGTCGGACGGGCAGCCGACATTGAGGTTGACCTCGTCATAGCCGAAGGCCTCGCCGATCCGCGCCGCCTCGGCGAGTTTTGCCGGATCCGATCCGCCAAGCTGCAGGGCAACCGGATGCTCAGCGTCATCGAAGCCGAGCAGCCGCTCGCGAGCGCCATGGATGACGGCATCGGCCACAACCATCTCGGTGTAGAGCAGAGCCCGGCGCGTCAACTGGCGGTGGAAGAACCGGCAATGCCGATCCGTCCAGTCCATCATCGGGGCCACGGTCACTCTATGATGTTGATTTATCAGCATTTTTTCTTTAACATCAAATCGTTAGAACCTGCCAAGTGCACACGAATTTACGCCAGAGTACGATCCTTTTCGCCACGTTTCGATCTCTCAGTGCACACGGAGCGCACACGAAAAAATGGCCACCTACACAAAGCTCTCGTCCGGTTCCTGGCGTGTCCAAGTCCGTCGCAAGGGTCGCTATGTCAGCGAGACCTTCCTGCGCCGAGACGACGCGCGCCGCTGGGCGACCGAAACCGAGCGGCAAGTCGATCGCGGAGAGACGCCGATCAAGTCCCGTATAGCGCGCCTTAAGACCTTCGGCGAACTCATCGACCTTCATATCGACGACATGTGCGATGTAGGCAAGTCCCCTCGCCGCTCCAAGGCCGCGGCCCTCGCTATGCTCCAAAGACATCTCGGCAAGTGCAACATCGCGGCTCTCGATCGCGAACGGCTCATTCGTTTCGGCCGCGACCGGGCTGCCCAAGGTGCTGGACCGATGACGCTAAGCATAGACATCGGCTTTATAAAACTTGTCCTGTCTCATGCCGCGGCGGTCCACGGTCTACCGGTGAAGGTCGAGCCCGTCGATCTCGCGCGCATCGCACTTAAGCGCCTCGGCCTTATCGGCAAGGGATGTGAGCGCGACAGGCGACCCACCCAGGATGAACTCGACCGGCTAGTTGCTCACTTCGAATCAAACCCTCCTCAGATAGCGCCGGTTGGCCGCATTATACGTTTCGCCGTTGCAACCGCGATGCGTCAGGAGGAAATTTGCAAGGCGCGTTGGTCCGACCTGGATTCTCGCACGCGGATGCTTCTCATCCGCGACCGCAAAGACCCACGCAATAAGAAAGGCAACAATCAGCGCATCCCGCTATTCGCGGCAACTGGATACGATTCATGGGCCATTGTTGAGGAGCAGCGCGCAAAGCGAAGCAATGACGATGATCGCATTTTCCCGTTCAACCATAGGTCAGTCGGCACCGCCTTCCGTCGGGGGTGCACTGACCTTGGCATCCGAGACCTTCATTTTCACGACTTGCGGCACGAAGGAACGAGTCGCCTGTTCGAAGCTGGGTTCACAATCGAACAGGTGGCGCTGGTTACAGGGCATAAAGACTGGAAAATGCTGCGACGATACACACATCTAAAGCCCGAGGCGCTTCACACTATCCACGCTGCGAAGGCTGCCTAGTTGAGGTGAGAGGGGCGGCAGCGTTAGTCGGACCGCTCTCAGCCCGCTGATCGCGGAACTACGGCCGGGGTTCGAAGGAGCAGCGGTTTGGAGACCGAATAGCCTTCTCACATCATCTTGTTTACACAGCGATATTTGGCATTTTTCCAATCAATGTGCAAGGAGTTGTGTAAGAGAAATGAGCGTCCGGGCGGGCTGCGATGGGGGTGGTGCAGCGATAGTGCACCACCCTCTGTGCCTCAGGCCGCCATCCACGTATGCTGCACTGCTGCTGCAATCGTGCCAACCTGGTTCGGGTCGCCGAGCCGCGGATCATTGGGCTGAATGCCTGAGCCCGTTGGTGACGTCGCCGGATCAAAACCAGCCATGGCGGCGACCAAAGTGGCCACATCGGATTGGTTCAGCACCTTGCCGTCACCGGACTTAATGGCCTCGACGACATTCCCCGGCCCTGCGAACCAGTTGCTGACCGTCACCTTGTCGGTTGTGCCCAGCACCGAGATCACGAGATTGTTGCCCTGTTGGGCAAACCATAGCTCGTTCGCATCGATGCCCGTACCAAAGTCCAGTTCGTCATTGTCATTGTAGGCGCCGGATTCGAC
>NZ_VFTK01000034.1:0-76926 GCF_006439495.1 Mesorhizobium sp. B3-1-8
CTGCGCCATAGCGGCGCGTGGAAGTCACGGAATGGATCCTCGGGTCTGCGCGCGTCGCTTCGCTCCTTGCTCCGCCCTGGAATGACGAAGTCGCGGTGGCTTCGGCCAATCTCCAACGTTGGTGCGATTCGCGGCTTCAGCGCCACGTTCGCTCAGGCCACGTTCTTCCCGGCCCCCGCTTTGGCCTGCACCCCCGGCGCGAAAACCTCCTGATCGACGAAGGTCAGGGCGCGCATGGCGCAGCCTTCGCGGATAAGCGGCAGTTCGTTCGGCTCGGTGTCGAAGGAGATCGATTCCGAGTGCTGGCCGCCGGCGGTCTGGGCGATCGCCTCTCGCAGCGCCGGCTCGATCAGGTCGAAGGCGGCCGCGCTTACGCCGACCATGGCGACAGGCGCCGGGTCGATGAGGGCGAACAGGCTGCCGAGGCCGAAACCGAGCGCTTCGCCGGCCCGGCGATAAGCTTCCCGTTCGGGTCCGTCCTCCTGCCGGGCTTTCGCGGCCAGCGCGCGCATATCGGCGTCGCCGACGTCGGTCGGCGTGGCGTCCTCGCTTATTCCCATGGCGCTGCGCCAGATCGCGTAATTGCCGGCATAGGCCTCGACGCAGCCGCGGCGGCCGCAGCGGCAAAGCGCGCCGCCCGGACGATGGATCATATGGCCGAACTCGCCGCCGGAGGAATGCGTGCCGCTGAACAGCGCGCCCTTCAGCACCAGGCCCATGCCGATACCGTGCGAGAGCAGGATGGCGATGAAGTCGTCGCGATAGCGCTCGGGATCGCGCCATTGCAGCGCCACCGCCATCATGTTGCAGTCGTTCTCCATGGTGGCGGGAATACCGAATTCCCGTTCGAGGAGGTCGGCGAAAGGGATGTCGGTCAGCGGCGTGATCGGCGACCACAGCATGGCGCGTGAATGGGAATCGGTGATGCCCTGAATGCCCATGGCGATGCGGGCGACGCTGCCCACGTCGAGGTCGGGATCCCCCAGCCGGCGCCGGACGATCGCCATGCATTCGCCGATCAGCTCGTCGCGGGGCATGACAAGCGTGTCGAGGCGCTGCTGCTCCTCGGCAACCACCTGGCCGGCATAGTCGATCACGGCGACCGACAGGAAGTTCAGCGACAGCACCACGGTCAGCACCGCGGCGGCTTCGGGGTTCAGCGCCAGACCGATCTGCGGTCGGCCGCGTTTCAACGCCGTCGGCTCGCTGGCCTTGCTTTCGGTGAGAATGCCTTCCTGGATCAGATCGGCGGAGATCGCCGAAATGGTCGAGTGGCTGAGCCCGGTGGTGGCGGCAATCTCCGTGCGCGAGGGCTGGCCGGCGCGGCGCACGGCCGAAATCACCATGGCGCGGTTGCGCCGGCGCAAATCGTCGTGACGGATTCCGACCGACATCGTCTCGCACGTCCTCCCAGTCATCGCGGCCTTGTGATGATGATGCCATGGCCTGTCGGTGACATGCTAGGGATAGTGGCAGAAGCCGCAGCCTGTGTCATTATTTATTGCGGATGTCGAAAAAAATGCCCTGACCCATCAAAACCCATCAGAATCGCAGTTGACAGCGTCGTTTTGCTGGATCACTATTTTTTTGAGGCTCGAAAAAAAGCCTCTATGCCGGCCTTCGGGCCAGTCTGGGTCGCGCCGCACAGGCGCAGGGAGGATATCATGAAGAAATTCGCAGCCGCCATTCTGGCGGGCGTTGCCATGTCGCTGACGCTGGCGTCGGTCGCCGAGGCGAAGGACAAGGTGATCGGCGTGTCGTGGTCGAATTTCCAGGAAGAGCGCTGGAAGACCGACGAAGCGGCGATGAAGGCCGCCATCGAGGCCGCCGGCGACAAGTATATCTCGGCCGACGCGCAGTCCAATCCGGGCAAGCAGCTGACCGACGTCGAAAGCCTGATCTCGCAAGGCGCCAACGCGCTGATCATCCTGGCGCAGGACGCCTCGGCAATCGGCCCGGCGGTGCAGAAGGCGCTCGATGAAGGCATTCCGGTCGTCGGCTACGACCGCCTGATCGAGAACAAGGACGTGTTCTACCTGACCTTCGACAACAAGGAAGTCGGCCGCATGCAGGCCCGCGAGGTGTTCAAGGTCAAGCCCGAAGGCAATTATGTCTTCATCAAGGGCTCGGGCGCCGATCCGAACGCCGACTTCCTGTTCTCGGGCTCCATGGAAGTGCTGAAGGAGGCGATCGACAGCGGTAAGATCAAAAATGTCGGCGAGGCCTATACCGACGGTTGGCTGCCCGCCAACGCGCAGAAGAATATGGAGCAGTTCCTGACCGCCAACGACAACAAGGTCGACGCGGTCGTGGCGGCCAATGACGGCACCGCGGGCGGCGTCGTCGCGGCGCTGACGGCGCAAGGCCTGGCCGGCACCGTTCCGGTCTCGGGCCAGGACGGCGACCACGCGGCGCTCAACCGCATCGCGCTCGGTACGCAGACCGTGTCGGTGTGGAAAGACGCGCGCGAGCTCGGCAAGAACGCCGCCGAGATCGCCTCGCAGCTCGCCGACGGCAAGAAGATGGGCGACATCGCCGGCGCCAAGGACTTCACGACGCCCGGCGGCAACACCGTCAAGTCGCTGTTCCTGACTCCGATCGCGATCACCAAGGACAATCTCAACGTCGTCATCGACGCCGGCTGGATCAAGAAGGACGAAGTCTGCGCGGGCGTTGCCGCCGGTAGCGTCAAGGCCTGCAACTGAGTCTGCCGGCTCTCGATCAAAATCCCTGCGCCGCGGCCTGAAAGCCGCGGCGTTTTCTCAAAAAGATTTGTGTTTCCGCCTCTGGCGGATAGCTTCTAGGCTTGGCCAGGCATCCGCGCCAGACGGGCAGGCCGGCGGGAGGAAATCATGACCGACACGACGTCTACCCAACCGGCGGACACCGCGCGCGCGTCCGAACTCGGCGCCGTCGCCCGGTTCCTGAAGGCGACCGAGCTCGACACCCGCATGCTCGGCATGATCGGCGCGCTGCTCTTGATCTGGATCGGGCTGCATGTGATTTCCAGCCTGCGCCTCGGCGTCAATCCGCTCGACTTCGACAGCCGCACGTTTCTCACGCCGCGCAACCTGTGGAACCTGTCGGTGCAGACTTCGGCCGTGGCGATCATGGCCTCCGGCATGGTGCTGGTCATCGTCATGCGCAACATCGACCTGTCGGTCGGATCGGCCGAAGGGGTGATCGGCATGGTCATGGGCTTTGCCCAGGTGCATTTCCTGGTGCGCTTCGTCGGGCTTGAGCTGGGCAATCCGTGGATCTGGGTGCTGGCATTGCTGATCGGCCTGGCGCTCGGCCTCATCATCGGCGCCTTCCAGGGCTTCATCATCGCCTATCTCGAAGTGCCGGCCTTCATCGTGACGCTGGGCGGATTGCTGGTATGGCGTGGCGCTGCCTGGTGGGTCACCAGCGGCCAGACGGTGGCGCCGCTCGACGCCACCTTCCAGCTGATGGGCGGCGGCCCGGCGGGCTCGATCGGCGCCAGATGGAGTTGGGCCGTCGGCATCGTCGCCTGCCTGGCGGTTATCTTCATGCATTTCAACGGCCGCGTGCAGCGCAAGCGCTTCCGCTTCCCGCTGCGTCCGGTCTGGGCCGAGACGCTGCTCGCCACGGTCACCTGCGCGGTCATCCTGGGCGCGGTGTGGCTCGCCAATTCCTATCCGTGGCCGGTCGGCATCGTGAACCGCTACGCCGCCGCCAACAACATCACCGTTCCCGAAGGCGGGCTGTTCATCGCGCATGGCATCGCCATTCCGGTGCTGATGGCCGTTGCCGTCGGCCTGATCATGACCTTCGTCACCAAGCGCACGCGCTTCGGCCGCTACGTCTTCGCCATCGGCGGCAATCCGGAAGCAGCCAATCTCGCCGGCATCAACACGCGCTGGATCACCATGAAGGTGTTCATGATCATGGGCGTGCTGGCGACGATCGCGGCGGCGATCTCGTCGGCCAGGCAGAACTCCTCGACAAATGTGCTGGGGACGCTGGACGAACTGCTGGTCATTGCCGCGGCAGTCATCGGCGGCACGTCGCTCGCCGGCGGTTCCGGCACCGTGCTCGGCGCCATGCTGGGCGCATTGCTGATGCAGTCGCTGCAGTCCGGCATGGTGCTGCTCGGCGTCGATTCGCCGCTGCAGAGCATCGTCGTCGGCGCCGTACTGGTCGTCGCGGTCTGGCTCGACACCATCTATCGCAAGCGCGTCTGAGCATGATGCCGAAAAGTGGAAACCGGTTTTCGGACGAGATCATGCTCAAGCATGGACTATAGGGAGGAGAAGGATCATGGCTGACAAAATCGCTCCCGCCGGCGTTCCGCTGGTCGACATGCGCAACATCTCGATCGCCTTCGGCGGCATCCGCGCCGTCGACGACGCCTCGGTCGATCTTTTCCCCGGCGAAGTGATGGCGCTGCTCGGCCACAATGGCGCGGGCAAATCGACGCTGATCAAGATCCTGTCCGGCGCCTACAAGCGCGACAGCGGGCAGATATTCATCAATGGCGAGGAGGCTTCGATCTCCAATCCGCGCGATGCCAAGAAATATGGCGTCGAGACGATCTACCAGACGCTGGCGCTGGCCGACAATGTCGATGCCGCCGCCAACCTGTTCCTCGGCCGCGAGCTGATGACGGGCTGGGGCACGCTGGACGACGTCGCCATGGAAGCCGAGGCGCGCAAGGTGATGGGCCGCCTCAATCCACGCTTCCAGCGCTTCAAGGAGCCGGTCATCAAGCTGTCGGGCGGACAGCGGCAGTCGGTGGCGATCGCGCGCGCGATCCTGTTCAACGCCCGCATCCTGATCATGGACGAGCCGACGGCGGCGCTCGGTCCGCAAGAGACGGCGCAAGTCGGCGAACTGGTCAAGCAACTCAAGGCCGACGGCATCGGCATCTTCCTGATCAGCCACGACATCCACGACGTGTTCGAGCTCGCCGACCGGGTCTGCGTGATGAAGAACGGCCAGGTGGTCGGGACCGCGCGCACCACCGACGTCACCCAGGACGAGGTGCTCGGAATGATCATCCTGGGCAAATGCCCGCCAGGCGCCATTCCGGGTCCAGGCGCGCTGAAGATAGCGGCATGATAGTAGCCGGCTAATTAACGACTGCGTGATGTACCAGCCGCAGTGATGATTTGACCGCGCCATTGTGTTGGCGCGGAGACTTGCCCATAAAGGTCGTCGACCGTCCACGGGCCGCATCCTTGATTTGAAGAAGCTCTTTCCGATCGTTGCCTTCGTCGCCGTCGCGCTGATCAGCCTGACGATGGCGGGGTTTGCCTATTTCGCGACGCAAGAGGCGGCTCGGATCAAGTTCGAGGGTACCGCCGATGACGCGCTGAGCCGCATCGAGAGCCGCATCGACCTGCATCTGTCGCTGCTGCGTTCGACGCAGGCGCTGTTCGATGCCCGCAACGGCGACATCTCGCGCGGCGAATTCAAGGCCTTCTTCACCGCGCTTGACATCGACGATAATTTCGCTGGGCTGCGCGGCATCGGCTTCCTGAGGCTCGCCAAGACCGGCGACGAGGCGGCGGTGGAACGCGACATCCTGCACGACCATGGGTCGGCGCATCCGATCTATCCCGCCACGACGCAGCAATGGCGAACGCCGATCGTGCTGTTCGAGCCGCTCGACACGTCCAACCAGTCGATCATCGGTTTCGACATGTTCACCGAGCCGGTACGGCGCGCGGCGATCGAAGAGGCGATGGCGGATGACCAGCAGCATGCGAGCGGCATGGTCCAGCTCGGCCAAGGCGCCGGCGTGGCGCAGACCTTCACCGGATTCCTGGTTTTCGTGCGGCTGAACGTCGAAACCGCGCCCGACGTCATCAATGCAAGCCGCTCCTCGACGGCCGGTTTTCTTTACGTTGCCTTCCGCGCGCAGGACCTGTTCCAGGTCGCGCTCAGCCATTCGCCGCTGCTGCCGGTCAATGTCGAGGTCTATGACGGCAAGCCCGAGGCCGGCAATTTGCTGTTCCGTTCGGAGGCGCCGCCGGCGGAACGCATCGGCGCGAAGCTTTTGGCACGCCGCGATATCGTCGTGGCGGGCGAGCCGTGGACCTTGTTGTTTCGGCCGACAAGCGCATTCGAGCCGCCGTCCTCGCGCGCCATCCCGGTGATGCTCGGGCTGTTCGGGCTGCTGCTCGCCGGCGCCATCGCCTTGGTGGCGCGCTATCAGGAACGCGCCTATGACGCGAAATCGGCGCTGCACGAGGCGACCGAAAAGAGCCTGCTGGAAAAGGACCTGATCCTGCAGGAGATGAAGCACCGCATCAAGAATTCGATCACCCGCGTGCTGGCGATCGCGCGGCAGACGGCCTCGCAAGCCACCGACGTCAAGGAGTTTTCGGCTTCGTTCTCGGCGCGCCTGCAGGCCATGGCGGCATCGCAGGATATGCTCACGCGCTCGCGCTGGCAGAAAGCCGATCTCGGCGACCTGCTGCGCATCGAGCTCGGGCAGGTGTTCGGCAAGGACCTTCCCGAAGGCGTGTTGTCAGGGCCGAAAGTGCTGCTGGACGAGACGACGACGCAGGCGCTCGGGCTGACCTTTCATGAACTCGCCACCAACGCGCTGAAATATGGCGAGGCCGGCGGTTCGGCCAATTCGGTCAAGGGAAGCTGGGCTCTCAAGGTCGACTGGAGCGTCGAAGGCCGCGACCGCGAGAGGACGCTGGTCCTGAACTGGCGCGAGGCGGGTCAGACGGAACTGGAAGCGCCAGTCAAGACCGGCTTCGGCACCAAGTTGATAGATCTCAACGTCACACGCGAATTGCGCGGCACGATCGCGCGCGACTATCACGACGATGGATTGAAGGTGGAAATCAGGATCCCGCTGATCGCGTGAGCGGGCCAACAGCCCTCGGCTGGCGAGTCAGCCATTTGAATTCGAAGAGGACCGGAGGCCGGCTACCCGCCTCCGGTTCTCTTCGCTAAGGAACTAGTTGCAGCGGGCCCGGTAGGTCGTGCCGTCATGGCGGCGATACACGCAGTAGCCGTTGCGAAGGTTGCGAACCAAGAGGCCCGACCCGGCGCCGACGGCCGCGCCGATCAGCGCACCCTTGCTGCCGCCGACCAGGCCGCCCACACCGGCGCCGATCAGGCCGCCGCCGACAACGTCCTGCTCGGTCGTGGTGCAGCCGCTGACGGCGACCACAGCAACCATGGCAATGATCATCTTCCGCATAGAATTGCTCCTCACTTTTGTCCTCACTTTCGGCAGTGCCAGCGACCGTTTAGCATGAAAAAACCTGTTTTGCCTGCCAGATTCTACTGTTGCCTAACATAGTCTTTTTCGGAGCGCCCGCCGTTCGACGCGACAAGCATGCCGGACACCTCCAGCGATGCTGCCAGCGTGCCGTCGGGCCGCACGTTCCAGACGATCCGGTCGTAGTCGTCCTCCAGCGCGGGATCCACGGCGAGGCATTTGCCGATGATGCGGGGGGCCTGGCCCTGCAGGTCGCCGAGGGCGAATGGCCTTTCGGCGACGCAGGCCTGCGCCGTCTCGAAGACGCTGACGGGCACTTGGAGTTCCCGGCAATCGGCCATCGTGCTCGAACAGCCGACGACGAAGAGCAATGCGGCGATGTGTTCCATGGCTCCAAACCTCTCGCCGCCAACAACGAATCTCGGCGAACAAAAGTTCCGGGGCCGGAGCTTGAAGCGCTCCGCGCGAAATGGCGGCGCGCTGAAGTCTGGACGTCAAAGCCGCATGCGGGGTCAGAGCAGTTGCCAGGCCGCGGTCAGCGCCATGGCGGCCAGAAGCGCGATCGCGCCCAGGCGGAGCGAAAGATGCGACGACCGCGGCGCCGGCGGCGGCTCGGCATCCTGGAAGCCGCTCATCGAGACGCGGGCGGCCTGCTCCAACCTGTTCATGTCGGCAACCATCATTTCAGTCTCCCCAGGTCGTGCGGGGGGCGGATGGGGTTTCCGGCGCATCGTCAGCCGGGAGCACAGGATCGGACTTTATGGTGAACAGCCGGTTAAGGGCCTCCGCCGGCAAAGCGCTCCCTCTCCGTTTTGACGCAATTCCGGACGGACAGCTACGGCGAAGCCGCGTAAAGCGCGTAAAGCGCGTAAAGCGCGTCGCGCTGAAGCGGATCCAGGCGACGCGCTTCAAGGCTTTGTTTTCATGCATGTCGTTATCGCAAAACCGCTGCACACTTTTGCGCGACACGCATTAGCCTGACCCGTTGCGCACTTTCCTGGAATTGCTCTCACGCCATCGGCGGCACCGTCAATCCGTCTCGAAATTCCCGTGCGGGACGGTGAGACGGTATTCCATGCGGTCCTTGCCGATTTCCAGCGTCGCTGAGCCATTCAGCGACATCGGCACGACGCGTTCCAGCGCCACGCTGCCGAAGCGCTTCTCATTGCGCGGCGCGTCGTCGACCGCCTCCGTCCAAGTCAGCAGAAGGTTGGGCGAGGTTCCGTTTTCGGTCTCGAGCCTGGCGCGAACCTCGACATGGCCCTCCGGCCGCGACAGCGCGCCGTAGCTCACGGAATTCACGGCCAGCTCATGCATCGCCAGGCCGATATGCAGGGCGGCATTGGGGTTGAGATAGGGATTTTCGCCCGCGAACCGCAGACTGTTGGCCAGATCGCTGCTGTAGCGGCCGACCTGGCCGGAGACGAGCTCCTGCAACGCCGCTCCCCGCCAGTTGGAGGATGTGACCAGATCCTGCGAGGACGAGAGCGATTGCAGCCGGCCGCGAAATCGCGCCAGGAACTCGCCGAGCGTCTCCGTATAGCGCCCGGTCTGAGTGGCGATGCTCTGGATGATGGCCAGAAGATTTTTCGATCGATGGCTGACTTCGCGCAGCAACGCCTTCAGCGTCTGCTCGCGGCGTTTCTGCTCCGTCGTCTCCACCATCGTGGTGACGACGCCGAGGACGTCGCCGGCGTCGCCACGGTCGGCATCGATCCAAAGCTGGAACCAACGTACGCCCTGGTGTCCCGGAATGCTGAGCTCGAGCTGGTCCGCGTTGCCGGATTCGATTACCTTGAGTTTGGCGGCCCTTATGCGTTCGGCCTGCGCCGGCGAGAGCAAGTCCTTGCCGGCGGCCGTATCGGACGCCCAGGGCGCGTTCATGTTGCGCGCCCAGACCGTTTCCATCTGCCGATCCTCGTAGACAACCGAAATCCCGGCATTGTGCAGGGCATGAAGCAGGGCCCGCCCCAACTGCATCCCGCTCTCCGAGGGATGCATCGCGATCACTTCGCCTTTCTGCTTTTCAACCCTGTCTTTCGTGGGACCCTCGGAAGGCATTGGAACATCCCGCACTCGGTCCTGGAACGGCTCAATCCGCAACTGGTTCCGCCTGAGCCAGCGCCTTGAAATCGCAGTGGCCTTGAAATCGCAGTGGCCCTGAAATCGCAGGGGGCTCTCCAAAAACGGTCCGCCGGACGGTGCTCTTTCGAGGCGCCGTCCGACGGTGGCTGGAAACCGTTTGAGGGGTGCGGCTTCCAGTGTCGCGGTCAGGCTCTCCTGAAAAGGCCTGCGATGAGCGAAATCACCAGGAAGGCGAGGAAAATGAAGAACAGGATCTGCGCGATGCCCGCCGATGAGCCGGCGATGCCGCCGAACCCAAGCGCGCCGGCGATGATCGCAACTACGAGAAATACGAGCGCCCAGTACAGCATGATGCGTCTCCTTCTTACGTCGGGAAAAGAACGTGGCTCGGTGTCGTTTGTTCCACCATTTGCTGAAAAAGACGATCCCCTTGAAAGGGCTTTTCAGACCCCAAACGGGCCAGGCGTCACGCGCGGCGGAGGGCCTCGCATGACGCTCGAGGTCCAGGCTCCGGAAGGATCAGGCAGCGGCCTTGGCCTGACGGTCGAAGAACAGGGCCTGGCTGATCAAAGCCTTGACCATGTCGGGATTGAACGGCTTGGTGACCAGGAAGGCCGGTTCGGGGCGCTCGCCGGTCAGCAGGCGTTCCGGGAAGGCGGTGATGAAGATCACCGGCACCGGCGTCGAGGACAAGATCTCGTTGACGGCTTCGATGCCCGAGCTGCCGTCGGCGAGTTGGATGTCGGCCAGAACCATTTTCGGCCGCGTCCTGCCGAACACGGCCACGGCCTCGGCATGGGTGCGCGCCGTGCCGACCACACGGTGGCCGAGACTCTCGACCATTTCCTCGATGTCCATGGCGATCAGCGGCTCGTCCTCGATGATCAGCACGTCGGTCGCGACCTGCCGGGAAATCTCGTTGCTTGCCTGGGCAAGCAGTTCCGAGAATTCGTCCTCGTCTACATCGAGGATTTCCGCCGCCTCGTCCTCGCTGAAGCCCTCGACGGCAACCAGAAGGAAAGCCTGCCTCGGCAGGGGCGCGATGGCATTCAGATTGGCCGCGGCCCGCTGCTCCCAGGCGGTCTGGGCCTGTTCCTGCGGCACGCGGATGGCCACGGAGGTGAACAGTCTGGCGAAAACCTTGTACAGCGCAATACGGTCGCTCGAGGCTTCGGGGAAGATATTGGTATCGGCGATGATGGCTTCCAGCATCGCGGCGACCAACGCGTCACCGCTCTCCTGCGATCCCGATACCGCCCGCGAGAAGCGGCGCAGGAACGGAAGATGCGGCGCGATGGTTGCGGACAAACTCATTATCGACGTCTCCCTCAAATGACGTTGCACGTTCAAGGCCGCACTGATTGCATGCCCCTGAAAATCAAACGCCGGCTTTCGGAAAAAGTTCCGCCGGCTGTGGAACTAAATTAGCAAGCGGGCGTTTCGGGGTTTGGGATGGGCAACCAGACGAAGGTCCCGCTTGCGTTGTGGTTTGAAGTCGAAGAGCGGTTCAGGCGCTGGAAACTAGGGCGACTATGAAAGAAATGAAGAAAAAACAGTTGGCTGATGCTGCAAGCAGGCATCGGAACGGGGACGGTAATCCGCTTGGGGCAAACTCAGAGATAGCCCGCAAGCTCAAACAATATTATGACGAGTTGGTCTCGGACCATGTGCCGGACCGTTTCGCTCAGTTGCTCAGCCAACTGGAACAGACCGAACCTGCCCAGAAAAAGGACTGAGGCATGGCGGTGGTATCCCAGAGCTTCAAGACCGAGTTGCTCGGTGCGATCCCGAGTCTTCGCGCCTTTGCCGTGTCGCTGACGCAGAATGCGGACCGGGCCGACGACCTCGTCCAGGAAACGCTGGTCAAGGCGTGGGACAAGCATGAGAGCTTCCAGCCCGGCACCAACCTGAAGGCCTGGCTGTTCACCATCCTGCGCAATGAATTCTATTCGCAGATGCGCAAGCGCGGCCGCGAAGTTCAGGACAGCGACGGCATCATGACGGCCAGGCTTGCCGTTCATCCGGCCCAGCATGGCCAGCTCGACCTCAAGGATTTCCGCGGCGCGCTCGAGCAGCTGCCCGAGGACCAGCGCGAGGCCATCATCCTGATCGGCGCCTCCGGCTTCTCCTATGAAGAAGCCGCCGAGATCTGCGGCTGTGCCGTCGGCACGATCAAGAGCCGCGTCAGCCGGGCGCGCGCCAGGCTCCAGGAAATCCTCAAGATTTCCGGCGAGGACGAGTTCGGGCCCGACGCGATCTCGGCGCAGGTCACAGGTTCGAACGCGGCTTGAACCGACCGGTTACGATTGCGATTGCAAGGATGGCCTCAGGCCGCCTTTGCCCGGCCGCAGGCCATGGCCACGGCTTCGATCAGATCGTCGCCTGAGTAGGGCTTGGCGATCAGCCGGATATCCGGAAACGAACCCTTGATCTCGTCCGAATCCGAATAGCCGGAGGCAAATACGAACGGCACGCCCTCGCTGCGCAGCCGCGCGGCGAAATCCAGAGTCGAGACGCCGCCGAGCATCAGGTCGACAACCGCCGCGTCGAAGCGCGCAGGCAGCGCCTGCCCGTCGATCTCGCCGAGTTCACGCGCGATCGTCACATCCGCGGCGCCGTGGTCGCGGCAAAGCTGCTCGACATCCATCGCGATCAGGAACTCGTCTTCCAGAACGAGAATACGCAGTCCATCAAGCAGCGCTGGCACTTATCAGTGTCTCCTCGGCAGGGCCGCACTCATGCGCGGAATTGGCCGCCATGTCATTTAAAAAAGACATGGGTTCCAGCCTCACGGAACCCCTGCCGGTCTCAAGCGTTTCCTTGCGCCCATAAGGGGCAGGGATTTCGAAGAGGGGTCGAAGTGTCCGGCCAAAGCGCACGCGCGGCTGCCAGCCGTCAATATCCTTGTGAAAAGTGCCCGTTGCGGCCGTTGCCGGCGTTCCGTGAGTTCGACAAGCAGGAATTGTCATTCATCGGCACCTTCAAGCACGGCGAACTTGCGGTCGACAAGGGGGCGACAGTCCTGGTCGAAGGCAGCCACAGCGCGCATCTCTATACCGTGCTGTCCGGCTGGGCGTTCCGCTACAAGCTTTTGCCCGACGGACGTCGGCAGATCCTCAATTTCTCCATGCCCGGCGACCTCATCGGCCTGCAGGGAAGCCTGATGGGCGAGATGCAGCATTCCGTCGAAGCGCTGTCGCCGATGCTGCTGTGCGTCTTCGAACGCGACCAGCTGCAGGAACTCTATCGCAACCATCCCGGCCTTGCCTATGACATCACCTGGATCGCGTCGCGCGAGGAGCGCATGCTGGACGAGAACCTGCTCAGCATCGGCCGCCGCACCGCGCTCGAACGAGCGGCCTATCTCGTCGCCTTCATCGCCGGTCGGGCGCGCAGCGCCGGATTGAATGGCAAGACACCGGTGCAGATTCCGATCACACAACAGCATATCGCCGACACGCTCGGCCTTTCGCTGGTCCATACCAACAAGACCATCCGCAAGCTGATGGACCGCAAGCTCGTGATGTGGCGAGATGGCGGCTGCGAAGTGATCGACTATGATGGACTGAAGAAGCTTGCCCGATGGGAGGGACTGGGCGAGGAACGCAGGCCACTCATCTAGGATGCCCAGGGTCGCGACGACCGGAACCATGGCGCTGGACGGGCGTTGAAACCTACGCAAACGCAAGGAGTTAGAGAATGGCAACCGCCGCAGGCAAATCCGCAACGGACCAAGCAACCACTGCCGACCTCGAGGCCGATATCGAGCAACTGAAGGCGGATATCCAGAAACTTACGGAGCAGCTCGCCAAGACCGGTCAACACGGCTATGGCGCGGCCCGTCGCGCCGCCGCGGATGGCGTCGAGCAGTTGCGGGCGCAGGGCGAAGCCGCGTTCGAGAGCATGCGGGGAAATGCCGAGGACATCGAAGCGCAACTGATCGCCAAAGTGCGGGAGAAGCCGGTGACGTCGCTGGCCATCGCGGCGGGCGTCGGTTTCCTCTTCGCCCTGCTTTCCCGCCGCTAACCGCAAATGGGGGCGCTTGTCTCGCTGATCTCGGCCCTCGCCTCGGGCGAGGCCATGGCCGCCTTGCACAGGGCGCGGACGACGGCAATCCTTTACGGACTTGCCGCCGTTTTTGCTCTGTGCGGCGTCGGTTTCCTCATCGGCGCCGCCTATATCTGGCTGGCGGCACGCTACGGGCCGGTGGCGAGCAGCCTCGGCTTCGGCATCGGCTTCCTGGTGCTTGCCGGGCTCATCCTCCTCATTCACAAGCTGACGACCAGCATGCGCAGCAGGCGGCGCGCAAGACGGCGGCAGGCCGACATGACCGCGCTGGGCGTTACTGCGGCACTTGCCCTGCTTCCGGCCCTTGCCAAGAGCAAGGGCGGGCTGGGAGCCGCCATCGCGCCCGCCCTGGCGGTCGTCGCCTACGCCATCTATCGTGAGAACGCCAAGCCCACGCCACCGAAGCAGGACCCGCAGGACATGTCGTAAGCGGTTCAGGAAACGCCGGGACCTCAGGGAGGCTCGGCGGCATCTTTCCTGCGGGCGAGGACGCCGGCGGAACTCGTGGCCAACGTCGCTGACTTGGGCAAGGCGGCGGATGTCATTCCTGGTTCGGAACCTTCCCGATCAAGACCCGTTACCCGACCGTACCTGAAGCGCCCGCCGCCGCGCAGCATGGAGGCCAAGAGTGACCAAGATCGTACCCGAAGACAAAGCACGCCAGGGGCATTGGGGCTGGCATGCGCTCAGGATCCTCATCGCCGGGCTCTTGCTCGCCTTCATCGCGTGGGGGGCAGTCGAGATTTACGGCGAACTGATCAAATCGCCGACGACGCAGCAGACCGTGCCGGAAGCGCCGCCTGCGGCTCAGAAATCGGTCCAGGGCGGTTGATCCCCGCATCACGCCGCCCTTGCCTGCGCATTGCTTGCCGGAACGAGCACTTTCAGCGCGCCGGGGTGAATCTCGATCGTTGTTTCGCGTTCCAGCCTGACGAGTTCGCCATCCAGCACCGCGCTGAACTTTTTGGCGGGCGAGTGGATCTTCAGCACAGCCCTGCCTGCCTGATGCACTTCGACATGCGCGCTCTGACGCAGCCTCCCGCGCAGCATGTCCAGCAGGAGTTTTGCCAAGTGATGACGCTGGCGCGCGACGCTGACATAGATGCCTAGCACGCCGCCGGCCGGGTTGTCGGCATAGGGCAGATGGCCTTCGCCGAACAGATTGTTGGAGATGCCGATGCCGGTGGTGCGGGTGACGATCTCGGCCTCGCCGACGCTCAGGCTGACCTTGAGGGCGGGCGGATTGTTGATCGCCGCCCATGCGGCGCGCACGGATGCCTGCATCTTTCCAAGGCGCGAGCCGAAGTCCATTTTTTCGCGCAGCTGAACCATCTCAGCGTGCATGCCGACGGAGAACTGGTGCACGAAAGGCTGGCCGTTGGCGCTGGCCATATCGACCGCGATCACCTCGCCATCGGCGAAGGATTGCAGGGCGGCTTCCAGTGTCTGCGGAATGCCCAGGCCGCGCGCGAAGAGGTTCATCGTGCCGGCGGGCAAGATGGCCAGGACCTTCTTCTTGTTCATGAGGAGGGACGCCGCGGTGGAAATCGTGCCGTCGCCGCCTCCGGCAAGAACGACGTCGATGTTCCGCCTAGCGATGGCCTTCTCCAGCGCCGTGGCGATGTCGCGGCCGGCGACGATATCGATCTCGACCGAATGTCCGGCCGCTTCGAGCGTGTGACGCAACTGTTCGGAAAATGCTTCCAAATCGATGGTGCGGAGCGTGCCGCCGTCCTGGTTCAGCACCGCAGCAAACCGCATGCACCACTCCGTGTCGCTTCAGGTCAGTTTGAGCCGGCAGACCCTCAGCCGCACGCCGGAACGAAGATGCGGCCGCAAAGGTTCCACCGGAGGTTCAGGATTCCAGCCAGTCGTGGATGCGTTGTGGTTGGAACAACACCCCGGTCACGACGTTGTGAACCTGTCGACACTGCCGCTCCCGACCCGCCGCTCAGAGGTTGGTCGAGGCAGTGTCATATACAAATCAGGCACGAGGAGAGACCATCATGATCCGCACTCTTTTTGCGACGACCGCGATCGCGACGCTGCTCGCAAGCGGCGCTTTTGCACAGACGACGCCCGCCCCCGCTCCACAAGCCCCAGCAGCCGAAAATCCAGCGCCGGTCATGCGCTCGGAGGGCGCGCTGATGACGAACATCATCGGTGAGTCCGTCTATAACGGCACCGGCGATGACGCGCAGGACATCGGCAAGGTCGACGATGTCGTCTTGGATTCCAGCGGCAAGGCCAAATCCGCCATTATCGGGGTCGGCGGGTTCCTCGGCGTCGGCAAGAAGGACGTCGCTTTCGACTACGGCAAGCTGGAATGGGCCGAGAAGAACGGCGACCGCTGGCTAGTCGCCAAGTCCACGAAAGATGAACTGAACGCTCTGCCGGCATTCGACCGCAAGCCTTATGATCCGGCGCCAGCGCAGTCGGCCGACGCTACGCAACCTGCTAACAACACGACCACAACGCAGGCTCCGGCGGCCGCACCGGCTGAGCCGGTGAACAAGGCCGAGGGCAACCTCGCCACCAACATCATGGGCGAGTCGGTCTATAACGGCACCGCGGACGACGCCCAGAAGATCGGCGACGTGAAGGACATCGTGCTTGCCAAGGACGGCAAGGCCGAGTCGCTGGTGATCGGCGTCGGCGGCTTCCTCGGCATCGGCACGAAGAACGTCACCTATGACTTCGCCAAGGCGAAATGGGCGGAGAAGAACGGCGACCGCTGGCTGGTGGCCGAGACGACGAAGGAGGAGCTGCAGGCCCAGCCCGATTTCAACCGCAAGGCCTATGATCCGGCGCCCGGCTCGACGACGGCCGCGAGCAACGCTCCTGCGGCGACCACGCCCGCTGTGGTGTCTTCGGATACGACCTCCGACAAGGGGGCCAAACCGGCAGAGCCCGCCAAGTCGACGGCCGAGAACAAACCTGCGACGCCGCCGGCCCAGAGCACGGCAGAGAACAAGCCCGCCGATAACGGCACCGCCGCAACCGACCAGACCAAGACCGCTTCCATCGACAAATCGACGCTGAGCGAAATGCCGATGGGCAACATCCGCGTCGACGACCTCAAGGGCACGACGGTCTATGGCGCCAACGATGCCAAGATCGGTTCCATCGGCGATGTCGTGCTGACGCCCGACAACAAGCCGGACGCGGTGGTCATCGATGTCGGCGGCTTCCTCGGCATCGGCGCCAAGGAAGTGGCGATCGGCATGGATAAGCTCAAATTCATGACCGACAAGAACGGCAACAAATATCTCTACACCAACTTCACCAAGGAACAGCTGCAGGCGCAGACGGCCTACGACAAGAGCAGTTATGCCGCCAACCGCGACCAGCAGCGGATGATGTTGAAATAGGGGATAGGGATTAGGCAGTAGGCAGTAGGAAATAGGCAGTAGACGAAGAAAAGTTGGCGAAGCAACCCACGGTTGGGATATTCACTGCCTACTGCCTACTGCCTACTGCCTACTGCCTGACTCACGTACCCAACCACGCCATCTTCCGTCAGTTCCGCCAATGCCAGCGACTGATCGAGATGCGCGGCGCGCCAGGCGAGCATCCTTTCGGCGAACTCAAGCCGTACGGGCAGATAGGCCGGGTCGCCTGCCACGTTGTTCAACTCGTCCGGGTCTTTCGAGAGGTCGAAGAGAAGCGCCGGCAGACCGCCGCCGAAATGGACATATTTGAACTCGGCCGCGCGGATGACGGCAAGGTTGCAGGCGCTCGATGCGATACCGAAATGGCGCTCCGCTTCATCTTTGGCGACTGTACGGAAATCAAACTCCCAATGCGCCGCGTCGCGCCAGGTCTCCGGCTTCTTGCCCTCGATCCAGGGCACGAGCGAACGGCCGTCGAGATGGCGCTGTGGCGCGGCGCCGATCAGGTCGAGCAAGGTCGGGAAGATATCGACCGCTTCCGTGAAACGGTCGACGGATGAACCGGCCCCGGCGCTCCGGCGCGGATCGCGGATGATCAACGGAATGTGGTAGCTGGCGTCGAAGAAGCCGCCTTTGCCGAGCATGAAATGATCGCCCATCATCTCGGCATGGTCGGAGGTCAGCACGATGACGGTGTCGTCCCAGGCGTCCGCCGATTTGATCGCCCGCCAGATGCGGCCGAGCTGCGCGTCGACCTCGGCGATCATGCCGTAATAGATCGTGCGGATTAAGCGGAAATTTTCCTCGCTCCAGTCCGGCACCTTGCCTTCGATGCCGGGAACGAATTTTGTCCGCTTCTGCCGGTCGAGATCGTAAGCGACATAGGGATGGCTTTCCGCCTCGGCCTGCCAGCTTGCAGCGCGCCGGAAGGCGGGACCATCGCCTGGATCGTACATCGTGTTGTAGGGTTCCGGCACGATGAAGGGCGGGTGCGGGCTGATGAAGGAGACATGCGCGAACCACGGCACGCTCTTCTCCTGCTCGCCGAGCCAGCGGATGAATTCGCCGGCCAGGAAAGCGGTCGGCGTCTGGTCTTGCGAATAGACCGGCGGGGCGTTGGTCACGTCGCGTTCCGCTTGCCCGTTGGCCGGACGGTGGATGCCGGGGCTACCCGCGCCGGTATCGATGCCCTGCGCCTGCAGCCATGACAGCCACTGCTTCTGATGCTCGGGCAGGGCTTGGCGCACGGTGAATCCCGGCAGCACGCCTTCATAGCTACGCAGCCGCGGATCCTCGGGGGAGAGTTGTCGGGGATCGAGCGAGACATCGGTGTAGCCGAAAAGGGTCGGATCGTAGCCCGCCGCGCGCGCCGAAAGCGCGATATTGCCATGGCGCGCGTCGAGCGGCGTGCCGTTGCGGCAGACACGATTGTTCATCTGGTAGAGCCCGGTATAGAGGCAAGCGCGGGCCGGCGAGCAGGGCGCTGCGCCTCCGTAGTGCCGGCGGAAGAGCACGCCTCGCGCGGCGAGCGCATCCGCATTCGGCGTCTTCACCACCGGGTGGCCGGCGGCCGACAGGCAATCGCCACGCCACTGGTCGCAGGTGATGAGGAGAACATTCGGGCGGCTCGTCGGATTGTCCAAGATCGTCTCCTTGTGGAAGCGCGCCCCAGATGGAACGGAAATCACCGGCGTTGCAAGCCGAAGCCGGTGATGGATTGGTGAACATATTTTGACCAGTCGTTCACTTTTATGACACAGTCCATTCTGTGTTTGCCCGCTTTGCCGCCGGCCCGCCTATCCTCATATTGGCTTGGACAGCGGCGAGGGCCGCACAAAGACAAGGGAAGGAGCACGATCATGCTCAATCAGATCAAGGGCCTCCATCACGTCACCTCGATGGCGAGCGACGCGCGCCGCAACAACGAGTTCTTCACCAAGAAGCTCGGCCTGCGCCGGGTGAAAAAGACCGTCAATTTCGACGCACCGGATGTCTACCATCTCTATTACGCCGATGAGGTTGGCACGCCGGGCTCGGTGATGACCTATTTCCCGTTCCCCGATATCGGCAAGGGCCGGCATGGCGTCGGCGAAGTCGGCACGACGGTGTTCTCGGTGCCGGAAGGCACGCTCGCCTATTGGGAAAAGCGCTTCGCCGACGAGGGCGTGGGCAACGTCGCCCGCACGGAAAATTTCGGCGAGAAGCGGCTCACCTTCACCGGTCCGGACGGCGACAGTTTCGCGCTGGTCGAGGACAAGGCCGACAAGAGGGCGCCCTGGGTCAAGGGCGGCGTTCCCGGCGACGAGGCGATCCGCGGCTTTCACTCGGTCTTGCTCCGGCTGAAGGATGGCGGCGCCACCGAGGAGCTTTTGAAGTTCATGGGCTATGAGGAGGTCGACAAGTCCGGCAACGTCCGCCGGCTGGCGATCAAGAATGGCAATGGCGCCGACGTCGTCGACATCGAATCGCTGCCGGGCGCCGGCTTTGCCAACCTTGGCGCCGGCTCGGTGCATCACGTCGCCTTCGCGGTCGAGGATCGCGCCAAACAGCTCGAAGTGCGCAAGGCGCTGATCGACACGGGCTATGGCGTGACGCCGGTCATCGATCGCGACTATTTCTGGGCGATCTATTTCCGCACGCCGGGCGGCGTGTTGTTCGAGGTGGCGACCAACGAACCGGGATTCGACCGCGACGAGGACACCGCGCATCTCGGCGAGGCGCTGAAGCTGCCGACGCAGCATCAGCATCTGCGGCCTTATCTCGAAGAGCATCTGCAGAAGCTGGAAGGCTGAGCCATGAGCAAGGACGCTTACATCCACAAGGTGTTGCCCGGTTCGCCGGGCGGCGCACTGCTCTTCGTCTTCCACGGCACCGGCGCGGACGAGAACCAGCTTCTTGGTTTCGGTCGCGAGCTTGTGCCTTCGGCGACGATCGTCTCGCCACGTGGCGACGTGTCGGAGCATGGTGCCGCCCGCTTCTTCCGCCGCGCCGGCGAGGGCGTCTACGACATGGACGACCTGGCGCGCGCGACATCGAAGATGGCGGGCTTCGTCAAGGCGCATGTCGAGGCGGCAAAACCCTCGGCGGTGTTCGGCCTCGGCTATTCCAACGGCGCCAACATCCTGGCTTCGGTGGTGTTCGCCGAGCCGAGCCTGTTCGACGCCACGGCGCTGATGCATCCGCTGATCCCGTTCGAGCCACGCGTCCAGGGCAGCCTTGCCGGCCGCAGCATCCTGATCACGGCCGGCAGGCGCGACCCGATCTGTCCGCCCAGCCTGACATCGCGGCTCGAGGCTTATTTGCGCGCCGACGGCGCCGATGTCACAGTGGAATGGCACGACGGCGGGCATGAGGTTCGGCCGAATGAAATCGAAGCGGCGCGGCGGCTGTTCGCGCTCGCGCCCGCTGAAGGAGGCAAGAACAATGGCTGACCAACTGCCCGAGATCGAACTGGAGGACCGCGGCTCCAAGGGACGCTACGTGCTGCGCGGACCCGGCGGCGCCGAGGCCGAGATGACCTTCACCAAGATCGGTGAGCACCAGCTCATCATCGACCACACCGAGGTGCCGGATGTCTTTCGCGGCCAGGGCGCCGGGCTTCGGCTCGTGACCCGCGCGGTCGAGGACGCACGCGCGGCCGGCAAGAAGATCATCCCGCTCTGCCCCTTCGCCAACGCCCAGTTCCGCCGCCATCCGGAATGGGCGGATGTGCTGAAGCAATGAGCTTTCCCTTCTGGAAGAAGGTGGATCGGCGCGCAGCGCCGAGACGGATGAGGGGGTGTTTCAGCGGAGTGAGACGTCGGCGTTTCCTGGAACACCCCTCATCCGTCGCCTTCGGCGACACCTTCTCCCACAACGGGCCCACAAGGGGAGAAGGAGAAGCCCTTGGCATTTGCACGGCCCGATCATCTTGCCTAAGTTGACGGTTCGCCCGGACGAAACCTGTCGTCCCGCCTGTCCCCGATTTGAATGGCTTCCCCGATGACCGATACCGACCTGATCCCCGTTTTCGACGGACATAACGACACGCTGCTTCGGCTCTACCAGTCGAAGGAAGCCGACGTCGAAAAGCTGTTCATCGAGGGGACGCCGGGCGGCCATATCGACCTGCCGCGCGCCAGGAAGGGCGGCTTTGCCGGCGGCATGTTCGCTATCTTTCCGCCGCCGGTCGAGAAGTCGAAGCGCAGCGCCGTGCCGCCGGCGCCGAGCGACAATGAACCGCTGCCGCCGGAGCTGCCGCAGGCCGAGGCGATCACCTCGACCATCGGCATGGCCTCGATCCTGTTTCGGCTGGAGCGTGCCGGCGCGTTGACTGTCTGCCGCAGCGCCGGCGATGTGCGTGACGCGATGGCGAAGGGCTCGATCGCGGCGGTGTTCCACATCGAAGGCGTCGAGGCGATCGATCCCGGGCTTGCCATGCTCGACGTGCTGCAGGCGGCAGGCCTGCGTTCGCTGGGGATCGTCTGGAGCCGGCCGAACGCTTTCGGCAATGGCGTGCCGTTCCGCTTTCCGTCGTCGCCTGACACTGGGCCTGGCCTCACCGATGCCGGCAAGGCGCTGGTCAAGGCCTGCAACCAGCTCAGGATCATGATCGACCTCTCGCATCTCAACGAGAAGGGCTTTCGCGATGTCGCGGCGCTTAGCGACGCGCCGCTGGTCGCCACCCATTCCAACGTGCATGCGATCTGCGGCCACTCGCGCAACCTGACCGACTGGCAGCTCGGCGCGATCCGCGAGTCGGGCGGCATGGTCGGCCTCAACTTCGCCACCGGCTTCCTGCGCGAGGACGGCCGCATGAATGCCGACACCAGTATTGATGTCATGGTGCGCCACATCGATTCGCTTTTACAAGCGCTGGGCGAGGACGGCGTCGGGCTGGGCTCGGATTTCGACGGCGCCATGATCCCAGCCCCTATCGGCGACGTCGCCGGCTTGCCGAAGCTCATCCACGCGCTCGCCGCGCGCGGTTTCGGGCGCGCGCTGATCGAGAAGATCGCCTATCGCAACTGGTTGAGCGTGTTGGAAAGGACGATCGGATAGGCCACCCCGTGTGAAGGCACAATCCGGGACGCTGGGGATTGGAGCCAGAACGCTCCCACTTCGTTCTAGGGTCTGCGCCGCGTCGCTTCGCTCCTTGCTCCGCCCTAGAATGACGAGGTGAAGGGGCTGCTTAGGCACCCATCCGCTTCAGCCAGTCCTTGCCGACGCCGCGGTCGCGGATGATCGGCAAGGGATTTTCCGCGTCGAGCCGGGCGCAGATGCGGTAGACCTCCAGCGTCTCGGCGTTCATCTCGCCGCGCTTGAAGAAGAACATCGCCGCCGCGTAGCGGGTGCGGCCGGACCACATCTCGCCGAGCGGCGTGTTGACCAACTGCCACTGCTCGGTGGCTTCCGCTTCCAGGTCCTCCGCTTCGCTTGCCATGGTCAAAAGTCCGCGGGCGGGTTGGCTGTGCGGCGGTCGAGCTTGATGAAGGGCCGCTGCACCACCTTCGCCTTCTTCATCAGCTTCTGGTACTGCAGCTCGCGCATTGCGTAAATCTCGACCCAGAGGTCGTCGACGATGGTATCGCCATAAGGCCGCCGCAGCGAGGCAAGCGCGATGTTGCGCTTGGCCATAGGCGACCACATCGCCGCGCTGACCAATCCGACCTCCTGGCCTTTCTTGTAGGAGACGATGGCATGCTCGGCCGGAATGTTGCCTTCGATCTCCAGCCCGACCAGCACGTGGCGAAGCCTCTTCTTGGCGCGGGCTTCGAGGATGGCGCGGCGACCGTTGAAGTGGCCCTTGTCCGGATCGATCATGAAGCCGAGGCCGATCTCGTCCGGCATGCGCAGGCGGTCCGTGCGGATGGCGTGCTCGGCAGCTGTGAAGTCGCCGTTGGCGACGATCAGCCCGGCTTCGAGGCGAGCGCGGTTCAATGCCGTATAGCCGATGGCGCGGATGCCGCGCAGTTCGCCCGCCGCCATCAGCCGGTCCCACAGGCTCAGCGCCTTGTCCGCCGGCACGAACAATTCATAGCCGAGATCGCCGGTGAAGCCGGTGCGCGAGATGGTGACTTTGCCAGTTCCTTGGGGAGCGCCATCATGCGCGAATTCGGCGAGGTCGAAGAGCTTCAGCCGATCGACGCCGGCAAAGCCCGCGTCACGCAGGACGGCGAAGGAGGTCGGACCTTGCAGCGCCAAGCCGGCGACCGCCTCGGTCTCTTCCTCGACGCTGACGTCGTAGCCGATCGCGCTGTCCAGCAACCAGGGCAAGTGCCGCTCCTGCGAGCACAGCCGGAAGCGTGTCGGCGAGAACCGGAACAAAGTGCCGTCGTCGAGCACGAAACCTTCGTCGTCGCACCAGGCGGTGTAGTGGACGCGGCCCGGTTTCAGTTTGGTCACGTCGCGCAAGGTGATGCGGTCGAGATGGGCTTCGGCGTCCGGACCTTCGATCCGGTATTTGGTCATCGGCGAGATGTCGAAGAGTGCTGCCTGACTGCGGATGGCGAAATATTCGAGCTCCTCATCCCACAGCGAATGCGGCGCGCGGTAGCCGGCCCAACTGTACCAATCCTGCTTCAGCCCCAGCGCGTCAATGCGTGGCTGGAAGGGCGTGCCGAGCCGCAGCGTGCGGAAGTGGGATTGCGCGGCTGCACGGGCTTCGAGGGCGGGATCAATCACCGTCTCGACGGGCTTCTTCCTGGTTGCTTGCGCCATGCTCATGCCCTCATCGCGATGATGCGGCGCGCGGCGTTGAGGCCGGGCGCGCCGGAGATGCCGCCGCCCGGATGCGAACCGGCGCCGGCAAGGAACAGGCCTTCGAGCGGCGTGTCGTAGCCCGACCAGCCGGAGACGGGCCGCGACATCAGCATCTGGTCGGCTTGCAACTCGCCATGGTGCCAGTGGCCGCCCGGCATGCGGTAGCGCGCCTCGATGTCGGCGGGCGTCAACAGCTCGGCGTGGCGCACCGTCGCGCCGATGCCGGGCGCATAGGTTTCGAGCTGCGCCGTGATCGCCTTGAGGAATTGCGGCTTGCCGGCGGTCCAGCCCTCTTTCAGCGCATAGGGCGCGTATTGCACCACCGCCGAGAGCACGCAGGCGCCGGACGGCGCGAGCGATGGATCGGCTAAGCTGGGCAGCGTGATCTCCATCACCGGCTCGGGCGAGAACTCGCCATATTTCGACGGGTTGAAGGCGCGCTCGACATGGTCGGGCGAAGGCGCGATGACGAGGCGGCCCTTGTGGCCGGCGGCGTCGACGCCAGTGAATTGCGGCGGCCGATCGAGCGCCAGATGCAGCTTGGCCGCGTCGCCCTTCATGCGGATGTTCTTCACCTTGCGCACGAAGCCGGTGTCGACCTCGCGCGGGCCGACGAGATCGAGGATCGTCGTTGCGGGATTGATGGCGGAAACGACGGTCTTGGCGCGCAAGGTTTCGCCGCTCTGCGTGACGACACCGACGGCGCGGCCCTTCTCGACGATGACCTTGGCGACCGGCGAAGCCGGGCGGATCGAAACGCCCGCGCTTTCCGCCGCCGCGCGGATGGCGGCGACGACGGCGCCCATGCCGCCTTTCGGCTGCGTCTGCGCACCGGCGAGGCCACCGATCTCGCCGGCGAGCCTATAGTAGAGGCCGAGCAGCGAGGTCGGCGAGCGCGGGCCGAGATGCGAGCCGAGCGTCGCGTCGAAGGCGAGCAGGCCCTTCAGCCGGTCGTCCGACAGCTGTTCGTCGAGCAGGTCGTAGACGTTCATCAAAAGCACGCGCAGGAAGTCGCGCATATCTTCCTTGCCGAGCCGCTTCAGCGCCAACGCGGTCTGGCCGAGCCCGGTCATTTCCGCCAGCGACATGCCGGCAAGCTCCGGCGGCCGGCGCGACAGGAACGGCTTCAGCACGCCGGCGTAGCGCAGCAATTGCGCGCGCAGGTCTTTCCAGGCGGACTGCTCCGGAGGGCTGGCGCCGGTCAACACCTCGCCATAGGCGCCATGCAGCACCAGCGGACCGTCTCTCGACAGCGCCACCGATGGCACGAAATCGCCGCGCTCGATCTTCAGCCCGTGCCGCTCCAGCTCCAGCGTTTTCACGACATCGGGATGCAGGCGATTGAGCAGATGCGCGACGGCGGAAGCGCGAAAACCCGGCGCGAACTCCTCGGTGCGCGCGGCGCCGCCGACTTCGTTGCCGGCTTCGAGGACCAGCACCTTGCGTCCCGACTTCGCCAGCGTGGCGGCGGCGACAAGGCCGTTATGGCCGCCGCCGATGACGATGGCGTCCCAGTTCAAATCAGATGACGTCATGGGCCGGGCTCATATGCAGGGTTGGCTTGGCGAGGTCGCGCAGGATCTCGGCGGCGGCATTGCGTCCGGGCGCGCCCATGACGCCGCCGCCCGGGTGGGTGGAGGAGCCACACATATAGAGGCCGCCGACCGGCGAGCGGTATTGCGCGTAGCCCGGCACCGGGCGGTTGAAAAGCAACTGGTCGAAGGTGAGCTCGCCCTGGAAGATGTTGCCTTCGGTGAGGCCGACCTCGGCCTCGATCTCGCGCGGCGTGCGCACTTCCATGTGGACGATGCGGTCGCGGAAGCCTGGCGAATATTGAGCGATCTGGGAGATCACGCTTTCGGCGAAGCCGTCGCGGTCGGCGTCGGTCCAGTCGCGGCCGTTTATCTTGGGTGGCGCGTATTGCACGAAGCAACTCATGAAGTGCTTGCCGGGCGGCGCCATGGTCGGGTCGAGCGTGGTTGGGATCATCATGTCGAGGAAGGGATCGGCCGACCAGCGCCCGGCCTTCCAGTCGTCATAGGCGCGTTCCATGCGCTCGATGGAATCGGTGAAATGCATGTCGGCGCGGTAGACCGGCGAGTCCTTCGGCAGAGCCGGGAATTCGGGCAGCGAATCCAGCGCGATGTTGACCTTGCCGGAGGAGCCGCGGATCTTGAAGTTGCGGACACGGCGAAGGAAGACGTCCGGCAGTTCCTTCTCCTCGACCAGCTTCAGGAAGGTGCGCTTGACGTCGGCATTGGAGATGACGAGCTTACCAAAAATCTCCTCGCTGCCGGCGAGCACGATGCCCTTGGCCTTGCCGTTTCTGATCAGCACGTGGTCGACCTCGGCGCCGGTGCGGATGGTGCCGCCGCTGGCCTTGAAGGAGGCGGCCAGCGCCTTGGTGACGGCGCCCATGCCGCCGCGCGCATAGCCCCAGGCGCCGACCGAGCCGTCGACCTCGCCCATATAGTGGTGGAGCAGAACATAGGCGGTGCCGGGCGACATGGGCCCGAGCGCCGTGCCGATGATGCCGGAAAGCGCGAAGTTCGCCTTGATGACGTCGGTCTCGAAATACTCGTCGAGGAAGTCCGAGATCGACATGGTCCAGAAGCGCAGGGTCAGCGCCATCTCCTCGGCCGAAAGCCCGGCGAATTTCTTCCCCAGATAGAGCAGCTCGCCGAGATCGCGCGGCCTGAAGCTGGTCGGGTCGGGCGCCGTGCGCATCAAGAGCGGCTGGATGAAGCGGCACTGCCTTGTGACGTCGCGCGAATAGCGGTCATAGGCCTCGGCATCGCGCTTCGAGAAACGGGCGAACTCGCGGCGATGCGCGTCGTGGTCGCGGTAATTGGCGAGATAGTCGCCGTCGCGTGTGAACACCGCGCCGCCTTCATAGGAGATTACCTGCAGGCCGAAGCGCGGCAGCTCGAGATCGCGCATGATCTCGGGCCTGAACAGCGAGCAGACATAGGAGCAGTTCGAATAGAGGAAGCCCGGCGTCAGCTCGCGGCTGGTTGCCGCGCCGCCGACCCAGTCGTTCTTCTCGACCACCAGCACATTCAGGCCAGCGCGCTGCAGATAGCAGGCGTTGACCAGCCCGTTGTGGCCGCCGCCGATGACGATCGCGTCCCATGCCTTCATGCGGGCCGAGCCTCCATCCGGTTTCCCTATCTTCTTGTTTTTACGCAATTCCGCACGGAAAACCGCTTCACACTTTTCCTGGATCGCTCGGTGCGTTTTGTTCCCCGATTGCCCGAATTTGGCACGGATCACAGTTTTCTGTCCAGCCATATTGAATGAATGTTCAACAAATGGTGTTGCGTTTTCCCGTTGATGCGCTAGGCTTTGCCTGCGTTCTGGACTGATCCACATCGGCATTTTGGGTTGAAGATCCAATGATCGAAACGGCTGACGCCGAGCCGGAATATGACGACACCGCCATTCGCTTCCTCGAAGCGCTATGGGGCGAGGGCTACCTGTCGCCCGGCGGCCCGGAAGAGGTCGACCGCGTGGTCGAAGGCTTGTCGCTCCAGGGCAAGACGATCCTCGATGTCGGTTGCGGCGCCGGCGGCATCACGCTGCATCTGGTAGCGCGGCACGGCGCGGCTCGGGCCACCGGCTTCGACGTCGAAAAGCCGGTGATCGAGACGGCGAGGCGAGGGGCGGCCCGGCAAGGTCTCGAAGACCGTGTCGGCTTCGTCCAAGCGCCGCCGGGGCCGCTGCCTTTCGCGGACGCTTCCTTCGACGTCGTCTTCTCCAAGGATGCGCTGCTGCATGTGCCGGACAAGGACGCGCTGTTCGCCGAAATTTTTCGCGTGCTGAAGCCCGGCGGGGTGTTTGCGGCGTCGAACTGGATGATCGGGCATGACGGCGAGCCGTCGCCTCAGATGAAGGCTTATGTCGCGGCCGAGGGGCTCTCCTTCGCCATGGCCTCGCCGGCACGCTATGCCGAAGCGATGCGGCGCGCCGGCTTTACCGACATCGCCGTCCGCGACCGCAATCCATGGTACCGCGAGGTCGCGCGGGAAGAACTGGCGCGCCTCAAGGGACCGCTCTACGCGCAGGCCGCCGCGGCGGTTGGCGCGGCCTATGTCGACAAGAACATCAAGACCTGGGAGGCGATGCAGAAGGTGCTTGACAGTGGCGAGCACCGCCCCACTCATCTGCGCGGTTGGAAGCCGGTCGGATAGCCGGCAATGCTGGAGATCGTCACACCTATGAAGACTGCAGAGGCGAGCGACGCTCTCCCCGAAACGACGCGCAAGGGCGATGCCGAAAAGCGCGGCCGCAAGGCCTCGAAAGAGGTCAGGCAGCTGCAGCTGATCGAGGCGACGATCGATTCGCTGGCCAAGCGCGGCTATGCCGAAACGACGATGGCCGACGTTGCAGACGGCGCGGGCCTGTCGCGCGGCATCGTCAACTTCCATTTCGAGAGCAAGGAAAAGCTGCTGATCGCCACGCTGCAGCACATGTATGACGAGTATTCGGCGCATTGGCGCACGGCCTTGCAGAAGGCGGGCGACGATCCGGCCAGGCAACTGCAGCAGCTGGTATGGGCCGATTTCGACCGCTCGATCTGCAACAAGCGCAAGCTCGCCGCCTGGCTCGCCTTCTGGGGCGAGGCCAAGTCGCGGCCGACCTACCAGGCGCTGAGCAGTTCGCGTGACAATTACTACCAGCAGGTCTTCATCGATCTCTGCACGACGCTCAAACAGAGCGGCGGCTATGCCTATGACCCTCAGGTCATCGCCCTGGCGCTCAGCGCCATGCTCGAAGGCCTGTGGCTGCGGCTGATGATGGGGACGGAGGACACGACGCGCGAGACGGCCTTGCAGTCGGCGAATGCATTTTTGGCCGCCGCTTTCCCGAAACATTACGGTTAGCAACAGCCGGCCGCCAAGACCGGCAAGACCAAAAGAGGATGGAACAGCATGAAGAAACTCAGCCGACGCCTGACATTGACATTGGCGCTTGGCGGCGCGCTCGCGGCCTCCGCGGCAGCGCTCGCCGTCGCCGCCGACAAGGACCTGATCGTGTTCGACTGGTCCGGCTACGAGGATCCGAGCTTCCACGGCAAATATGTCGAGAAGAACGGCGACTCGCCGACCTTCGCCTTCTTCGGCGACGAGGACGAGGCGTTCGAAAAGATCCGCTCCGGCTTCAAGTCCGATCTCGGCCATCCCTGCTCGCAGAGCGTGGTGAAGTGGCGCGAGGCGGGCCTGCTGCAGCCGCTCGACACTTCCAAGATCGCCGGCTGGAAGGATCTCAACCCCGGCATCATGGCGATGAAGGACCTTGCCACGACGTCCGACGGCAAGGCCTGGTTCATGCCGTGGGACTGGGGCGACACCCAGCTCACCTACAATTCCGACAAGATCGCCGAAAAGGACGTGCAGTCGCTGAAGGCCTTCGCCGATCCGAAATACAAGGGCAAGGTTTCGATCGGCGACAATGTCGACGACGCCTACGCGCTGGCCAGCCTCGCCATCGGGCTCAAGGACTGGACCAAGATGACGGACGACCAGTTCAAGCAGGCGTCCGACTTCCTGCGCCAGGTGCACAAGAATGTCCGCTCCTACTGGACCGACACCACCGACATCGTGCAGCTGCTCTCCGGCGGCGAAGTCGATCTCGCCTGGGCCTGGAACGACGCGGCGGTGCAGTCGCAGGCCGCCGGCGTGCCGATCAAGTCCAAGAAGGACACCGACGAGGGCATCTCGACCTGGGTGTGCGGCTATGTGCTGTTCAAGGACGCGCCCGGCAACATCGACAAGGCCTATGACTACCTCAACGCCGTCAACGATCCGGAAGTCGCCAAGGTGCTGGTCAAGGATTGGGGCTACGGCCAAGCCAATGCCAAGGGCATGGCCGGCGTCGACCCGGCGATCCTGAAGGAAAAGGGCTATGACGACGTGGGAAAATTCGTCGACAAGACGCTGTTCCAGTCGCCGGTGCCGTCCGCGCTCAAGCTCAAGATGATCGCCGAGTTCGAGAAGATCAAAGCCGGCTATTGAGCCGAACTTCAGCGGCCCGCTCACTACAAAGCAGAGCAAGGTGAGCGGGCTCGCCAAAGCCCGGGAATTCTCCTAACCTCTCCCGATATGTCCGCGATGGGGGAGTTTCTCGCGCCATGAAAACCATGCTTCGCCGCTTTGCCTTGGCTGCCGTCGTCACCGTCGGCGCGGATACCGCCTATGCGCTTGCCGAAGGCGGCGGCGACCTCGTCGTCTTCGACTGGTCCGGTTACGAGGACCCGCTGCTGCATCCGGCCTACGCCGCCAAACACGGCGCCGAGCCGACCTTCTCCTTCTTCGGCGACGAGGACGAGGCCTTCGAGAAGATGCGCGCCGGCTTCAAGGCCGATATCGCGCATCCCTGCTCGCAAAGCGTGGTGAAATGGCGCGAGGCCGGGTTGCTGCAACCGCTCGACACCTCGAAGATCGCCGGCTGGAAGGATCTCAATCCAGGCATCATGGCGATGAGGGATCTGGCCACCACCGCCGACGGCAAAGCCTGGTTCATGCCTTTCGACTGGGGCAACACTTCGCTGCTCTATCGCACCGACAAGGTGACCGCCGACGAGGCGCAGTCGCTAAAGATCTTCGCCGATCCGAAATTCAAGGGCCGCGTCACCATCGGCGACAATGTCGACGACGCCTATGCGCTGGCGAGCCTGGTCATCGGCCTGAAGGACTGGACCAAGATGACGGACGAGCAGTTCAAACAGGCCTCCGCCTTCCTGCGCGACGTGCACAAGAACATCCGCTTCTACTGGACCGACGACACCGACCTCAACCAGGCCTTCACGGGCAATGAAGTCGACCTGGTCTGGGGCTGGAACGAGACCTATGTGACGCTGAAAGGCCAGGGTCTGCCGATCGCCATGAACCGCGACACCAAGGAAGGCATCTCGACCTGGGTGTGCGGCTATGTGCTGCTCAAGGATGCACCGGGCAAGTCCGACAAGGCCTATGATTTCCTGAGCGCCGTCAACGCGCCGGACGTTTCGGAGTATATGGTGAAGACCTTCGGCTACGGTCACGGCAACAGCGCGGGCATGGCGGTGATGGACCACAAGCTGCTCACCGACCGCGGCTTCGACAATCTCGACAAATTCCTCGACAAGACGCTGTTCCAGCAGCCGGTTGCGCCGGATTTGAAGCAGCGCATGGTCGCCGAGTTCGAGAAGATCAAGGCCGGCTATTGAGCAGCATCATCGAAAGAACCGACGTCGTCATCGTCGGCGCCGGCTTCACCGGCCTGTCCGCCGCGCTCGACTTTCAGCGCGCCGGCGTCGATTTCCTTGTGCTGGAGGCGCGCGACCGCGTCGGTGGCAGGGTGGAGGCTGTCCGCAATGGGCTCGACGAACTGATCGACAGCGGCGGCCAGTTCCTGTGCCAGGACATGCCTGAGCTGATGGCGCTGGCCAAGGCGCGCGGCAAGACTTTCGTCGAGACCTATATCGAAGGCGAGTTCATCACCCATCCGTGGATGTCGGTCGAGGAGGCCGAGCGGACCTATCAGGTCGCGATGGCGATCCGCGAGCGCATGAACAGGATCGAGCCGGACGATCCGTCGATCGCAGGGCTGACGGTCGCGACATGGCTCGAGCGCCAGAAAGACACGGCCGACGCCAAGGCCGCCTTCCGTTCGATGATCGAAGGCCTGTGGTGCCTGGCGCTGGACAAGGTGCCGCTGTGGTACCTGATCGACAATGATCGCCGCATCACCAACGAAGTATTCGAGCTGCAGTATTTCCTGCGCGAGACGATGCAGTCGCTGGCGGACGATCTGGCGGCAGACCTTGGCGATCGGCTGCGGCTGAATGAGCCGGTTGCGCGCGTCGAGCATGGGCAGCAAGGCGTTCGGGTCGTTTCGGCCCGCGGTGTGATCGAAGCGCGCACGGCGCTGGTCGCCCTGCCGCCTGCGACGGCCGCGAAGCTCGACTTCACGCCTGCGCTGCCGGCGGAGCTCGCAAGCGCGCTCGGCGTCTGGGAAAGCGGCGCGGTGATCAAGATCCTGGTGCGCTATGCCAGCCCATTCTGGCGTGAGCGGGACCTGTGCGGCATGGTCATGTGGCGCGACCAGCCGGGACTGTTTGCCTGCGACGCCAGCACGGATGCCGACCATGCCGCGCTTATCGTCTTCGTCGGCGGGCCGTTGGCGCTGCGCTGGCACCCGCTCGGCGCGGCGGCATTGCAGGCGGAAGTCGCTGCAAGGCTTGTCGAGGCGCTCGGCCCGCGAGCCGCCGACGTCGTCGATTTCAGCGCGCGCGACTGGACGCATGACCGGTGGAGCGGCGGCGCCTATAGCGACCTCATCGTCGACGTGACCGCGCGGCATGCCGAACGAGCAATTCTCGCGGGCGCGCCGCCCGTCTATTTCGCCGCTTCGGAAGTGTCGCCGTCTTTCCCGGGCTATGTCGAAGGCGCGATCGTCGCCGGCCGCATCGCGGCCGGGAAGATTCAGTCGGCCATCGCCACCAGCGCCTCGGGGTCGTAGGCGAGGCGGATCGGTGCGCCGACCGGAATGTCGTCGGCGCCGAAATCGTTGGTCTCGGTCACCGAGAGCGGCTTCTCCAGTCCCGGTATCTCGACGATCAGATGCGTGATCTCGCCGAAATAGTGGCGCTCCACCACCTTGCCCGCGACCTCGAACTTTGCCGTCGCGGTGTCCCACAAGACACGCAGCCGCTCCGGCCGGATGCCAAGCGTGGCCGCGCCGCCATTGCGCACGAAAGCCCTCGGCTTGTCGGTCTTGACGCGGCCGAAGCCCAGCGTGTCGAGCACCATTGAAGTCCCGTTTTCCTCGACGATCTCGGCCTTGACGAAGTTCATGCCGCCGAGGAAGTCGGCCACTTGGCGATTGACCGGGCGCTGGTAGATCTCCTTCGGCGAGGCGACCTGGGCGATCTTGCCGCCGAACATGACGGCGATGCGGTCCGACATCGCCAGGGCCTCGTACTGGTCGTGCGTGACCAGCACGAAGGTGATGCCGACCGCCTGCTGCAGGCGGCGCAATTCGACCTGCATCTGCTCGCGCAGCTTCTTGTCCAGCGCCGAAAGCGGTTCGTCGAGCAGCAGCACTTTCGGCCGCATGACCAGCGCGCGGGCGAGTGCGACGCGCTGGCGCTGGCCGCCGGAAAGCTCGGTGGCGCGGCGTTTGCCGAGGCCGGTCAGCGACACCTGCGCCAGCGCTTCCTCGACGCGGCGCTTCTCCTCGCCGGCGTCGAGCCTCAGCCGTCTCAGCCCATAGGCGACATTCTGCTCGACATTGAGATGCGGGAAGATCGCGTAGCTCTGGAAGACCATGTTGGTCGGCCGGCGGTTGGCGGGGATGCCGTCCATCGGCTGGCCGTCGACGGCGATGGAGCCGCTGGTCGGCGTGTCGAAACCGGCGATCATGCGCAAGAGCGTGGTCTTGCCGCAGCCGGAAGGCCCGAGCAGCGAGAAGAATTCGCCCTCCCTGATCGTCAGCGAGGCATCGTCCAGCGCCTTGAAGGCGCCGTAGCTGCGCGTGACGTCGCGGATCTCGATCATGGTGCGATCCGATTGCGTGCGCTCGGACTGGACCCGCTCAAGCATAGAGGCCTCCCTCATTCTGGGTGCGTCTCGCCGCACGGCGGCGCAGGATTTCGGCAATCGTCATCAGCAGGAAGGACGCAAAGAGCAGCAAGGTGCCGAGCGCCAGCACGCCGGGAAGCTTGGCCGCGAAACGCAGCTGGCCCCAGATGTAGATCGGCAGCGTCGCCTCGGTGCCGGTGAGGAAAAAAGCGATGATGAACTCATCGAGCGAGATGGTGAAACAGACGAGCAAGCTGGAGATGATCGCCGGCGCGACCATCGGCAGCGTCACGCGCCGGAAGGTGCCGAAGGCGCTCTCGCCGAGATCGGCCGAAGCCTCCTCCAGGCTGCGGTCGAAACCTTCGAAGCCGGAGGTCAGCACGGTCATCGAATAGGGAATGCAGACCAGCACATGGCCGAGCACGACGGTGAACAGCGACAGGCTCAAGCCGAGTTGCAGCATGACCAGCAGCATGGAGATGGCGACGATTACCTCCGGCAGCACTAGCGGCGCCATGATCAGCCCATTGATGGCGCGGCGGCCCGGGTAACGGTAGCGGGTGATCGAGCGGGCGGCGAGGATGCCCAGCACCGTCGACAGGATCGCGGCGGAGGCGCCGACGATCAGGCTGTTCCAGGTGGCGTCGATCAGTGCCGGCGTGCGCGGCAGGTCCTCGTACCAGTGCAGCGTGACGCCGGAGAGCGGGAATTTCGGCGTCGCTGCCGTATTGATCGAGAAGATCGGCAGGAAGATCACCGGCAGATAAAGGAAAAGCAGATAGAGGACGGCGTAACTCGAGAGCCAGCCGGGTAGGAAACGTCTTATCGCCGTCATCGTGCCAGCCTCTGCAGGGCGCGGAAGACCAGCACGGTGGCGCCGGCCATCAGCGAGACGATGATCATGGTGGTGACGGAGAGCGCGGCACCCAGCGGCCAGTTCGACGCCTTGCCGAACTGCGCCTGGATTGCGTTGGCGATCATCACGCCGTCCTTGCCGCCGACCAGCTTCGGCGTGACGTAGTCGCCAACGGTCGGGATCATGACGATCAGCGCCGCCGAGATGACGCCGGGCGCCGACAGCGGCAAGGTGACGCGCAGGAAGGAGCGCAGCGGCCCGTCGCCGAGGTCGGTCGCCGCTTCGACCAGGGTCCGGTCGACCTTCTCCAGCGAAACGAAGATCGGCAGGATGGCGAAGGTCGCCCAGGCATGGGTCAGCGTGATGATGACGGCGGTGGAATTGTAGAGCAGCGCGTCCGATGGCTCTTGGATGATGCCGAGGCCCATCAGGCCGGAGTTGAGCACGCCGTTATAGCCGAGGATCACTTTCCACGACATCACGCGCAGCAGGTAGCTGGTCCAGAACGGGATGGTTATGAGGAACAGCCACAGGCTCTTGTGGCGGCCGCCATGGAAGGAAATGAAATAGGCGATCGGGTAGGCAAGGGCCACGGTCAGCAGGCTGACCGTCAGCGAGATGTAGAGCGAGCGCCAGAGCAGGTCGCGGTAGATCGGCTCGGTCAGCGCGATCCGGTAATTCTCCAGCGTGAATGTGTGGTCGATGGTGAGATAGTTCTGCGTCCAGAAGGAATGCGCGATGACGACCAGGATCGGCAGGACGAGAAGAATAAGGGCATAAACGAAGGTCGGACTGATCAGGGCAAAGCCCTGGACGGCTTCCGATTGCAGAAAGGGGCTTCGTCTCGATCCCGCCATGCGCAGCGGGGGCGACCCTTCCGCAGCCGCTGTCATTGCAGCGCTCCGGGCGTGATTTCAGTAGCTGGCTCGGACTGTCCCGCCATGCGGCCTTCCCATTCGTGGCGCCGGTTGCCTGTTCCCGATTTATGCTCGGAGCGCGATCGCTCCCTAGCTTGCCGGCTTTCTTTCATCATGAGCGCATCCGCCGATTGAAATCAAGCGCTATTTCTGCGATATTGATTGAACGGATATTCAAAATGAAGTGATGAAAAGCCGAATTTCCATGGTTTTCCACGCCGTTTGATATCCGAGGAAAATTCGACAACCCTGGCAATGCGAGGCGAAAATGGCGGCTCAAGGCAAGATCAAGGCAAGCGAACTCATCGAGCCCGGCGATGAGGACGCGGTCGAGCTCGCCAAGCGCCATCTCGTGCAGCCCTGGCCTTATGCCGGCTCGGTCGGCAACGAAGCTCGCGCTCTGATCGCCGAGGGCGACGGCATCTACATCACCGACGGCTCCGGCAAGCGCCTGATCGACGGCCCGGCCGGCATGTGGTGCATCAATGTCGGCCATCGCCGCGAGGAACTGGCCAAGGTCATGTACGACCAGGCGATGGCGCTCTCCTACAACACGCCCTGGTACACGATGAACGCGCCCTCGGCCGAGCTTGCCCGGCGCATCGCCGATGCGGCGCCTGGCGACCTCAGCCACACCTTCTTCACCACCGGCGGCTCTTCGGCGGTGGAGACGGCGCTGCGCTTCATGCAGTTCTACAACAATGTGCGCGGACGGCCGGAGAAGAAGCTCATCCTCAGCCGCGGCGGCGCCTATCACGGCTCGACCTATCTGTCGGCCTCGCTCAACGGCCGCCCGCGCGACCGCGACTGGATGGACGGCGCCGACGAGCTGGTGGTCAAGCTGTCCTCGCCCGATCCGTTCCGGCGCCCGAAAGGCATGAGCATTGCCGCCTTCACCGATTTCCTGGTCGACCAGTTCCGCGACACCGTCGCGCGTGTCGGCGCCGACCGGATCGGCGCCTTTGTCGGCGAACCGGTGCAGGCTTCCGGAGGCGTCATCGTGCCGCCGGACGGGTATCTGAAACGCATCCGCGAGATCTGCCGCGAGAACGATATCCTCTATGTCTCGGACGAGGTGGTGACCGGCTTCGGGCGGCTCGGCCATGTCTTTGCCTCCGGCGACGTGTTCGGCATCGACCCGGACATGATCACCTTCGCCAAGGGCGTCACATCGGGCTATTTCCCGCTCGGCGGCGTCATCATCTCCGAGCGGCTGCTGGAAGAACTGCGTCGTTCCAACCATCCGGATGCGCTGTTCGGCCACGGGCTCACCTACACCAGTCATCCGATCGGTTGCGCGGTGGCGCTGAAGAACCTCGACCTGCTGGAAGAGGGCGTGCTCGCCCATACGCGCGAGATCGCGCCCTATTTCCAGGCGCGGCTGAAGACGCTGGAAGAGCTGCCGCTGGTCGGCGAGGTGCGCGGCCTCGGCCTGATGGGTTGCGTCGAATGCGTCGCGGACCGCGAGAGCAAGGATCCGCTGCAGCTCGACAAGGATGTGGGAAAGCGTATCGACGCCCACTGCCACGAGCTTGGCCTCCTGGTGCGGCCGCTGATCAACATGTGCGTGATGTCGCCGCCGCTGATCATCAGCCGCGAGCAGGTCGACGACATGGTCGGCATCCTGCGCGAAGGCATTTCGCGGACCATGGATGATTTGCGGAAAGAGGGCGTGTGGCGGGGGTGACCCTCTCTTCCTTCTCCCTGTGGAACGGGGAGAAGGAAGGGCCTCACCCCCTCGACCGCAGCGCGTCGTTCAGCCCCCACATGTCCTTTTCCTCGGGCGCGATTTCCAGGCCGAGAACCGGGACCTGCTTGCGCAGATGGTCGTGGTGGGTGCGCACGCCATATTCGAGGTCGGAGAGATAGAAGCCCTCGAAGGCTTCCGACAGCATGGATTCGTTCGACCACACCGAAAGCTGGACGTCCTCGCTCATCGTGTCGCGGTCGATCCGGTAGGCGAGGTAACGCGCCGCGGCCTGCTCGCGCGTCTCGTCCTTGTAGCGGTAGATGGCGCCGCGCAGCAGCGTCTCGCCGGTCGACAACGGGAACTCCTGATAGAACTGGACGGATTCCGGCATGATCGACAGCGCGTTGTTGGGGAAGATGCCGTAATAGATCCAGGCCTTGCGCAGATGCTCCGGCAGATGCGCGGCCTCGGGCGCGAGCTTGATGTACTCGCGAACGCTCCAGCGCCGTCCGGCATGCGGATTGTAGGTGGCGAAGGACCGCGACACGCCGTTGATGAAGGGTTCGTCGAAATAGGTCGCGCCATAGAGGTCTTGCAGCGCCGGATGCGCCATGGCGACATGATAGCCTTCATTGTCGACGTCGCGCACCGACTTCCAGTTGACCGGCGATTTCTGGGTCCATATGCCCCAGGACGGCACCATGTCGGCGATATTGTAATGTGCCATCTCGGCTTCGATCGGCTTCAGCAGTTCGGCCACCGAAGGCTGCGGACCGCCTTTGCGGAAGCGGATGAAGATGAAGCCCATCCAGATTTCGAGGTCGAGCGGCATCAGGCCGAACTCGGTCTTGTCGAGCTCGGGGAAGGAGCGCGGACGGGCGGCGCCCCGCAGCGTGCCGTCGAGATTGTAGACCCAGCCGTGGAACGGGCACACCAGGGCGTTCTTGCAGGTTCCCTGGCTGTCGGCGACGACGCGGCTGCCGCGGTGGCGGCACATATTGTTGAAGGCGCGCACGACGCCGTCCTTGCCGCGTACGATCAGCGCGCGCTCGCCGATGACGTCCATGGTCAGATAGTCACCAGCGTTGGGCACGTCGCAGACATGGCCGGCGATCTGCCAGTGATTGCGGAAGACATATTCCTTCTCGAGCTCGAGAAGGGCGTTGGAATGGTAACTCCACCCCGGCAAACCCCGCCGGTCCCAATCGTTGGGGATCGCCACGTCACGGAGATGCGGGTTCATGGGTATGCTCTTCTTTTTGTTGAATACTCATTCAATATAAGCATATTTTTCATTGAAATGCAATGGCTTGCGGAAATGTGGAAATTCCGTGGCGGCAAGTCTGGCCTCGCCCGAGCCGGAAAAATACCGGAAAATCCGGGTGTTAATCGAGGAAGCGGAATGGCAATTCAGAAGGCGGATACCCGTCTCGGAGAAGGCCTGTTTCGACGGGTCACGGGCGTGCGGCAGACAGCGGCGGCGCGCTCGATTCAGGTATTGCTGTGTGAGGCTGCTTACAGTCGGCCGCGCGCGACAGGCGCATATCTGCGCCGGCCAGCTTCGATGGCCGTCGAACGGTTGCCGCGGATTGGGAATGCCGGCGCGTCCGGCGCCTGTTTCAATCCTGTTACACAGGCAGCCACCGCCGATCATCCGGCTGTTACCCGGTGCGATTATGTTCGTTTCATAGCAAAAAGAAAGATAACGAAGGGAACAACGATGTTTGCGAAAGCTCGTGCCGCGGACGCCAACCGCCGCCTTGATGTGCCGGAACGCAATGACCGCCGGCCGAAGCTTGCGCTGCGCCAGCGCGCCAGCGACCATCCGATGGCGATGTTCATGCTGATCGGCGCCTGCGCCCTTGTCGCCATGCTGGCGGCACCTGCCTCAGGTCCGGCTTTCGCCTCGATCAATCCGCCGGTCAATGTCATCGAGGGCGCCCAGACCACGCTCAAGACCGCCCGCCTGCCGGAACCTTCGATCGACTTTGCCTGCAAGGGCCAGAATTGGGGCGCCGAGAGCGTCGACTGCCTGCGCGCCATCGCCGAGCAGTCCGGCCGGCACAGGGAACGCGCGGTGCGCATGATCGCCAACGCCGCGCCGCTCACCAACACGCCGAACGTTTTTTAAGACCTCCCCTGAGCGCACCCTCCTGCGCTCCAGTCGGGCTCCCGCCGCACCGTCGGTCGGGAGCCTCTTTTTTCGGCTCGGTCTGACCTGAATCTCAACAGACCCTCTGGCGGCGCGAGGGCAACACTCGGCCACACCTTTGCGATCTTGTTCTTGCCTCAGACCGGTCGGTTCAAATGTGGGCGCCGTTGTCGGCTGCGGCGGCGACCTCGTCGGCGACGGTTGAGAGGATGCCGCGGACGTCGAGCGTCGAGAAAGGCTTCTCCAGGATTTGCGGCCGCTGCTGCGGCGGCAAGGCTTCGATCTCGGCCTTGGCGCCGATCAGATCGCCGGTCACCAGCACAAAGCGCTTCGCCAGCACCGGCTTCTCGACCAGCAGTTCGCGATAGATCGCCATGCCGCTGGTGCCCGGCATGCGCAGGTCGGAAAAGACGATGTCGGGCGGCATATGGCCGTTCAGCACGTCGGCGGCGGACGTCCAGCTTGCCACGACGCGTGACTTCAGGCCCATCAGCTCCAATATATCTGAAAGCGAACCGGCGACGTCGGGCTCGTCGTCGATGATCAAGGCATGGCGCAGTCCGCTCGAGCGTACGGCACTCTCGCCGGCCTTTGCCGCCTCACCGGCGATCGCCGGCAGCTGCACGACGAAGCGCGCGCCGTGCGGCTCGACCTCCTCGAACCAGATGTTGCCGTGGTGGCGCTCGACGATCGACTTCGAGATGGACAAGCCGATGCCGGTGCCGACGCCGACCGGCTTGGTGGTGAAATAGGATTCGAAGATGCGCGCGCGGATCGCCTCGGGAATGCCGGGGCCGTTGTCCTCGACGGAAAAGCCCGGATTGCCGTGCTCGTTGCGAAACGTCCGCACCTTGATGGTCCGCTCACCGGTGACGCCGGCCAGCGCGTGCTGGCTGTTGATAAGGAAATTCGCCGCCACCTGCGTGATGTGATCGGCGTCGGCCATGGCAAGCAGTGGCCCGCTGGCGAAATCGGTGTCGATGACGATGCCGCTGGAGCGCGCGCCATAGGCGGTGACCTCGAGCGCCGAGCGCATCACCTGGTTGAGATCGGTCTCGGCCTGCTCGGTCGGATGCAGGCGCACCATCGACAGGAAGCTCTTGACGATGCGGCCGCAGCGCTCGGCGGCGGCGCGCACTTTTTCGGCGCGGACCTTGGTCTGCGGATCGCTGGCGAATTCGTGCAGCAGCGTCGACTGCGCCACAACCACCGCCAGCGGGTTGTTGAGCTCATGCGAGACGCCGGCAAGCAGCGAGCCCATCGCCGCCATCTTCTCGTTCTGGTGCAGCTTCTCGCGCTGGCGGTTGATCTCTTCCTCGGCCTGCAGCTTTTCGCGCAGGTCGCGGATCGAGCCGAAGATCAGGCGGCGGTCGGCAACGCGCATCTCGGTCGCCGTAAGCTCGATCGGGAAGATCTCGCCGGCGGCGTTCTGGGTGACGGTCTCCAGCCGTTGGCCGACCATCGGCGCGCCGCGCCCGGCCATGTATTCGGCGCCCGAGGCATAGCCCTTGCGATAGTATATCGGAACGATGGTATCGAGCAGGTCCTTGCCAAGGATGGCGCTGCGCTGGAAGCCGAACATCTTCTCGGCGGCCGGATTGAACTCGATGATCGAACCGGCCTCGTCGATGACGATGATGGCGTCGAGCGAGGCCTGCAGCATGGTGCGGCGAATCACTTCGCTGGCATGCGCCTCGGACGGCGAGCGCTCGATGGCGTCACCGATCGCCAGGGCGATGATGTGCAGGGTCGCTTCTTCCTCGTCCGTCCAATCGCGCTCGGCGACGCAGTCGTTGACGGCCAGCGTGCCCCACAGGTGGCCATGCGCGAACACGGAGACGGACAGGAACGACTTGATGTTCTGCTTCTCGAAATCGGTCCGCAGGAAACCGTCGAGGTCGCGCGTGTGGCCGGAGAAAATCTTGCCTTGCCGCTCATCCTCCTGCAACTGCTCCAGCAGCGAGTCCGAGTTGATGATCGACTGCATGATCACCGAGGGCGACGCCAGCTCGCCGCCGAAGTCAGGGTCGATCCAATAAGCGGCGACGGACTGGGCGAAGCCTTCGCCCGGCAATTCACGCAGGCGGAAGAGAATGCCGCGCTGGCAATCCATCTTGCGGCACATTGTTCGCAGTATGTCGTCCATCTCGCGCTGCCAATCGCCTGCCTCGCGCAGGCGGCGCACGACATGGACGGCCGCCATCGCGGCGCCGCCCGGGCGCGAGCCATGCGTATCGGCGCGTGCTGTATCAGCAATCATGGTCGGCCGTCTCTCGGAGCCCGCTTGAGGCGCGTCGCGTCGAAACGGATTCGAGCGCCGCGATTCAAGTCTGTATTTTGATGCATGTCGTTTCCAAAACCGCTGCGCACTTTTGGGCAACATGCATTGGGCTGGTTCAATTGCTGTCGCCGCTCGGCAGCGAGAAGATATAGCCTTCGCCGCGCACCGTGCGCAGGAATTTCGGATTGGCGGGATCGGCCTCGATCTTCTTTCGCAACCGCATGATGCGGATGTCGACCGCGCGCGAGGATTCCGGATCCTCCACGAAGCCGATGGCTTCCGAAATCGCCGCTCGCGTCAGAAGCCGGTTGGCGCGGGTGAGAAAAACCTCGAGCACGTCGAACTCGCTTTTGGCCATCTCGATGACCGCGCCATTGGCGCCGATGACCAGACGGCCGTCGAAATCGGCCTGGAAGCCGCCGAAATTCATCAAGCGGCGATTGCCGGTTTCGGCCTTCGCCGCCTGCGGCTCGGCGGGCAGCGGCACGCGGCGCAGCACGCTGCGCACCCGCGCCAGCACCTCGCGCAATTCGTATGGCTTGACGATGTAATCGTCGGCGCCGAGCTCCAGCCCGACGATGCGGTCGAGCGCGGTGCCGGCGGCCGTGGCGTAGATGATGCCGATCTGCGTTTTCGAGCGCAGCCAGCGGCCGAGCGACAGCCCGTCCTCGCCAGGCATGGCGATGTCGAGGATGGCGAGGTGGAAGGATTGCGCCTCGAACAGCGCGCGCGCCACGGCCGCATTTTCGGCCGTGACGACGTCATAGCCGCTGGCGCCGAGATATTCGGCCACAGCCTCCCTCAGATCCGGTTCGTCCTCGACGACGATGATGCGTACCTTCACGACGCGCTCGCTCCCGCTTTCAGCGGAAAGTAGATTGGGTATAAACATGATGTCCAGCACTCATCTCGAGTTGTCTGTGGCGGGGTGAAGAAAATGGCCGCACGATCCGTCATCGCGCTTGTGTCCGTCGCCGAGGTGGTGGCTAAAGATCTCGCCGATCATCTCGACCGGCGCGGGCACGACGTGCGCCAGGCGCGCCAGCCCTGGGAAGCGGAGACGCTGCTTTCGGCCGGCGGCATCGATGTCGTGGTGGTCGGCGACGGTGTCACCCAGGCCGAGAGCCGCGAACTGCTCAAACGTTACAGCGGCCAAGGCGGTGGCGGCGAGGGCGGTCCCGATTTCATCCTGATCTGCCGGCCAGGCGACCTCGTCGACAAGGTGCTGGCGCTCGAACTCGGTGCTGCCGACGTCATCGAAAGCCCGCTCAACGTGCGCGAGCTTGCCGCGCGTATCGGCGGCCTGCTGACCAGACGCGGCAGGGCCGCCGGCGAACTGATCGTGCTGGAAAACGCCACCGTCGACCTGCGGTCGGCCATGGTGATGCATCGCTCGGGCTCGGAGGATCAGCTTTCGCCGGGGCAGGTGGCGCTGCTCAGGCTGTTCCTGGCGAGCCCGCGCAAGGTGCTGACGCGCGACGACATCATTGCCGCGGCGCCGGCCGAGAATGCCGACGCATTCGACCGTTCGATCGACTCGCGCATCGTGCGGCTGCGCCGCAAGCTCGACACCGAGACCATCACCACCATCAGGGGCGCCGGCTATCGTTTCGATCCGCCGGTCCCGCGCAACGAGTAAGTTCCGATCGGCGAGGCGTTCGAGCATCGGCTTTCCCAAGCGGTAGTCATTCCGGGTCCGACGCCCGGCGCTCAGCGCACCACGATGACAGAGGGGCCGGATGGAAGGTCGGCGCTGGCGGTTATCTCCGCCTTGGCGCGCTCCTTGAGCAACACCGTCGCCAGCGCGGCGAAGCCGAGCAGACCCTGCGCGTAGAGCAGCGCGGAAAGTACAGAAGCGGCAAATTTCGTCTTCATCTTCAAACCCCAATCTCGAAATCGTCGGTGCTTCAGGAGACTCCCGAAGCGCCCGCGCCGCTGACGGAGCCCCCCGCTGCGGCGCGGGCCTTCGGTCCTCTCGGCAGCAAGTAGCCGGAGGGGCCGCGTGTCCTCATCAACCGAAGGCCGACCCGCCAGAGGGCCTTCAGCCGGTGGACGCGCAGGCTGGACAAAATCCAGACCGTGGCGATGAACAGAGCCATGTGCAGCGTCGAAACCTCGCCGGACGTCATCGCCGCCAGCGTCATTTCGATTTCCTGCGCATTTTCGTTTGCAGATGTCTGTTCCCGTTGCGTCAAATCTGACGCCGGCCTGTATCCAGATCATGCCGCCGTGGCTGCACTTTGTTGCAGATTGGTTTCAAAAGGGGCTGCGTTTCTTTCATATATGTATGAAGTGAACTTTCGTTTCTCGACCGAGCCCATTGTCCAACCCTCTATCCCTTACCTTGGAAAGGTCTGGCAGCACCCGTCTTCGGAGACATCTTGTTAATTTCTAGAAACAAATTCGAAACAAAAACGAGGACCAAGCGAAATTGACCTGAAACAGGCCTTCTCGATAAGGCGGTCCATCGAAATTGAAGCCGGACACAACGGCAAAAACAGAGGGATCGTCATGCACACCGCCATTTCCGCCAAGCTCATCAATGTCACCGCCGCCGCGCTCACCGGCGCGGCTCTGCTCTTCGGCGCCGGCAATGCCGCGCATGCCAACGAGATCGTCGCCAAGGTCTCGCTGTCGCAGCAGATCATGGAAGTCACGGTCGACGGCCGCCCGACCTACACCTGGAAGGTATCGACCGGCGCGAGGGGGCACATCACGCCGACCGGCTCGTTCAAGCCGACCCGCATGCACGAGATGTGGTATTCGAAGAAATACGACAACGCGCCGATGCCGCATTCGGTCTTCTTCAGCGGCGGCTACGCCGTTCACGCCACCTATGCCATCAGCCGTCTCGGCCGTCCTGCCTCGCATGGTTGCGTGCGGCTGCATCCGGATGCGGCGGCCGACTTCTATCAGCTCGTCGAGGTCTTCGGCCCCGGCAACACCAGCATCGTGATCGTCAAGTAGCAGACTGGGTCAAGTAACGGGCTGGGTAAAGTAGCAGGCGGGTTGCCGCCTTCGGGATAGCGCCGAAGCCGTGGGGCGACCGCCAAAAAAGAGGCCGGAATTTCCGGCCTCTTTTTTTGGCTCGCTTCAGCTCGGCAGCGCCGGCATCAGCTTCGGATCGGGCTTCTCGGCGAGATGCGGCAGGTCCCTGCTGGCGATGAAGGTGTAGAACATCGGCACGACGAAGAGCGTGAACATGGTGCCGACCAGGATGCCGGTGAAGATGACCAGGCCCATCGAATAGCGCGCGGCCGCACCGGCGCCGCTGGAGACGATCAGCGGCACGACGCCGAGCGCCATGGCGGCCGTGGTCATCAGGATCGGCCGCAGGCGCACCTTGGCCGAAGCGATGATGGCGTCGCGGCGCCGCATGCCATGAATCTCACGCTGCTGGTTGGCGAATTCCACCAGCAGAATGCCGTGCTTGGTGATCAGGCCGATAAGCGTGATCAGGCCGACCTGGGTGTAGATGTTGAGCGTTCCCAGGCCGATGTTGAGCGGCACGATCGCGCCGAAGATCGACAGCGGCACCGCCATCATGATGATCAGCGGGTCGCGGAAGCTCTCGAACTGGGCCGCCAGCACCAGGTAGATCACGATCACTGCCGCCGCGAAGGCGATCAGGATGGTGTTGCCCTGTTCCTTCTCCTGCCGCGACTGGCCGGAATAGTCGACGAAGAAGGTGTCGGGCAGGGTCTCCTTGGCGAGGTCCTCCAGCACCTTCAGGCCGTCGCCGGTGGTCACGCCGGGCAGAGGCAAGGCCGAGATCGTCGAGGAGTTCAGCTGGTTGAACTGCTCGATGGCCGCCGGCGAGGCGTTGGTCGAAATCTTCACGACCGCCGACAGCGGCACCATCTTGCCGTCGACGCTGCGGACGAAATATTCGCCGAGCTTCTCGGGGTTGTCGCGGAATTCCTGCGGCACCTGGGGGATGATGTCGTAGCTGTTGGAATCCCGGTCGAACTGCGCCACCTCGGCGCCGCCGACAAGCAGCGTCAGGGTGTTGCCGATATCGGCAATCGGCAGGTTCAACGCCGCCGCGCGCTCGCGGTCGATGGTGACGGTCACCTGCGGGGCATCGTAAGCCATCGAGTTCTGCACGACGATGAAGCGACCCGAAGCCTGCGCCTTGTTCTTGATCTTCTCCGCCTGCTCGAAGACTTCCGAGGGGTCGCCGGTGGAGCGCACGACCATGGAAATCGGCAGGCCGCCGCCGGAACCGGGCAGCGTCGGCGGCGCGAAGACGAAGGCCTCGACGCCGGCGACCTTGGAGATGCGCCCCTGGATGTCGGCCTGAAGCGCCTTCGAATTGCGCTTGCGTTCCGCCCAGTCCTTGAAGGCGAAGCCGACAAAGGCGCTGTTGGTGGCGCCGCCAAAGGCAACGGCCGAGAACTGCGCCCTGGTCTCGGGAATGTCCTTCACCAGGCCGAGGATCTGGTTGACGTAGGTCTCGGTGTAATCCGACGTCGCGTAGCGCGGCGCGGTCACGATCGAGAGCAGGAAGCCCTGATCTTCTTCCGGCGCGAGTTCGGTCGAGGTCTTGGTGAACATGAAGCCGGTAAGGGCGACCAGCGCGACGACGATGATCAGCGTTACCGGGCGGTTCCTGAGCGAGGCGGTGACAGCCCGCTCATAGAGGTGTTCGACGCGTGTGAACGTGCCGTCGACGATACGCTGGAAGCGGCCGTGCTGGCCGGCCTTCAGCAGACGTGCCGACATCATCGGGGTGATGGTGATGGCGATAAGGCCGGACAAGACCACCGAGCCGGCGAGCGTCACCGCAAATTCACGGAACAACGCGCCGGTCAGGCCGCCGGTGAAGGCGAGCGGCGCGAACACGGCGGCCAGGGTCATGGTCATCGCCACGATTGCGGTCGCGATCTCGCGCATGCCGTTGAATGCCGCCTGCATCGGCGACATGTGGTCCTCCTCCATGTGACGGTGGATGTTCTCCACCACCACGATGGCGTCGTCCACGACAAGGCCGATCGCCAGCACCATGGCCAGCAGGGATAGAAGGTTGATCGAGTAGCCGACCGCAAACAGGATGAAGCAGACGCCGATCAGCGACAGCGGGATGGTGACGATCGGCATCATCACCGAGCGGAACGAACCCAGGAACAGAAGGATGACGACGATGACGATGGCAACCGCCTCGGCGATGGTCTTGAACACTTCCTCGATCGACGCGCTGATCTGCCCGGTAGCGTCGTAGACGATCTCGATCGTCATGCCCTTCGGCAGCGTATCCTGGATCTGCGGCACGAGCTTGGTCAGCGCCGCCGCCGTCGTCAGCGGGTTGGCCGCGGGCGTCGGGAAGATGGCCAGGAAGGTTCCCGGCTTGCCGTTGAAGCTCACCCTGGTGTCGGTGTTCTCTGCGCCGAGCTCGACTCGCGCGACATCGCGCAGGCGCACAACCTGGCCATCCGTCGACCGGATCGGGAGCTGGGCGAAGGCCTCGGGCGTCTGTAGGGTCGAATGCACGGTGATCGAGGAGACCACATATTCGTTCTGGGTGTTGCCGGGCGCCGACAGGAAGTTCGAGTTGTTGATCGCGGTCAGCACGTCCACGGCCGTGGCACCACGGGCGGCGAGCCGGATCGGGTCGATCCAGATGCGCATGGAATATTCCTGTGCGCCGAAGATCTGGACGTCGGCGACACCTTCCACGGTCGAGATGCGAGGCCGGATGACGCGCTCGATATATTCGGTGAGCTGCTCCTTCGTCATGTTCGGGTTCTGCATCGAGATGTACATCATCGCGAACTGCTGCCCGGTGCCCTTGACGATCACCGGGTCCTTGGAGGCGTCCGGCAGGGTGCCGCGCACGCCCTGGACCTTGGACAACACCTCGGCGAGCGCGACGTCCGGGTTGGAGCCGAGCTTCATCTGCACGGTGACCGTGCTCGAGGACGGACGGCTGGACGAGGTCACGTAATCGATGTTTTCGGTCGAGGCGACGGCGCGCGCGATCGGGGCCGATATGAAGCCCTGGATCAGGTCGGCGCTGGCGCCGGGATAGGCCGTGGTGATGGTGATCGCCGTCTCGTCGACCTTCGGATACTGGCGGATCGACAGGCCGAAGATGCCCTGGAAGCCCAGAAGCAGGATCATGCAGGCCAGCACCGTCGAGAGCACCGGCCGGCGAATGAAGAGGTCGGAAAAGCTCATTGCTGAACCTGCTTGTTCGCCGATTTGCTGGGATCGATGGTGTTGTCGACGGCAACCGACATGCCGTTGAAGAGCCGGTTCTGGCCGGCCGTGACAACCTGGTCGCCGTCCTTGAGGCCCTCGGCGATCTCGACCATGCCGTTGTTGCGGCGGCCGAGCTTCACGAACACCTGCGAGATGGTGAGCGCAGGCTGCTGCGCGGCCTCGGCCGGCTTCGCGGCGTCGGCTGGTTTGGCGGCGTCGCCGGACGCCTTGTCGGCCGGCTTCGCGTCCGCCGGCTTTGCCGCGTCGTCGGCGGGCTTGGTGGCGTCCGCCTGCGGCTTGGCGGGATCGCCGGCCGCCTTGTCGGCGCCGGCCTTCTGCTCATCCGGCTTCGCCGGCGCGGCAGCGGCAGCCCCGGCGGGCTTTGCCGGCTCGACCACGAAGACATAATCGCCATAGAGGCTGGTCGTCACCGCCGTCTGCGGCACGGAGATGACATTGTTTTCCTGTGGCAGCTCGACGCGGATCTGGACGAACTGGCCAGGCGTCAGCTTGCCTTCCGGATTGGCGACCTCGCCGCGAATCGAGACCAGCCGGCTTGCCGGATCGATTTTGGGATCGATGCCTCGAATGGAGCCGGCAAAGGTCATGTCGGCGAGGCTGCCGCCGAGCTTGACGGTCTGGCCGATCTTGAGCAGCGGCAGCTGCTGCTCGGGAACCGTGAAGTCGACCCGCATCGTGTCGAGGTCCTGGATCGTCACGACGGAGTTGCCGGGGGCCAGGTACTGTCCGACGTCGATCTTCGGGATGCCGACCGTGCCGCCGAAGGGCGCGGACAACTGCTTCTGGTCGAGCACGGCCTGCATCTTGTTGACCTGCGCGGCCGAGGCGTCCGCCGCGGCGCGCGCGGCGTCGAGCGTCGCATCCGTGCCGACGCCGCGCCGCTGCAATTCGATCGCGCGGGTCAGCGCCGCCTGGTCCGACGCGGCCTGCGCCTTCTGCGCCACCAGATCGGCTTTCTCGACCGCGTCGTCCAGCTGCAAGAGCACGGCGTCGGCGGCGACCTTCTGGTTGGCGTGGAAGAGGATGTCCTTGACGATGCCGCTCGTTTCGACGGTAAGGTCGACACCGCGCACGGCATTGACGGTGCCGATCGCCTCGACGCCGGGCGTCCATTCGGCCGGCTTGACGATCACGGTCGAGACCGTAGCGGCCGGTGGCTTCATGGTGGCAAAGAATTGCTTGATGCCGGCATCGCGCATGAAGTTGAAGCCTACGATGCCGACGCACACCAAGGCGAGCAAAAGCAAGAATCCGGCGATGATGAAAAAGCGCTTCACGGATGGTCCCCTCGAGCCGGCAACCGGCAAATCAATCGATGCCGGGACACATATCGACGAAAGGTCCCGATTTCAAATGGCGCGCCTTACTGTACCGGCTGGACGGTCTTGTCAATTCCGCCTAGGCTAATGTAGGGGGAGGCGTGATGAGAGTACCCAGGGCCAACTCACGCGAAAAGATACTTGCCGCCGCCGCCGACGTGGCGCGCGAGGCTGGTCCGGGAAGCCTGTCGCTCGAGGCGGTCGCCAGCCGCGCAGGAGTGTCGAAAGGCGGCCTGCTCTACAACTTCCCAACCAAGGCCAAGCTGATGCAGGGGCTGGTCGAAAGCTACCTCAGCGATTTCCAGAAGGCGCTAGAAGCACGCGCTAGCGAGGCCGGCCAGGAAAGCGTGCTCTCAGCCTATATCAAGTTGTCGGCCGACGACTGCGAGCGGCCGAAACCCTCGGCGTCCTGGATGTTCTCGGCGATCGCCGAAGATCCCGATTTTCTGACGCCGATCAAGGCCTTCAAGCACCAGCTGTTCGAACGGCTGAAGGGAGAGACGGACGACCTCGGCTCGCTGCTGGTCTGCTTTCTCGCCATCGAGGGGATGCGCAGCATGAATCTGTTTGATTCAGACGTGCTGTCCGAAGACGAGCGCAAGCTTCTGGTGTCCTCGCTCCTGAAGATAGCCGGATAGGTCGCCAAACGGTTTGGTAGTGACCAAGCTGTTTGGTGGTGACCAAACGGTTAAGAGCGTCACACCAGCTTCATCCTAGGGACATAGCGTCCTCCCCGGTTCTTTGCTGCAATGCAAATGGAGTGGGACAATGGTGGACGTAGTTTCCAGTGAGGCGGGGATCCCGAGACCGGATCATCCCCTAGAACAATCGGGCGGTGCCAAATGGTTCCTGCCGGCTTTCGGCGTGCTGGTGCTCGTCGGCATCATCTATGTCGGCTATGCGCTCAGCCAGGATCTTGCCATCGCCAAGACGGTGCCCTGGATCCTGCTCGGCATCGCCCTTCTGATTGCGCTGGGCTTCGAGTTCGTCAACGGCTTCCACGACACCGCCAACGCGGTGGCCACCGTCATCTACACGCGGTCGCTGCCGGCCGAATTCGCCGTCATGTGGTCGGGCGTCTTCAATTTCCTCGGCGTGCTGACCTCGAGCGGCGCGGTGGCCTTCGGCATCCTGTCGCTGCTGCCGGTCGAGCTCATCCTGCAGGTCGGCTCGTCATCCGGCTTCGCCATGGTGTTCGCGCTGCTCGTCGCAGCGATCCTGTGGAACCTCGGCACCTGGTTCCTCGGCCTGCCGGCCTCGAGCTCGCACACGATGGTCGGCTCGATCATCGGCGTCGGCCTCGCCAACCAGTTCATGGCCCCGGCCGGAAGCGCCACCAGCGGCGTCGACTGGGGGCAGGCGACCAATGTCGGCACCACCTTGCTGGTCTCGCCGATCGTCGGTTTCTTCGCCGCGGCCATCCTGCTCTATGCCATGAAGCTCCTGGTGCGCAATCCGGCGCTCTACGAGGCGCCGAAGGGCAACGCGCCGCCGCCATGGTGGATCCGCGCGCTGCTGATCTTCACCTGCACCGGCGTCAGCTTCGCGCACGGCTCCAATGACGGTCAAAAGGGCATGGGCCTGATCATGCTGATCCTGATCGGCGTCGTGCCGACCGCCTATGCGCTCAACCGCACGCCCGACATCAACTATCTCCAAGCCTACAAGTCGGCCTCCGCCAGCGTCGAGACGGCGCTGGGCAAATATGCCAAGCCCGGCGTCACCGTTGCCGATGCCAATGCCGCAAAGGCAGCCGTGCAGGAAGCAGTGCGCAGCAAGACATGGAACGATCAGACGACCGTTGCGCTGCAGACCTATATCCACAACACGACTGCCGAGCTGCAGCCCTACGCTTCCGTCGACAACGTGCCGACCGACCTCGTCAGCAACGCGCGTAACGACATCTACCTGATCGGCGAAGCGCTGAAGCTGATCGACAAGAAGAAGCTGCTGCCGATGCAGGACGCCGACCTGAAGTCGGTGACCGACTACCATAAGGCGGTCGACAACGCGACGAAGTTCATCCCGCTGTGGGTGAAGATCGCCGTGGCGCTGGCGCTTGGCCTCGGCACCATGGTCGGCTGGAAGCGCATCGTCGTCACCGTCGGCGAGAAGATCGGCAAGAGCCACCTGACCTATGGCCAGGGCGCCGCCGCCGAGCTGGTCGCGATGGTGACGATCGGCATGGCCGACCGTTTCGGCCTGCCGGTGTCGACGACGCACGTGCTGTCGTCCGGCGTCGCCGGCACGATGGCGGCCAATGGCTCCGGCCTGCAGTGGTCGACCGTGCGCAACCTCCTGCTGGCCTGGGTGCTCACGCTGCCCTGCTCGATCGCGCTGGCCTTCGTGCTGTTCGTGATCCTGCGCCACGTTTTCTGAGCGGCGGTTCTTGCCTGACCAGCAACATCGACGGCGCCGGTTCCGGCGCCGTCTTGCTTTCGAGCATTTGATCGAGTGGCGGCCATGAATGAGGCATCGCATCTGACGCTGCTTGCCTGGGACGACAGCCGCCACCACGCGCCCGGCCTGATCTGGGCCTATCGCGGCGCCGCCGGCCAAGCGCCGCAGCCGATCGCGCCGAAGGACATCGAAGCAGCGCTTGCCGCGCCGGACGGCTGGGTTTGGCTGCATGTCGATCTCATCGACCAGCGGGCGCATTCCTGGATCAGCCATGCCTGCGCGCTGCCGCAATCGGCGCATGCGATCCTCGAAGGCCATGAGGACAGCATGGCGCTGGCGCATGAAAAGGGCGTCGTGCACGGTATCGCCGCCGACCTGCATGGCGAGATCGGACGCAGATCGACCACCATCGGCAGGCTGCATTTCGCCGTGACGGACCGGTTGCTGGTGACCGGCCGGCGCCATTCGCTGGCAGCGGTGGAAGAGGTGAACAAGGCGCTTTCGCAAGGGCTCCAACCGGCGACCGCCTTCGAGCTGTTCGGCGCTATCGTGCTTGCCTTCTGCGGAAGCGCGAGCGGGCGGCTGGCGCTGGCCACGAAGCAGCTTGACGAGGTCGAGGACCGTCTCGTCACCGAGCGCCTTGCCGACGAGCGGCGCCGGATCAAGGAGGTGCGTCGCCTGGGGGTGTCGCTGCACCGGCCGATCGCGGCACAGGTCGCGCTGTTCCTGGACGAGAACCGTGCCGGCTGGGAATTGTCGGCCGGCGCGCATGAGATATTGGGCAAGCTGGCGGCTCGCCTCAAAAGGCTCGACCGCGAAGTCGTCATGGTCAACGACCGGGCAAGGCTGCTGCAGGAAGAGGTCGCGGCGGAACTCGCGGACGAATCGAACCGCAGCCTGAAGGCGCTGGCGGTGATGAGCGCGCTGCTCCTGCCGGGAACGCTGATCGTCGGCATTTTCGGCATGAATACAGAAGGACTGCCGTTCACGCATACGCATGGCGGCTTCCTGCTGGCGATGCTGCTTGCGGGTGGGGCGACCGGGTTGTTCTACTGGCTGTTGCTGCGGGCAGGCGCCGATCTCAAATTCTAAAGCGTGTCGCGTCGAAACGGATACACGTGACGCGCTTTACGCCGTTGCCTGATGCATGTCGTTGTCGCAAAACCGAGGTCATTTTTGCGCGACATGCATTAGGCTTCTTGACGTGCGTCAGGACCCCGAGCCGCGACGCGGCCCGGGCGGCAATGACCCTTAGGTCGGGTCTTCGCGGTGCAGGTCGTGGATGGTGACGCCGTCGGCGTTGTCGGGCAGCATCAGCCATTTCTTGTGGCGCAGCGTGCGCTCGGTGTCTTCCAAGCCCATCTCCCAGTGCTCGCGCATCGAGGTGCCGGAAAACTCGTAGTCCTTGGCGTGGCCTTCGTAGCCTTTGTGCTGGTAGATCAGGTGGACGATGTTGACCACGCCGGCATCGGAATAGTCGGCCATCAGTTCCTTCTCGCCGTCCTTGAGCTGGTCCGGCGGCACGCGCTTCCGCGCGTCAAGAAGCTTCATCTTGAGCGCATGGATGCGCTGGAAGTTGTCGGTGTTCTGGCGCGTGCGGCTGGAATACATGATGTCCTTGTGGCGCGACAGAACGTCGGCCATGCCGCGGGGCAGCACGCCGCGGGCGCTGAACAGATCGACCTGGAACACCAGCGAGGAACGATCCTCCTCCTGGTCGAGCAGATATTGCAGCGGCGTGTTGGAAACGATGCCGCCATCCCAGTAATATTCGCCCTCGATGCGGATCGAGGGGAAGGCCGGCGGCAGCGCGCCGCTCGCCATGATATGTTCCGGCTCGATGCGCACCTTGTCGGTGTCGAAATAGACGAAGTTGCCGGTCCTGACATTGACCGCGCCGACGCTCAAGCGCTTCTTGCCGTCGTTCAGCACGTCGAAGTCGATCAGGCTCTCCAGCGTGTCCTTGAGCTCGGCGGTGTCGTAGAAGCTGGTGGCGCCTTCCGCTCCCGTCAGCTGGAACCAGGGGCTGGGATTGCGCGGCTTGAAGAAACCGGGCTGGCCCATGGTCATGGTCATCCACGACGAGGTCTGGTTGCGGATGTCGCGGTAGATGTCGCCTTCCGGCGTATAGGCCCAGATCTTGCGGCCCGAGATCGTCTGCCAGAACTGCTCCAGCCGCTGCAGGCGGCGGCTGGGCTCGTTGCCGGCGATGATCGAGGCGTTGATGGCGCCGATCGAGACGCCGGAAAGCCAGGTCGGCTCACAGCCGGCGTCGGCAAGCGCCTGATAGACACCCGCCTGATAGGCGCCGAGCGCGCCGCCGCCCTGGAAGACCAGGGCGATGCGGTCATATTGCGCCGTGATTTCCTGAATGGTGGCGGCGGCCGCCTTGCTGCGGTTGCGCTCAAGCACCGGCTTTCTCCAGCTCCTTCGCGCCGGCAGCCGATCGGCCGTGGTCCGCGAGGTAATCATGCACGACTTCGCCGAGGCCCAGCGTCAGGTCGGCGGTGAAATGAACGGCAGAGACGATGTCGAGCACCGGCAGCTTGGCGACGTCGGCCATGACATGCGGGCGAAGGTCGAGCGCAGCCGGCGCCGTCCAGGCTTCCTTCAGCGTGATGTCGGTGAGGTAGTAGCGGACCAGCTCGCAGATGCGCGGGCTGCCGTCGACATGCGGGATGATCTTGATGAGGAAATTGGGCGCGGCGAGCGAGGCCAGCACCTGGTCGTGGTCGGCCTCGCGGTGCTTGTAGCCCATTGTGCCGGTGGCGCACAGAACGCTGCCATAATGCAGCGTGCCGACCACCACTTCGCCTTCATGCACGATCTTGGGGCTGGCAAGCTTCTTCGGGAAACCCCACAGCTCGCGGCCTCCGGCGATCGGCGCATCGTCGTCGAGATACATGGAATGCACATAGCCGCCATACTGGCCCTTGTAGCGCACCGGGATGACCTGGCCGGTTTCGGTGTAGTCGCCGAAGCCGGTGGAGTCAGGCATGCGGATGAATTCGTATTTGACCAGCGGCTCGTCGATCTCGAGCGGCGCCGGAACGACGGCTTCCAGCGCCTCGCGCGTCGTGCGGTAGGTGATGATGATGTATTCGCGGTCGAAGAAGCGATAAGGGCCTGGCGGGAAGGACGGGTTGGTGAGCGGCATCGCATAGGCCCGCTTCACGACGTCGGCGATTTCCATGGCTGGTGCCCCAAACAAGGTTTGAAATGAGCCCGCGCGAATGCGCTGGCAAATATGTTGCACGGCAGCATGACAGTGCCGTGTCAGCGCCAAGACGACACTTCTTACAGCCGGCAAACCCCATCGCGGAGCTGTAATAGCGCCGACATATGGGTGTGGCATTGTGATGCTGCGGCGCACAAATCATGTGCCTTCCCGGCTGTTCGTCTTCATAGTCTTCCCTCCTGTCCTCCTGTCGCGAGATCTCCCATGGGTTCCCTGTCTTCGAAGAATGCGCTCGTCACCGGCTCGACCAGCGGCATCGGCCTAGCAATCGCCCGCGCCTTCGCCGCCGAGGGCGCCAACGTCACCATCAACGGCCTGGGCGACGCCGCGGCGATCGAGCAGGAGCGGGCCGGCATCGAAGAGGATTTCGGCGTCAAGTGCCGCTATTCGGGCGCCAACATGATGGACGGCGCCGCCGTCAGCGCCATGGTTCACGAGGCCGAGGCAGCGTTCGGCAGCCTCGACATCCTGGTCAACAATGCCGGCATCCAGCACGTCGCGCCGATCGACGAATTTCCGGACGACAAGTGGGAAGCCATCATCCGCATCAATCTTCTGGCAGCCTTCTACGCCATCAAGGCAGTGCTGCCCGGCATGAAGAGCCGCAAGTGGGGCCGCATCATCAACACGGCTTCCGCTCATGCGCTGGTCGCCTCGCCGTTCAAGTCGGCCTATGTCTCGGCCAAGCACGGCATTGCCGGCCTGACCAAGACGGTGGCGCTGGAAGTCGCGCAGGACGGCATCACCGTCAATGCGATCGCGCCCGGCTATGTCTGGACGCCGCTGGTCGAAAAGCAGATCCCCGACACGATGAAGGCGCGCGGCATGACCGAAGAGCAGGTCAAGCACGATGTGCTGCTTGCGGCGCAGCCGACCAAGGAATTCGTCACCGTCGAAGAGCTTGCCGCGCTGACGCTGTTCCTGTGCTCGGATGCGGCCAAGCAGATCACCGGCACGACCCTGCCGATGGATGGCGGCTGGACGGCGCAGTAAGGGCGACGACCGTTTAAGGGAGACAGGGCGGAGCTCCCATCTTCCCTAAAAGCGTGTCGCGCTGAAGCGGATTCAGCGACGCGCTTTAAGCCTTTGTTTTCATGCATGTCGTTATCGCAAAACCGCTGCACACTTTTGCGCGACATGCATTAGCAATTTGAATTCTTGACAATCGTAGGGGAGCGTTCCAGCATCCTGGCCAAGGGGTTCCTCGCGACGACCCCGTGAGGCGTCAGCCCAACGATCGCGTCCAAACTCTCTGTGTTCTGGAGGTGGACGCCATGCCGTCAACAACCGCAATTACCGTTCCGCAGCTTTCCCGTCTCGTCGGCTTGCCCGATGCGCCTTGCCTGGTCGATGTGCGCACCGACGAGGACTATGAAGCCGATCCGCGCCTGTTGCCGGCGTCATGCCGGCGCGATTTCAGGACTGTCTCAAGCTGGGCGTCGGAGTTTTCGGGACGCAAGGTCGTGGTCATCTGCCAGAGAGGGCAGAAACTCTCGCAAGGCGTTGCCGCGTGGCTGCGCCACGACGGCATTCCGGCGGAGTCGTTGGAAGGCGGCTTCGAGGCCTGGGCCGCCGCCAGCGCGCCGTTGGTCGCGGCCGGCGCGATCCCGCCCCGCGACCAGAACGGCCGCACCGTATGGGTCACCCGTTCCCGGCCGAAGGTAGATCGCATTGCCTGCCCCTGGCTGATCCGCCGCTTCGTCGATCCCGATGCGGTGTTCCTGTTCGTCGACGCGGCTGAGGTGCCTCTGGTCGCGGATCGCTTCGCCGCGGTTCCCTTCGATATCGAAGGCGTGTTCTGGAGCCATCGCGGCGATCGCTGCACATTCGACACGATGGTCGAGGAATTCGGACTGCGCGTCGATGCGCTCGACCGCCTGGCGCTGCTCGTGCGCGCCGCCGATACGGCGCGCCTCGACCTCGTGCCGCAGGCGGCCGGGTTCCTCGCCGCTTCGCTTGGCCTGTCGCGCATGTTCCGTGATGACCTCGAACAGCTCGAAGCCGGCATGCTTCTCTACGACGCCTTCTTCCGCTGGTGCCGCGACGCCACCGACGAGACGCATAACTGGCCGGTTGTAGGCAAGGCACAATGAGCGCGCTTGCCAAGGACGCCGCTGTGCGACGGGCCGAAATCCCGGCCGCGCCAAGCTTCCGCGAAGCGACGCGGCTCTGGGCCAGGATCGGCCTGCTCTCCTTCGGCGGGCCGGCCGGCCAGATCGCGCTGATGCACAAGGAACTGGTCGAGGAGCGCCGCTGGATCGGCGAGCAGCGGTTCCTGCACGCGCTCAACTATTGCATGCTCTTGCCGGGCCCGGAGGCGCAGCAGCTCGCCGTCTATATCGGCTGGCTGCTGCACCGGACGGCAGGCGGCCTCGTCGCCGGCATCCTGTTCGTGCTGCCCGGCGCGTTGGTGATGCTCTGCCTGAGCGGCTTCTACATGCTCTACAATGATGCGCCGGTCGTCGAGGCGTTGTTCTTCGGCATCAAGGCGGCGGTGCTCGCCGTCGTCGTCGAGGCAGTGATCCGCATCGGCAAGCGGGCGCTGAAGAACCGTGCGATGGTGGCGATCGCCGTGGCGGCCTTCCTGGCCATCTATGTCGTCCGGGTGCCGTTCCCGCTGATCGTGCTCGCAGCCGGGCTGATCGGCTGGACCGGCAACCGCTTCGCGCCGGCGCTGTTCTCCGCCTCGGCGCAGGGCAAGACTGCAGCCGGCACCGAGACCAGGGGCGTGGTCGACCTGATGTTCGAGCGGGGCGAACTCGGCCACACCATTCCGAAGCGAGGGCATGCCATCCGCACCATCGCCATCTGGCTGCCGGTCTGGCTGGGGCCGGCGGCGCTGATCGCCGTGTTGGCGGGGCCGGGGAGCGTCTGGGCGCAGATCGGCGGCTTCTTCAGCCTGATGGCCGTCGTCACCTTCGGCGGCGCCTATGCCGTTCTTGCCTATGTCGCGCAGGCAGCGGTGACCTCGTTCGGCTGGCTTTCGCCCGGCCAAATGGTCGATGGGCTCGGGCTTGCCGAAACGACGCCGGGGCCATTGATCCTGGTGCTGCAATTCGTCGGCTTCGCCGCCGCCTATCGCCATGCCGGCTTTGCCAACCCGCTGCTGGCTGGATCGCTCGGATCGCTGCTGACGCTCTGGGTCACCTTCGTCCCTTGCTTCTTCTGGATATTCCTCGGTGCGCCCTACATCGAGCAATTGAGACGGAACAAGGCGCTGGCGGCGGCGCTTGGCGCGATCACCGCCGCGGTGGTCGGCGTCATCATGAACCTGGCGCTGTGGTTCGCGCTGCATGTCGTCTTCGGCAAGGTAGCAAGTGTCGGCTGGGGCGTGGAGGTTCCGGTCCTGTCCTCGCTCGACTGGCGTGCCGCGCTGCTGTCGGCGGCGGCGATGGTCGCCATGTTCAGGCTGAAACTCGGCATGCTGCCGACACTGGCGGGATCTGCGCTGGCGGGGCTTGCGCTACTGGCGCTGTAGGCGGGCACGCCGTCCGATCACGTTAGCGTGAACGAAAAAGCCGACCGGCCGGGAATAAACCGCCCAGTCCGCCGGTCTCCAAGGCATGCGCCATTTGTGCGCAACAGCGGAGACCATCATGAAGCGGCACGAAGACAAATACGCACGGGCCGAAGAGGGCGAAGGCGTCAGCCACCGTCGTCGCTTGGAGCGTTGGAGCTGGGCGCATCTGTTCTGGGCGATACCGCCCCGCCGCCGGCCCTGACCCCGTGCCGATCGCAACCATCGAGATCCACGACCATGACGGCGAGCATCCCGTTGCAGCCAGCGATGCGCCGTCCTCTTCCGAGGCGCCCCTTGCTTCCGAGACACTTGACTCCGGTGACACCAATGCCTTCTCCTCCCTCGAAGCAGGCGCCATCGCCTGCGGTCGCGATCTTCACCCGCACGAGCGGGGACAGATCGTCGCTTCCCGCTGAGGGCGGCGGCAGACCTGTGGCGGGAGCGCCCGACGGCGGAACGGTGTTGAGCGAAAAGATGCTGGCCGCGCGTTTTGCCGAAGTGGTGCTGCCGCATCTCAGCGATGCGCTGTCGCTTGCCCGCTGGCTGACCGGCAATCAAGCCGACGCCGAGGATGTGGTGCAGGAGGCCTGCCTCAAGGCGCATGCGGGCATTGCCGGGTTCGCTGGGGGAAATTCCCGCGCGTGGCTGCTTACCATCGTGCGCAACGCTTCCTACACATGGATGGCGCGCAACCGCCCGCGCAGCGTGGTCGCCGTCGGCGACCTCGCCGATCTCGACGACGTCTCGCCGCCGCCGGACAACGACGCCGACAGCCCGGAGGCGGTGCTGATCGCCAAGGCGAATTCGGCGGCGGTGGAAGCGGCGATCGGAAGGCTGCCGCAAGCCTTCCGCGAAACGGTGGTGCTGCGCGACATCAACGGTCTCAGCTACCGCGAAATCGCCACCATGCTCGGCGTGCCGCAAGGCACGGTGATGTCGCGGCTGGCGCGGGCCCGCGGTCTCTTGATGACGGAACTTGGAGGGCGCCATGAGCCCGCATGAAAACCGCCCGCGTGAGGATGGATTGCCGCAAGACCCGCAGGATATGAAGCTGATGATCCACGCCCTTGTCGATGGCGAGCTCGATGCTGCGGCCGCCCTGGCGGTCGAGCGGCGCATGGCCGCCGATCCGGAGCTCGCCGCCGAACATGCGCGCCTGGTGGCGCTGCGCGGTGCGCTCGCCAATGTGCCGCGGCCCGCCATCAGTGACGACTTTTTGGCGCGCATCGCGGCGATCGCCGAGGGGAAGGATCCCGAGGTCGCGGAGGCCACGCAGGTTGAAGATGTGAAAGTGGACGCACAGCCCTCCGTGCCGCAACAGCAGCAGGGCCAAGTCATCGCGATGCGGCCACGCGCGGCGCGCTGGTTCAACTCCTTCGACTGGCGCCAGATGGCGGCATCGATCGCGCTGACGGCGTTTCTGGCCAGCGGCGCAACGCAATGGCTGACGACGGCGGATAATGAGGCCGACAGCTTCGCCGTGGCCGTCGCCAACGGCCATCGCCGCAGCCTGCTCGCGGCGACGCCGGTCGACATCGTCTCGTCCGACCGGCATACGGTGAAGCCATGGCTCGACGGGCGCATCGGCGTGTCGCCGCCGGCGCCCGACATGGCCAAGGACGGCTACGCGCTGCTTGGCGGCCGCGTCGAGGTGATTGGTGACAGGCCGATGCCGGCACTGGTCTACCGCCATCACGAGCATCTGATCACGCTGGTGGCCGCACCCCGGCAGAACGAGGCCAAATCGGTGCCGGTGGCGGACGATCTCTCGGCGGGCGGCTTCCTTCTGGTCCACTGGACCGACGACGCCTTTTCCTACTGGGCGATCTCGGACGCCGAGCGCCCGGCGCTCGACGATTTCGTCGCCCGCTTCCGGGCCGCCATCATCGCCAATCCGGCGGCCGGCAGCCCGGGTTAGGGAAACGAAACTTCTTTATCGCCGCTATTTTTGAGGCCGATAACCCGGTTGGTGGGAAGGCAGGTGCCTGTCCGTCCAGGATAATCGCGCCAAAGCACTTGCCCCGTTGCGCCGGCGCCCGGGCGCGCAGGTAGATAAGTCAAGGTCACCTTTGGTATGTTATACACGCCACGCTCTCGGGGCGGATACGAGTCGATGGATCAGGAAAGACTTCTAGCCGCAGTCCTCTTAGCTGATGTCGTGGGCAGCACGACACTTTATGAGCGCATCGGCGACGATGCCGCCCTGCGGCAGGTCTCGGATTGCCTCGACGCGATACGCGAGATCGTCGCCCAGCACGGCGGTGACTTCATTTACTCGAAGGGCGATGACGTGCTCAGCCTGTTCGAGAGACCGGAGGCGGCGCTGAGGGCCGTCTGCCAGATTGGCGGCCAACTGACGAAAGAGCCTTTGATCGCCCGGATCGGACTGCATTTCGGGGCGGTCATTCGTGCGCGGGGCGCGGTGTTCGGCGACGTTGTCAATGTGACCGCAAGATTGTCCACCACGGCCAACCCCGGGGAGGTCCTGATCAGCCAGAGCTTCTTCGAAGCCCTTTCCGCGGGCAGCCGCAGTACCTTGCGGCTCCTCGACAAAATGGCATTCAAGGGAAAGCAAGAACTCTTCGATGTCTATACGCTGAGGAGCGACGATGGGGCCGTCAGCACGCACGTCGCCAATCGAGGCACCTTTGTCGATAGGCGTTCCGCTCTGCCGCCGCAGATCAATCTGGTCATCCGCTATGAAGATCAGTTGCGATCCTGCCGAAACAACGAATTGGTGACGATCGGCCGATCTCCGGAATGCAATATCGTTGTCCCGCGGCCCTGGGTCTCAAGGCACCACGCGACCTTCAGCATTTCGAATGGCAAGGTCCGGCTTGTCGAGCGCAGCTCGTCGGGCACATTTGTGTCGATGGGGCCCGGCAATGAAGTATTCGTACGCCGCGAAGATATTCTCCTCTTCGGCTCCGGCGTCATCTCGCCTGGACGCAGATCGGCCCTCGGCGACGCCCAGATCCTTCGCTACGAAATTATCTCAGGCTGACCGGCTGGGTTCGTTGGGGCGTGGCTGACTCAAGCGGCCGCTGTCCCGCCGCTGCTGGTGCCGTGGTCCAGCGTTTGTTATGCGCCCGATATCACCGGCAGGTGTAGCCGCCGTCGATGGGCAGCGAGACGCCGGTGACCATGAACGTCACTCCACCATGAACCGCGAGCTGAAGGGCAGGCCCGCCGCTCCCACCGCCTTGGGCGAACGCTCGATGTTGCCGGCTATGGCGCTTATACCAGGCATAGCCTGTTCCAGCTCCCGGCAGATTGCCTTGCAGACCGCCTGCGGCGCGTAAGAGGACAGGACGACCGAAGCCACGGGAACGAACGGCTTCAGCGCCGCTATCGACGACTTCATCTGCTCCAGCAGCTCGCGTTGCCACGCGATCTCGGCATCGCCGAACGAAGGCCAGTCCGCGCGCCGCTCCCACAGCTCGGAGGGCGAATTGCCATTTTTCCGGATCTCCTGCTCCAGGCGCAGGATGCCGACGTCGAAACTCACCGCGGCAGTGGTGTTGTAGATCTGGTGATTGAGGACCAGGCGGCTGTGCAGGCGCGCGCCGAGATAGAAGAAAAGGTAGTCCGAAAGATGCTTTGCCACGCCGAACATGCTTTCGCCACCGGCAGCGGCGGTGATGTCGTTCTGGACGTAGACGGGATAACCGATCTCCCTCTCGACCTCCTCCTGCAGGGCGTCGAACCGCTCGCGCGCCGCTTTTGGCGTTAGCTCGAGTTCTGCTTCGTCGCCGGGCAGGGCAAGGCCGATACCGGCGATGCGCGAGTGGAGATGCCGTGGCAGATCGGCAATCGCCTTGGCGATGGCGGTCATGAATTGCGGGTGGTTGGTGTCCTGTGCGGCTGAGAACGGCAGGACCGTATGGGAGCGGATCGAGCCGACGAAGTCGACAAGCACGACCTCCACCTGCCGGTGGCCGACGCTGATGCCGACGGAATAGGCGCCCTCGGGGTTGAGCGAGATCGGCACCGTCGGCGGTCCGACACGGCCGCGCTGGGCCTCACCCTTGGCGATCAGCCCTTCCTGCTCGAGCGATCGGACGATGACCGACACAGTCTGCGCCGACAGGCCGGTCCGCTCGCCGATCTCGAGACGGGTGATATCCTTGCTCTGAAGCAGCAACGACAGCACAAGGCGTTCGTTGTAGCTGCGCACGCTGACGGCGTTGAGGCCGCTGGCGCGGTCCGCGATGCGGAGCGGGTTCGGCGGCGCAAAGCGCATGTCAGGCATGGTGCGTCCTCTCGCGATCGGTCGTGCGGGACACCCGTATGCCGCGTTCATCTCTCATCCGGCCACCCGATTGCTTCGACTTCGCGGGCCAGCGCACGGCCAAGCGACACATGGGCCTGTCCGTTGATGTGGAACCCGTCAAGCGGATCGCAGGTGACGACCGAGCCCGCGTCGAAGAAATGCACTTCGAGCGAATCGGCGATGATCTCGAATTCGAGCGCCAGCTGCCGCGACTTCTCAGGCGCGCCGGCGAAGATCGACCGCCATTCCTTGATGTCGTCCAGCATTGGCGGCGGAGACACGATCATGATTTCGGGCACGCTGCCGCCCGGGCCGGGCTTGAGTTCCTTGATGTCGTAGACGAGGCAGCCCATGGCCATGGCGACTTCAGAGGCCGGCTGGTTGAAGCGCGCCTTGAGGTCGTTGGTCCCCAGCATGATGATGACGAGATCGAGAACGGCATGGCTCTGCAGGCAAGGCCTGAGGTAGGTACGTCCGTTCTTGTGGGCACCCTCGATGGGATCGTCGCGCACCGTCGTACGGCCGCTGAGGCCTTCCTCGATGACATGCCAGCCGACGCCCAGCTCCCTTGCCATGACACCGGGCCAGCGCTCGGCCGGGCCGTAGCGGTCAAGCGGTGTGCCGCCGGGTACCTGCCCATGCGTGTTGGAGTCGCCGTAGCACAAGACCGATCGCATGCTCCTCCCCGATCCAGCCAAGGTTCTGATTTGCAGAAATCGTCGGACGAGAGTCGGTCGTCCGCGTCGAGCGACCCTGCCATCCGGCGGAAAGGTAGCGCAAGCCGCAAAGATAATCCATCACTCTGAATAATTATTGACAGCCCACCGGATCGATGGTTGAACTGAGCCTGGGAGGAATGCCCCGAACCTTTTGCGCCGACCGGCTGCCATGATCCATGGGCGGCAACGCTGGACCTTTGTCCCCAGCGGCCATGCGCTCGGGTTGAGCAACGAACTGAAGCAGTGCCGGGCTCGCCCCGGCAGGAGCGGCGTTTGGCAATGGCCGCGCGCCGATGGGAAGTCGTGGTCCTGGTCACCAGGGCTCGTGGAGCTTGAGAAGGAGGATGGCTCAGTGAGACGGATTATCCAATCAATCGCAGCGGCAGTGATCGCGACCACCATGTTGTGTGCTCCCTCGTTCGCCGACGAGGTATCGCTGCTCGACGGGGTTACCGCCCGTGCCGGCGACAATCCAGCGGTCGAGGCCGGGAAATTCAAGAAGGATCCGCCCTGGGTCATCGGCATGAGCCATTTCGGCGTAAACGCGAACACCTGGACGGTGCAGGTCGCGCATGAGGCGGAGGCTGCCGCCGCCAAGGACAAGCGCATCAGCAAATTCATCCTGCTCGATGCCGGCTTTGACCAGAAGAAGCAGGTCGCCGACATCGAGGACCTGATCGCCCAGAAGGTCGACGCCATCATCGTCCAGCCGGTCACGTCGACCTCGGCGGACGCCAGCATCGCCAAAGCCGTGGCGGCGGGCATTCCCGTCATCGTGCATACCGGCCGTATCGAGAGCGATGCCTTCACCACCGAAATCCAGGGCGGCGCCGAACATTTCGGCAAGGTGATGGGCGACTTCCTGGTCAAGGAACTCGGCGGCAAGGGCAATATCTGGGTGCTGCGCGGGCTCGCCGGCCATCCGGAAGACACCAACCGCTACAACGGCCTGCTGCAGGCGCTGAAGGGGACCGACGTCAAGATCATCGCCGAGGAGCATGGCGACTGGCAGTACGACAAGGCCAAGAAGCTCTGCGAGACGCTCTACCTGAACAACCCCGAGGTCGACGGCATCTGGTCTTCCGGCGCCGATATGACGCGCGCCTGCGTCGACGTCTTCAAGCAGTTCGGTGCCAAGATCCCGCCGATCACCGGCGAGGGCAACAACGGCTTCTTCGGCCAGTGGATCGCCGACGGCTTCAAGTCGATCTCGGCGGAATATAGCCCGGCCCAGGGCGCGGCCGGCATCCGCGCCGCCGTGGCCCTGTTCGAAGGCAAGGAGCTGAAGAAGCACTACGACTACAATCCGCCCGGCTGGGATATCGAGAAGATCAAGAAATATTATCGCGACGATCTCTCGGCCAATGTGTGGTGGCCGTCGGAGCTGCCCGAAGACAAGCTCAAGGAGTTCTACGCCAAGAAGTAGAGGTGGCGCCATGGTGGCGCGGGGCTGCGGCGACGTGGGCCCGCGCCACCGAATACTCCTGAATGCAGTGGTGCTTGTTTCGTGAAAACCCTTGTCGAAATGTCGGATATCCGGAAGGCCTTTGCCGGCACGGCGGCGCTGAAGGGCGTCTCCATCGCTCTCCGATCGGGCTCCGTCCATGCGCTGATGGGCGAGAACGGCGCCGGCAAATCGACGCTGATGAAGATCCTCGCCGGGGTCCACCAGCCGGATAGCGGCGCCATCCTGCGCGACGGGCGCCAGATCGCCTTCCACAGACCGAAGGATGCGCTGGAAGCCGGCATCTCGACCGTGTTCCAGGAATTGTCGCTGCTGCCTAATCTGACGATCGCCGAAAACATGTTCCTCGGCCGCGAACGGACCATAGCTTTCGGCGGGGTCGACCATCGCCGCATGCGGCGCGAGGCTGGCGCCGCGCTTACCGAACTCGGCCTCACGCTCGATCCGGGCACGCTGGTCTCGAGGCTCAGCATCGCCGAACGGCAGTTCGTGGAGATCGCGCACGGCATCATGACCGATGCCAGCGTGTTCATCCTCGACGAGCCGACGGCGGCGCTCAATGCCGCCGATGTCGAAGTGTTGAACCGCCACATCCGCAGACTGAAGGATGAGGGCAAGGCGGTGGTCTACATTTCGCACCGGATGGACGAAATCTTCGCCATCTGCGACACCGTCACGGTTCTGAAGGACGGCGAACTTGTCGGCACCAGGGCAATCGCCGAGATGACGCCGGCGTCGCTGATCGCGATGATGGTCGGCCGCGAGCTGGCCGATCTCTTTCCCCAGCGTGGCGATGTCTCCGGCCCCGCCATGCTTTCGGTCGAGGGTTTCCGCATCACCGAGCGCTCCAGGCCGTTCTCGCTGGCGCTCAACCGCGGCGAGATCGTTGCGCTGGCCGGCCTGGAGGGGCAGGGCCAGCAGCGCTTCCTGCGCTCGCTGGTCGGTCAATACCATCCTTTCGCCGGCCGTGTGACGATCAAGGGCAAGTCGCTGCCCTTGCCGGTGTCGCCTGGCGGCGGCGTGCGCCGGCTGCAGGCAATGGGCGTCGGCTTCGTACCAGAGGATCGCAAGGAAGACGGGCTCTTCCTCGGCCTTTCCGTGGCGCACAACATTGCTGCCGCACTCCATTCGAAACGGTCGGAACTGGCCCTGGCCGCCGGCTATCAGCGGCAGGTCGCCGACATGATGTCGAGCCTTGCCGTGAAGGCCAGCGGTCCGAGCGCCTCCGTCGGCACACTGTCGGGCGGCAACCAGCAGAAGGTGCTGCTCGGCCGCTACCTCGCCGCCGACATCGACATCCTGCTCGTCGAAGAACCGACGCGCGGCGTCGACATCGGCGCAAAGTCCGAGATCTACCGGCTGCTGCGCGACTTTGCCGGCAAAGGCGGGGCGGTGTTGGTGCTGTCGCGCGAGACGATCGAGCTGATCGGGCCCTGCGACCGCATCTGCGTCGTCCACAACGACACGATCGTCAAGGAAATGCCGGCGGCAGACGCCACGGAGCACAACATCCTCGACGCCGCGCTCAGCGCCAACGGGCAGGCCAATGAGGCGAGAGGTGAGCGCCGATGACAACCATCAGCAGACGCCTCGCGGGCGCAAGAGGATCGCGGCAGGGCATGTGGATACTGCCCTTGCTGATCGTTCTGGCCATCACGCTTTGGCTCAGCCTCGAGACGGCGCAGTTCCTCAACGGGGAGAATCTGCTCAATCTGGTGCCGCAGGCGATGCCGCTCGTCATCACGGCGGTCGGCCAGATGTTCGTCATCCTGCTCGGCGGGCTCGACCTTTCGGTAGGGTCGATGATCAGCTTCACGACGGCGGTGCTCGCCCTCGGCGGACCCGCCTGGGTGCTGATCCCGGCGGTGTTCGTGCTGGCCGCGCTGGTCGGCTTCGGCAACGGCTTCATCATCACCCGCTTCAACGTGCATCCGATCATCGCGACGCTGTCGACGCAGTACATCCTGCTCGGGATCACGCGGATATTGCGGCCGGTTTCGGGCGGCACGGTGCCGGATATCGTCATCAGCGCCGTGGCCGGCTCCTTCCTTGGGGTGCCCATGCCGGTGTTCTGGGGCATATTTACGCTCGCGGTCGCCTGGAAGTTGCTCTACGGCTCGCGCTTCGGGCTGCATCTTTTCGCGATCGGTGGTGGCGTCTCGTCCAGCGTGGAGGATGCGGCGCATAATTTCGGCATCGCCGACCGGCGCAACATCGTGCTTGCCTATGTGATCTGCGCCTGCTTCGCGGCGCTTGCCGGCATTTTCCTCGCCGGGCGCATCGTTTCGGGCGACCCGAATGTCGGGCTGCTGTTCGAGCTCGACGCGATCACGGCCGTGGCCATCGGCGGCACCCAGCTTTCCGGCGGCATCGGCAGCCTGCACGGCACCGTCATCGGCGCCCTTGTCATGGCGCTGCTCGCCAACGGCATGAACCTGACGAACGTGTCGCCCTTCATTCAGACCACCATCAAGGGGGCGATCCTGCTTCTTGTGGTTGCTCTGCAGTCGCGCAAAAAGATGGGGTTGTAAGTGGCAGCCGCGCTCACCCATCCTATGATGCGCCGCTTCCTGCGCGTTCCTCCTGCCTACTACGTCTTTGGCGTGCTGCTCCTGGTTCTGTGGATCGCGCGGCCGAACATGCTCAATCTCAACATCATGGGCATATTCGTGCGCCAGATCGTGCCGCTCGGCATATTGGTGCTGGGCCAGCTTCTGGTGATGCGGGTGCGAAGCATCGACCTGTCGGGCGGCGGTGTCATCCTGCTCATCAACTACACCATCTCGTCCGGCGTCTTTCCCGGCGCTTCCATGGCTTTCTTCATTGTCCTGGCGCTGGGCATCGGGCTGGCCGTCGGGTTCTTCAATGGCCTGATGGTCGGGGTGAGGCGGGTCTCGGCCGTCATCGTCACGCTCGCGGTCGGCATCGTCCTGGTCGGGATCGTGCAGTATCTGTCCAGCGGCAAGCCGCCCGGCGATGTGCCCGGCATGTTCGCCGACATCTACAACACCAAGCTCGGGCCCGTGCCGACGCCGGTGATCTTCTGGGTGGTGGTTTCGGTGGTGCTGTCGCTGTTCCTGTCGCGCACGGTCTTCGGCCGCTATGTGACGTCGGTCGGCGAGAACGTGCAGGCGGCGCATTTCTCCGGCGTCCCGGTCGCGCGCACGGTCGTGCTTGCGCATACGCTGGCGGGCTTGTTCGCTGGCATCGCCGCGCTGGTCCAGACGGCTTCGATTGCCGTCGGCAGCGTCCGGGTCGGCCTCGACCTGCCGATCCTGGCGGTCGCCGCGACCATCCTCGGCGGCGTCGTTTTCGGCCGTGGGGAAGGCGGTGTCTGGGGGCCTTTCTTCGGCGTGCTGTCGTTCGCACTGCTGTTCGTCGTGATGACAACCTTCGGCGTCGACGAGCCCGGCAAGCTGATTGCGCAAGGCCTCATCATCCTGCTCGCGGCGATCCTCTACGGCATCAGGAGCAAGTCGAACTGAGCGGCGAGTTCGGGACGGCCAATAGTCAATCGCATAGGGAAATGGATTGGAGACATGACCAAAAGATCGATCCTCTGTTTTGGAGACTCACTGACCTGGGGCTGGATTCCGGTCATCGAGGGATCGCCGACGCATCGCTACGCCTATCAGGACCGCTGGACGGGCGTGATGGCCTCGCATCTGGGCGATGGATATCATGTGATCGAGGAAGGTTTGAGCGCCCGCACGACCAGCCTCGACGATCCCAACGATCCGCGCCTCAACGGCAGCGCCTATCTGCCCTCGGCCATCGCCAGCCACCTGCCGCTCGACCTCGTAATCGTCATGCTCGGCACCAATGACACCAAGTCGTTCTTCCGCCGCACGCCTTACGAGATCGCCAATGGCATGGCCAAGCTCGTCGGCCAGATCCTTACCAGCGCCGGCGGTGTCGGCACGCCCTATCCGGCCCCGCAGGCGCTGGTGGTCGCACCGCCGCCGCTGACCCCGATGCCGCATCCCTTTTTCCAGGGCATGTTCGCCGGCGGCCATGAGAAGACGGCGGCGCTGGCGGCCGAATATCGCGCCATGGCCGATTTCACGAAGGTCGATTTCCTCAATGCCGGGGATTTCATCACCACCGACGGCTGCGACGGCATCCACTTCACTGCGCAGAACAACCGCGGCCTCGGCAAGGCGATAGCGGACAAGGTTCAGGAGATCTTCGCGCGCCAGGCCGATCGCAGGGTTGCCTGAAGGTTCAGGTGTGACGGCGCATCGGCCCCTCCAGACCGATGCGTCGATTGCGGGACCGGCGCGGCACCGCCGGCCCGCAATTTCGGCAGGCCGGTCGTGCGGGTCTCTTCCGGTCATGAAAACCATTAGCGGACCGATCCATGAATTGTTCAGCGGCTTGTCCCTTCCAAGTCAGGGCCGATAGGTTCTAGCTTCCTGAGGCAAATCTCTCGCTTGCGACCCGGATATGCCGCTTCACGTCGTCCATCGGATAACGGATCGGAGTAGCTGGAGGCAGCTGCAGGGAAACGACGTTCATGACATCAGCCAACATTCTGATCTGCGACTTTGTCGGCCTTCGCTTCGGCGCGGACGGCAATCCCGATCACAGCGAGGTCAAGGCTTACATCGAAGCCAAGGGCGATGTGTTCCATCAGACAGGCATCGGCAGCGCTGGCGCCCTCGATCCCGGCAGGCTGCATTTCTTCTACCTGCCGCAATTGAGCACGCGGGAAGAATTGTTGGCCGAGGCTGGCGACGGCCGTTATGACGCCGTGATCGCCGCGGCTACCTTTATTCCGGCCGAGGCCAGGTTCCGCCTCGGCGGCGTGCGCATCGGGACCGGCACCGGCAATATGGGCTCGGCATCCTGGGGCGGGGGCAGCGGAGAGGGCGGCGAAGCGCCGCTTATGAATACGCCGGGCATCAACAGCCGCGCCACCGCGCAAATGGCCATGAAGGCGCTGCTGAAAGTCAGGCCGGATCTTCCCGTGGACAGGCTCAACAGCCTGGTCGCCGGCGGGCAGTTCGATACGGGAAAAGATCTGCGCCATTACCCGACCGAGAAGCTCGAAGGAAAAAGACTGGCGGTGATCGGCTATGGCAACATCGGTCGGGAATTCGCCAGGCTCGGCCAGGCCTTCGGCATGCGGGTCACCATCCATGCGCGGCCCCGTCACCGCAAATGGATCGAGCTGGAAGGCTTCGACTACGCCGCAAGCATGGTGGACGCGGCGCGCGGCGCGGACGCGCTTTCGGTCCATCTCGGCCTGGGCGCTTTCGATGCCGGCCGGCAAAAATACGCCAACGCCGGGCTGATCGGAGACGAGCTGCTTTCCGCTCTCAACCACGGCGCCGTGCTGATCAACTATGACCGCGGCGAGCTGGTCGATGTGGCAGCGCTGGAGCGCGCATTGGAATCGGGCCGTATTTCCCACGCGGCGATCGATGCCGACCTTTTTGCCGACGGCGTCATGCTTTCAGGACCGATGCTGCCTTATCTGAAGCTGGTCGAACGCCATGGCCAGCGTCTGGAACTTCTTCCGCATGCCGCGGCCGACACCGACCATCCCTCCCGTGTCGCGGGCGCCAAGCAGGCGGTCGATCAGATCCGCGCCGCCATCGTCGACCATCGCGTCCACAATCTGAAAGGATCGCTGCCTTCCGGTTTTGTCGACATGGGGGCGAAAGCCCCGCCCGGTATCGGCGGCATCAATCTCCGGCATCTGGCGGCGCTGGCCGACGATCAGGGCGCGGCCGCCGACCTCGCCCGATCAAGCGCTCTCGTTGCCGCGTTCTGGGAACGCATCCTGGCGGCGTCCGAGCAGGAGCGACCGGCGCTGATCGCTTCCGGAGGCGAAGCGTTCGCCGAGGCCGCGAACCGTCTCTCCACACTTATGCGCACGCATCATCTTTCGGGGCCGTTCTCACAAGGATCGACCTGACACCCACCATGCGGCGACTTGCTCGCCAAGCCCTTGAAAAACTTGGTGATCCCGACAGGAATCGAACCTGTGACCTACAGATTAGGAATCTGCCGCTCTATCCTACTGAGCTACGGGACCACGCGGCCAGACACATAGCCGCTTCGGGTCGGTTCGCCAAGGGGCATGCTGACCTACCCATAGGCCGTAATGTCTCGGTGAGGCCGGGCTGAGCCGGCCAAGCATATGGCGGCGGGGCCTTCGCTGCCGGACCGTCAGGCTGCCAGCGCGGTTTCGGCCAGCTTCACCCAATAGCTCATGCCGTGCGGGATGACCTCGTCGTTGAAGTCGTAGGCGGGGTGATGCAGGCCGGCCGAGTCGCCGTTGCCGATGAAGATGAAGGCGCCGGGGCGGGCTTCCAGCATATAGGAGAAATCCTCGCCGCCCATCACCGCCTGGATGGCGCGGTGGACATGGCTGTCGCCGGCGATATCGGCGGCGACATCGCCCGCAAACACGGTCTCCTCGGCATGGTTGAAGGTGACGGGGTAGTTGGCGTCGTAATCCACCGCGATGGTGGCACCGAAGGCGGAGGCGAGCCCGGCGCAGAGCGCGCGAATGCGCTCTTCCGATTTCTTGGCCACTTCCTTCTTCAGCGTGCGCACGGTACCGGCGATCTCGGCGCTTTCGGGAATGACGTTGTAGGCGTCGCCGGCATGGAACTTCGTCACCGACACCACCACGGCCTCGACCGGATCGGTGCTGCGCGAGGCGATGGTCTGCAGCGCGCCGACCAGCTGGCTGGCGATGACGATCGGATCGATCGTGCCGTGCGGCATCGCGGCATGGCCGCCGCGGCCCTTGACGGTGATGGTGAATTCGGCGGTCGCGGCCATGATCGGGCCGGGCTTGATGGCGAACTGGCCGACCGGCAGGCCTGGCATGTTGTGCATGCCGAACACTTTCTCGATGCCGAAGCGCTCCATCATGCCGTCCTTGACCATTTCGTTGCCGCCGCCGCCGCCTTCCTCGGCCGGCTGGAAGATCACCGCCACGGTGCCGGTGAAATTGCGCGTCTCGGCGAGGTATTTGGCGGCTCCAAGCAGCATCGCGGTATGGCCGTCATGGCCGCAGGCATGCATCTTGCCGCGCACGGTCGAGGCCCATGGCTTGCCGGTGATCTCGTCGATCGGCAGCGCGTCCATGTCGGCGCGCAGCCCGATGGTCGGGCCATCGCCCTTGCGACCGCGGATGATGCCGACGACGCCGGTCTTGCCCAGTCCCGTCACCACCTCGTCGCAGCCGAACGCCTTCAGCTTTTCGGTGACGAAGCCGGCGGTCTGGAAGACGTCGAAATTCAGCTCCGGTGTCTGGTGCAGATGTCGTCGCCAGCCGGCGACTTCTTCCTGCATTTGCGCGGCGCGGTTCAGAATCGGCATGATCGTTCCATCTCTTGGTTGATTGACGGCAGTCGGTTCAGATCCGCTGCTCAGCAATTGTGATTATGTTGAACTTTGCCATTTTGGCGTCACATAGGGTAAATAGCACCACAACAATGCGGTCCGGGGTCGAGGGTCGAGCCGCATTTGTGCTGGCGATGGGTAACGAAATCTTACGGACCCAGCGGCGACTACGGCAAGAGGCGATTTCGGATTTGATCATGCGGCAAAGGCATTTCCTCAACCTGTTGCTGGCAGGCGCGCTGGCGCTTCCGGCGCTCGCCGGCGCGGCGCGTGCCAACCCGGTCGTGCTTTTCGACCTCAAGAGCGGCTCCATTCTGGAGCATCAGGACGCGTTCAAGCGCTGGTATCCGGCCTCGCTCAGCAAGCTGATGACGGCCTATGTCACCTTCCGCGCGATCCAGGCGGGCGAGGTGGCGCTCGATTCGCCGATCAAGGTAACGAAGCATTCCGCCGGTGAGCCGCCGAGCAAGATGGGCTTCAAGCCCGGCTCGGTGATGCGGCTCGACAATGCGCTGAAGATGATGCTGGTCAAGTCGGCCAACGACATCGCCATGGCCGTCGGCGAGAATATCGGCGGGTCGCAAGCCGCCTTTGCCGACCGCATGAACGCGGAGGCGGCCAGGCTCGGCATGGTGGGCACGCATTTCGTCAACCCGAACGGGCTCTATTCGCCGGAACAGTACACGACCGCGCGCGACCTTGCCGTGCTGGTGGCGGCGCTGCGCAATGATTTTCCGCAATACGCGCCCTGGTTCTCGATCGAAGGCCTTGCCGTCGGCAAGAGGGCCATCCCGAACTACAATCTGCTGATCGGCCGCTATCCCGGCGCCGACGGCATGAAGACCGGCTTCGTCTGCTCTTCCGGTTTCAACATGATCGGCTCGGCGACGCGCAACGGGCGCACGCTGGTGGCCGTCGTGCTTGGCGAGAAATCGGCGATCAGCCGCGCCGAAGCGGCGGCAAAGCTGCTCGATCTGGGTTTTGAGATGCCGTCGGCCACTTCGACCACGCTTGGCGCTCTCAAGCCCTATGGCGACACGCTGTCGCCCAACGACATGCATGACGAGATCTGCGCGAAGAAACCGAAGGAGGAGCAGTCCGAGGCGGCGCCCGAGGTTGCGGCCAAGGACAAGTCGAAATCGCCCTACCAGGTGAAGCTCGACCACCCGACACTGGTCGCGGTCGGACTCGGCGGCGCCACGGGGCCAGCGCCCAAGGCATTCGTCGACCAGGTCGACCAGAACTATGCCGATGTGCCGCTGCCGATCTGGCGGCCGGACAGACCGGCGCCGGCCGGCGCAGAGCCGCTGGCGACGGCCGCCGCCGGAGCCCAGGGCGACCAGCCCGTCAAAGCTGCCAACTAGCCAAGCTGATGAGCGGCTTTCCCATTCCCGTTTCGGTGCTCACCGGCTTTCTCGGCGCCGGCAAGACGACTCTGCTCAACCGGCTGCTCAAGGATCCGGAGCTTGCCGACACGGCGGTGATCATCAACGAGTTCGGCGAGGTTGCGATCGATCATCTCCTGGTCGAGCAGGCCTCGGACGGCATCATCCAGCTTTCCGATGGTTGCCTCTGCTGCACGGTGCGCGGCGACCTCGTCGACACACTCGCCGATCTCGTCGACCGGCTGCAGACCGGCCGTATCGCGAAACTGGCCCGTGTCGTCGTCGAGACGACGGGTCTGGCCGATCCGGCGCCGGTGCTGCAGTCGATCATGGCGCATCCGGCGCTGGTGCAGGCGTTCCGGCTCGACGGCGTCATCACGCTGGTCGACGCCGTCAACGGCGAGGCCACGCTCGATGCCCATGTCGAGGCGGTGAAACAGGCCGCGGTGGCCGACCGCATCGTGCTGACCAAGGCCGACCTTGCCGACGCGGCCGGGGTCGAGGCGTTGCGGGCAAGACTCAAGCAGATCAATCCGGGCGCCGTCGTGCTCGATGTCGGCGAGGCCGGCGCCGCGGCGCTGTTCAATTGCGGCCTCTATGATCCTGAGACCAAGTCCGCCGACGTGCGGCGCTGGCTTGGCGAGGAGGCGGCGTATGATCAAGATCATCACCATGATCACGACCATCATCACCATGACGGTGACGATGATCATGGCCGCCATCCCCATGCGCATCGCCACGACACGCGGGTGCGTTCGCACTCGCTTGTCCATGACGGCCCGGTGCCGTTCTCGGCGATCGAGATGTTCCTCGACCTTCTGCGCTCGACGCATGGCGAGAAACTCCTGCGCATGAAGGGCGTCATCGAGCTCGCGGAGGACCCCTCGCGGCCGGTGGTCATCCACGGCGTGCAGAAGATCCTGCATCCGCCGGCAAGACTGCCGGCCTGGCCCGATGGCCAGCGCGGCACCAGGCTGGTGCTGATCACGCTCGATATGCCGGATGATTATATCCGGCGGCTGTTCGCCGCCTTCACCAACAAGCCGTCGATCGACACGCCGGACCGCGCGGCGCTGGAAGCCAATCCGCTGGCGATAGCTGGATTGTAAGCCGAAAAGACACCGGCTCAGGCCGCGTTGCCGCGCTCGACCAGGAAGCGGTGGCCGCCGGCGACCGCGGCCGTTTCGACCAATTGGTGACCGGCATCGGCGCAGAAGGCCGGGATGTCGATCACCGCGAGCGGATCGGTGGTCTCGAGCCACAGCCGGGTGCCAGGTCGCATCGCGGCCAGTCGCTTGCGGGCCTTCAGCACCGGCAAGGGACAGTTCAATCCCTTGAGATCGTAGTTGGCGGGCGGCTTTGCCTTTTGTTCATGCATGTCGTTATCCCAAGACCGCCGTCCACTTTTGGGCGACATGCATAAAAATGTCAGCCGCCGAACATGCCGAGCAGCTTCTTCTTCAGCTTCGACACGGTGCCCTGGTCGGCGTCGGCGGCCTGCGTTTCCTGCGCTGGCTGGACGGGCGCGGGTTCGACGCCGGCGGTGACGACCGGCTGCTGCGCGGCCTGCTTGGCGGCCTCCTTCTCGGCCAGCGCCTGCGCCTTTGCCTGTTCCTTGGCGGCCTTGGCCGCCTCGATCGCCGCGAGGCGCTGCTCTTCGGCCTTGCGCTTGGCTTCCTTTTCCGCGTCGGCTGCTGCCATCTTGCGGCCGAGCGGGGAATCTATGCGGCCCATGCGGGTCGTTTCCGTCACCGAGCCGTCGGAATTCATCGAGGGCGGATCGATCGGCACGCGCTCGCCGCGGGCGCGGCGCTTCGACCAGTCGGAAACGATGCTGGCTTCCTTTACGCCGGCAATCGTCGGCTTCGGTGGCGGCGTGCTCGATTTTACGGCCGAATTGAAGGCCGCGTCGTAGCTCTTCTCGTAATTGGCGTAGGCCGTCTTCAACGAATCCGGCTGGGTCGTCGCGGGGCAGGGGCCAGTCGGGTCGAAGCTCGTGCCTTCGGGCGCGACCTGATTGAAGACGTAGCGCTTCTCGCAGACGTCGACCTTCGGCGGCACCTTGGTGATCTCGAAATTGTCGTAGCCGACCTTCAGCATCTTCCAGAATTCGTAATTCGGGTCGCTGCGGTAGCGCGCCATGTTGGCGGCGGTCATGCGGAACGGGAAAGCCTGGACCTGGAACTCGGTCTGGCCGCCCTGGAAGGCGTCGCGGCCGAAGGCATAGATCTGCTCGATCTGGGCGTCGGTCATCGAATAGCAGCCCGACGACGAACAGGCGCCATGAACCATCAGGTTCTGGCCGGTGCGGCCATTGGCGCGGTCATAGGCGTTGGGGAAGCCGATGTTGAAGGACAGATGGTAATTCGAGCGCGGATTCATCTGCGACGGACGCACCGTGTAGAAGCCCTCCGGCGCCTGGCGGTCGCCCTCGGTGTATTTGGGGCCGAGCTTTCCCGACCATTTGCAGATGTCGTAGCTGGCGACGAGATCGTAGCGGCCATTGGTCTTGGCCTTCCAGATCTCCAGCTTGCCTTCTTCCTTGAAGATGCGCGCCATTACCGAGGAGGTGCGCACCATGCCTTTGGCCTTCATGTCGGCGAGGATCTTGTCCGGCAACGGCTTGTTGGCCTCCGGCGCGAAATCCTTCATCGACGAATCATTGCAGCCGGCGACGCCAATGGCGGCGATAAGGACTCCGGTGCGGGCAAGCTTGGCAAACATCGGTACGGCTACGTCTCTTCTTTCGGGCCAACGGCTCTCGGCATGGCTTGACCCGCAGGCTGAACACCGGTGGATCGTAAGCCCGTTAACCTTGAAAATTCCTTACCGCAAGCCTTCGCGACAAATTGGGCCAACCCCTCACGGCAAGTCCATTGAGCCGAATCCGGCGGCATTTTTGTGGCGAAATTGGTCGTTGCCGCCACAGTTTACCGCAAGATGCCCGATTAAAGGCTGCGGCCCATCGCCAGGTACTTCTCGCGGCGCTGCTCGCGGAAATCGGTGTTGGCGCCGGCAAAGTCCTTCATCGTCCTGGCGATGAGGTCGCCGGTGGACGCAATCACCGTCTCCGGCGCGCGCTGGGCGCCGCCCATCGGCTCGGCAATGATGGCGTCGATGATCTTCATCTCGAGAAGATCCTGCGCGGTGATCTTCATGTTGGTCGCCGCGTCCTTGGAGCGCGTGGTGTCGCGCCACAGGATCGAGGCGGCACCCTCGGGCGAGATCACCGAATAGATGGCGTGTTCCAGCATGTAGACGCGGTTGGCGGTGGCAATCGCGATGGCGCCGCCGGAGCCGCCTTCGCCAATCACCACCGAGATCGACGGCACTTTCAGCGACAGGCAAGCCGAGGTCGAACGCGCGATGGCCTCGGCCTGGCCGCGCTCCTCGGCGCCGACGCCGGGATAGGCGCCGGCGGTGTCGACCAGCGTCAGCAGCGGGATCTGGAAGCGGTCGGCAAGCTCCATCAGCCGCACCGCCTTGCGGTAGCCCTCGGGGCGCACCGAGCCGAAATTGTGCTTGATACGGCTTGCCGTGTCGGAGCCCTTCTCCTGGCCGATCACCGCGACGGGCTCGCCGCGGAAACGGGCGAAGCCGCCGACGATCGCCTGGTCGTCGCCGAAATTGCGGTCGCCGGCCAAAGGCGTGAAATCGGTGAACAGCGCCTTGATGTAGTCGACGCAGTGCGGGCGGTCGGGGTGGCGCGCGACCTGCACCTTCTGCCAGGGCGTGAGCGCCTTGTAGAGGTCGCGCAATGCGTCGCGTGAACGCTTTTCCAGCCTGCTGATCTCTTCGGCGACATCGACCGCCTCGCCGTTCTCGGCAAGCTTCTTCAGCTCAAGGATCTTGAGCTCCAGATCCTGCACCGGCTTTTCGAAGTCGAGGTAGTTGTACATGCTTGGGCGGACCGATCCGTCGGAAGGCAATGGCAGGCGGAACCGCTGAAATGCCGGCTCCGGGGGGTGGAACGTCGCCCTCACATAGCGATATGAGGCCTAGTCGGCAAGCGGATGATGATCGTTGACCAGCCGCACCAGCCGCTCCTCCAGCACGTGGGTGTAGATC
>NZ_VFTK01000035.1:0-76468 GCF_006439495.1 Mesorhizobium sp. B3-1-8
CGGAACAAAGCCCTTGATCCGGTCCCACTGGTCGTCCCGAAGCGCGTCGCAGTTCATCACTGATCCCCAAAAATCAGCGTTGAATCTGATTTGCCGGCCCGTGGGAATCCCAATTCCTTAAATCGTCACTACGGCCTAGGTCGAACGGGAAAACATCTTTGCGCTCGCCGCCCGGTCCGTCCCGGGGGTGAGCGTGGTGGACATGAACGATGCGCTATGCGGCAAGGAGAGCTGCCCGGCGGTGGTCGGCAACATTGTCGTGCTGCGCGACAACCATCATCTGACGGCAACCTACGCGCTGGCGCTGGCGCCCTATCTGGCCAAGGCAGCGGGACTTTGAGCAACCATCCACTCGTAATCATGCGGCGCCCCGCAATGGACCCGACTGCGAAAGATAGCGCGAGACCGTTGGATTTAGAAAATCGTAAGGGTTTTCAAAAGGCTGCATAAACCCTGCTTTAACCCGCCTTTAAACCGCCGCATCTAGTCTTCAACCCGAACGCCATCGGCACCGGGGCAGCAAGCAAGAGCGCATGGCGAACCGCAGAGACAGTCGCATCGAACCGAGCTTCGAGGGATCGCCGCGCGCGAAATCCTCCGAAGGCTTTTCGGTCAGCGAGGAGGATCGTGTCGTGCCGGGCAGTCGTAAATCCGCTTCGAAGGGCAGGTCCGCCAAGGCGAAATCGCGCGGCCGTGGCCGCGACCGCAATCGGCGCGGGCTGCTCGGCATCGCCACGCGGCTTGTCTACTGGTGCTTCGTGCTCTGCATATGGGGCGGTATCGCGACGGCCGGCATCGTCGTCTATTACGGCGCCAAGATGCCGGCTGCGACGACGTGGTCGGTCCCGGACCGTGCGCCGAACATCAAGATCGTCTCGGTCGATGGCGCGCTGATCGCCAATCGCGGTGCGTCGGGCGGCGAGGCCGTCGGCCTGCACGAAATGTCGCCCTATATCCCCGAGGCCGTGGTCGCCATCGAGGACCGGCGCTTCTATTCGCATTTCGGCATCGACCCGATCGGCCTGTCGCGCGCCATGGTCGCCAATCTCATCGGCGGCCATTTCTCGCAGGGCGGCTCGACGCTGACGCAGCAGCTGGCCAAGAACCTGTTCCTGACACCCGACCGCACGCTGGAGCGCAAGGTCCAGGAAGTGCTGCTCGCGCTGTGGCTCGAGCACAAGCACAGCAAGGACCAGATCCTCGAAATGTACCTCAACCGGGTCTATTTCGGCTCGGGCGCCTATGGCGTCGAGGCGGCCTCGCGGCGTTATTTCGGCAAGAGCGCGCGCGACGTGACGCTTTCGGAAGCCGCGTTGCTGGCGGGCCTGCTGAAGGCGCCGTCCAAGCTGTCGCCGGCGCGCGACCCAAAGGCGGCCGAGGAGCGGGCGCAGCTCGTGCTCGCGGCCATGCGCGAGACCGGCAAGATCAGCGACAAGGAATACAAGACGGCGCTGAGCGCGCCGGCGACGCGCGCGCCGTCCTACTGGACCGGCTCGGAAAACTATGTCGCCGATACGGTGATGGACGAACTCCCGGACCTCATCGGCGACGTGCGCGGCGACATCGTCATCAACACCACGGTCGACCTCAACCTGCAGAAGCTTGCCGAACATTCGATCCGCCGGCTGATCGACGAGAGCGGCAAGAAGTTGAACGTCACGCAAGGCGCGCTGGTGTCGATCGACGATTCCGGCGCGGTGCGCGCGATGGTCGGCGGCTACGATTATTCGACCAGCCAGTTCGACCGCGCCTCGGAAGCGCGCCGGCAGCCGGGCTCGGCCTTCAAGCCCTTCGTCTATATGGCGGCGCTGGAGGCCGGCCGCACGCCTGACAGCATCCGCAACGACGCGCCGATCAAGATCGGCAAATGGACGCCGGACAATTACGGCGGCAAATATTACGGCAAGGTGACGCTGGCGACAGCTTTGGCCAAGTCGCTCAACTCGGTGGCGGCCCAGCTCACCATGGAAGTCGGCCCCGACGCTGTGGTGGAAGCCGCGCATCGCATGGGCATCCAGTCGGACCTGCAGGCCAACACCTCGATCGCGCTCGGTACCTCGGAGGTGACGCCGCTGGAACTGACCTCGGCCTATGTGCCTTTCGCCAATGGCGGCTACAAGCCGGACATCCACTTCATCCAACGCATCACCACCGCCAACGGCAAGGTGCTCTACGAGAATAGCGGCGGCAGCGCGCCGCGCGTCATCAAGGCCGATATCGTCGGCATGATGAACTCGATGATGACTGGCACCGTCGAGGTCGGCACCGCCAAGAAAGCGGCGTTCAACTGGCCTTCGGCCGGCAAAACCGGCACCAGCCAGAATTCGCGCGATGCCTGGTTCGTCGGCTACACCGCCAATCTCACCACGGGCGTGTGGTTCGGCAATGACGACGGCAGCCCGATGAAGAAGGTCACCGGCGGCGCCCTGCCGGCGCAGGCCTGGCACGAATTCATGGTGGCCGCGCATGAAGGCGTGCCGGTCAGGCCGCTGCCCGGCACCTGGAAGTCGACGCCGTCCGATACGATCGTGCCGGACGAGATCCCGTCGGCTGACGCCTCGCAGCCGCCAGCGCCGCCCGCGGCCGTCGGCCAGTCACAGCCGGTCGCTCCGGCGCCAGCGCCGGTACGTCAGGCGCGCCCGGCCCAGACCGTCGATGCGGACGGCTTCGACATGCCAAGCGACAGCGGATCGACCGCCTCGATCAAGCATCCGGTGCCGCCCGGCAATGTCGGCGGACCGACGAAGAAGCGGCAGACTTCGATTCTCGATATCCTGGGCGGCGGTTGAAGCGGCAACTCGCCCTCTCGTAATGACAGGCGCCTTCGGCTACATGTCCGGCCGGAGATCAAGCCATGGCCGAGACCGACAGCAGAAAAACCATCGTGCTCACCGGCGCCAGCCGCGGCATCGGCCATGCGACCGTGAAGCGCTTTTCGCGCGAGGGCTGGCGCGTCATCACCTGCTCGCGCCAGGCTTTCGCCGAGGATTGCCCGTGGCCGGCCGGCCCCGAGGACCACATCAAGGTCGACCTCGCCGACCAGGAGGATGTCGGCATCGCCGTCTCGGAAATCCGCCACCGGCTGGAGGCGCATGGCGGACAGTTGCACGCGCTGGTCAACAATGCCGGCATCTCGCCGAAGCTGAAAGACGGCAGGCGCATGGATTCGATCGAGACGCCGATGCATGTCTGGCGCGATGTGTTCCAGGTCAATTTCTTTGCGCCGATCATGCTGGCAAGGGGGCTGTTCAAGGAGCTCGCCGCCGCCAAGGGCTCGATCGTCAACGTCACCTCGATCGCAGGCACCCGCGTGCATCCTTTCGCCGGCACGGCCTATGCCACATCGAAAGCGGCGCTCGGCTCGCTGACGCGCGAGATGGCGCATGATTTCGGTCCGCACGGCATCCGCGTCAACGCGATCGCGCCGGGCGAGATCGACACCGCGATCCTTTCGCCCGGCACCGACAAGATCGTCGAGACGATTCCGCTGAGAAGGCTTGGCGCCACCTCGGAAGTCGCCGACATCATCTTCTTCCTGTGCTCCGGCCAGGCGTCCTACGTCACCGGCTCGGAAATCCACATCAATGGCGGCCAGCACGTGTGATTGGCTGACTTCAGGCCATGGTGAGAACGGCCTTGCCGCTGATACCGCGCTGCCGCAGCGCGTCCAGGGCCTGGCCGATGTCCGTCCATGGCACGGTCATCGCCACGCGGGTCTCCAGCCGGCCGGCCGCGACCAGATCGAGCAGCGCGGCGATGTCGGCGCCGATGGCCGAGCCGGACGTATAGTAGGCGAAAGTCTGGAGCCTTGTGCCCTCGTGGCCCGGAACGAACTGCCGGAATCCGATCGGCGTGAGCTCGCCGCTGCTCGAGCCGAACATGACGACGGTCCCGCCGGGCGCGACACGCTCGATCGCGTCGGCGAGGCTTTTGCCGCCGACCGACTCGGTGATCAATGAAAATAGTCCCCCGGCCAGTTCGATCGACTCGACGACCTGCCCGGCGCCCAGATCGCGAAGATCATCGTGGTGCCGGGCCGAAGCGACCGCCGTCACCGAAGCGCCTTGCTCGCGGGCGATCTGGATCTGGAAGCGGCCGACCGCGCCGCTCGCGCCGGTGATCAGGACCCGCTGGCCGGCGAGATCGCCACCATGGCGCAAAGTTCTCAGCGCCGTCGTGCCCGCCACCGGGAGCGTGGCTGCGTCGGCGAAGCTGACCACTTCCGGCAGGACGGCAAGGCGGTCGGTCGGAACGGCGACGTGTTCAGCCCAGCCGGCCTGGTCGATCAAAGCCGCGACGCGCGTGCCGGCAGCCGGGCCGGAGCCATCGGCCGCCGCGCGCTCAACGATGCCGACGATGTCTTGGCCAGGTATCCAGCCGTCGGGACGTATGCCGAGCAGGCGCAGCTCGCCACGGTTCAATGATGTTGCATGAACAGCCACCAATGCTTCATTCGTATTGCAGCTTGGCTCATCAACTTCGACGAGCTTCAGCCTGTTCGGACTGTCTGAAGAGATAGCGAGAGCAAGCATGGGGCCACCTTCAATGACGCTCGAACGCCGCGATCGATTGCGACGGAAACGGCTCGAAAACCTATCGACTTTCGCGGCTGTTGAATTTAGAGATAAAGCCAGATGATCGCTAAAAGACGTCAAGGATGAGACAACCGCTCCGCTGGCCCTGGCTGGATTTCGACGTCGACAACGTGGCCGCGCCGGCGATCGCCATTGGCGTCGATGTCACCGGGACCAAGGCCGAGGTGCCGGCGCATTGGCATCACAAAGGGCAGCTCGTCTTCGCGCTCGGCGGCGGCGTCACCTGCCGCGTTCCGAGCGGGCTTTGGATGGTGCCGCCGCATTGCGGGGTGTGGGTGCCGAGCCGCATGGAACACAGCAACATCGCGACGGTGAATGCGCGGATTTTCTTCGTCTATATCGAGCCGGGCGCCGCCGAGTTGCCGGACCGGTGCTGCACGCTATCGATCTCGCCGCTGCTGCGCGAATTGATCATCGAGCTATCGGAGTGCGCGCCGGACGAGCCGAGATGCGATTTCCTGGGAAAGGTCCTGCTTGCCGAGCTGCCGCTTATGCCGGTTCAGCAGTTGCACCTGCCGATCTCGGCCGAGCCGCGGTTGCGACGGATCGCCGAAGCGTTGGCGGACGACCCCGCCGATCGCAGCACGTTGGCGCAATGGGCAAACCGTGTTGCGCTCAGTGAAAGCAGCCTGGCGCGCCTCGTCCTGAAGGAGACCGGCTTGAGTTTCGGGCGCTGGCGCCAGCAGCTGCACCTGATCGTGGCGCTCAGGGAACTGTCCGCCGGCGCCAGCGTGCAGCAGGTGTCGGGCGATCTCGGCTACGAATCCGTCACCGCCTTCATCACCATGTTCAAGAAGGCACTGGGCAAGCCGCCGGCCAAATATCTCAGCGATATCGCGCAAAACGGCGGCTCCGCGTTCGTGGCGTGATGCCAATCAAGCGGGCTGCGGGTTGATCTCCATGGCAGGCCCGGCCCGATCGACGGTCTTGCCGGTCACCACCTCGACGATGCCGCGGGCGATCTCGCGTTCGCCCATGATGACGGTGTCGGCGCCGAGGCCTTTCAGATGCTCGACCTCGGCGTCGGAATGCGCGCGGGCAATGACGTTGATCGCCGGATTGGCCGCGCGGGCCCTGAGCACAACCTGCCCCGCCTCGAAGGCGTTGGGGATAGCGAGGATAAGCCGCCTGGCGCCTTCCGGGTTGGCGGCCGCGAAGACGTCCGCATTGGCGGCGTTGCCGGCAACGGTTTCGACGCCGTCGTCCCGCAGCTTCGCCAGCGTCTTGTCGGCATCCTCGATGACCAGGAAGGGCAGGGCGGCTTCCTTCAGAGCCGCGCCCACCAGGCTGCCGACGCGGCCGTAGCCAATCAGGATGGAATGGCCGGCAAGCGCCGTTTTCGGTGGCGGGCCGTCTTCCTGACCCGGGGCCGACACCGAAGCGACCTGGCCGGGCTCGGTCGCCGGGCCGATTGGTCGCTGCTCTGCGGCCGGCGCGGCATCCTTGCCGGCACGCTTTTCCAGCCAGGGTTTCATCCAGTCCACGATCAGGAACAACAGCGGATTGAGCAGGATCGACAGGATGGCGCCGGCCAGGATCAGGTCGCGGCCCTGCTCTGGCAACAGTTTCAGGCCGACGCCAAGCTCGGCCAGGATGAAGGAAAATTCGCCGATCTGGGCAAGGCTCGCCGAAATCATCAGCGCGGTGGCGATCGGGTAGCGGAAGACAATGACGATGACGAAAGCAGCGATCGACTTGCCGATGACGATGATGGCCAAGGTGGCGAGGATGGGCAGGCCGTTGCTGATCAGGCTGAACGGGTCGAACAGCATGCCGACCGAGACGAAGAACAGCACCGAGAAGGCATCGCGCAGCGGCAGCGATTCTTCCGCCGCGCGGTGGCTGAGCTCGGATTCGCTCATGATCATGCCGGCGAAGAAGGCGCCGAGCGCCAGCGAGACGCCGAACAGCTTCGCCGCGCCGAAGGCGACGCCGAGCGCGATGGCAAGCACGGCGAGGCGGAACAGTTCCCGGGAGCCGGTATGGGCGACATAATGCAGGATCCAGGGAATGACCCTGCGGCCGACCACCAGCATGACGACGACGAAGGCGGCGACCTTGGCGAGCGTGATGCCGACCACGCCCCATATGCCGTAGCTGGCGGGCAGCGAGAGCAGGCTCGCATGGTCATCGACCTGGGGCTGGCCGCCGAGCACGCCGGCGAGCGCCGGCAAAAGCACCAGCGCCAGCACCATGGCGAGATCCTCGACGATCAGCCAGCCGACGGCGATGCGGCCGCGCTCGGTCTCGATCAGCCGCCGCTCCTGAAGTGCGCGCAAAAGCACCACGGTCGAGGCGACCGAAAGCGCGAGGCCAAAGACCAGGCCGGCACCCAGCGACCAGCCGAGCAGCCAGGCAAGCCCAACGCCAAGCAGCGTCGCAAAGCCGATCTGCACGATGGCGCCCGGCACGGCGATGGCGCGGACGGACAGAAGGTCCTTCAGCGAAAAATGCAGGCCGACGCCGAACATCAAAAGAATGACGCCGATTTCCGCGAGCTCATTTGCAAGGCTGGCATCGGCCACGAAGCCGGGCGTGTTCGGGCCGACAAGGACGCCGGCGACAAGATAGCCGACAAGCGGCGGGATGCGGAACCGGTTGGCTAAAGCCCCGAAGACAAAAGCAAGCCCCAGACCGGCGACGATGGTGGCGATAAGGGGTGTGTCATGCGGCATTGTCTATGGAGCGCCTTTCAAAAACTGACGATGTCGGATGAGCGTCGTCCAAAGGGTCGACGCCTCCTGGCAATATGGCGGGGAGAGCGGCGATGATGCAACCATCGCCGCGCAGAATCGCAACGGCGCGCGCTGGAAAATCGGCGCCGCGCCGCCAAAGAGACGGCTCTTAGACCAATCAGGCTTCGAAGCTGCGTTCGTTCCGCCGCTTCATGCCGCCTGAAGCAGGTTCTCGATGTCGGAAATGGTGTGGTTGGTGAGCGTCTTCGGGATTTCCGCCTGTACCTTCTCACCGACCTCCTTGTGCAGTTTCTGGCGCATCTCGCCAAGCACCTGCGGCGGTGCGATCAGCACGACCGCGTCGAACTCGCCACGATGCGCGAGCTTGTAGAGCCGGTCGGCAATCTCGACGGCGAAGCGCTCCTTGCCGAGACGGTGCCAGTCGGTTTCTTCGACGGCGCTGCGCGGACCCTCGTTGCTCTGGCGGCCTGGCTTGTCGCTGCCTTGCTCGCGCGTGGCGGGGTTCTCCTGCTCCATCTCCTGCACCACTTCCAAATTCGGGAACTTGCTGTCGCCCTGGTTGCGCAGGAAGAGCGCCTTCTCGCCATCGGCCACGACGACCCATAATCCGTGCTTCAGCTTGATGCTCATCGCGTTCCTCCTTGCTTGCATGATTGCCGATCGATGGAGCTTCGGATCGACAAATGGATTGCTAAGCAAACGAGCCGCGAAGCATGATTGTTCCGATCTGGCGGTGGCCCTTCGATCACTCTCACCCGACGTGGCTGGCGCCAAAACAGCCAAGGTAGGCTTTAATCTACTAACTTAGTAGAATTTAGAAAAAACTGTTTTGCAGCTTTCCCCGTCCGGCGCTAAAAATTACGACGGATCAAGGCAGTTTCTTATGCCGCTCTGGCGGCTTCACTCCCAAAGTAGAATATTTTTCTCTTGCCTTTCGCGGTTGCGAAAAAGCGATTGCCTGCCGTTCGGCGGCGCGCGAGTGCTTGCCTTCTGATTTTTGGCGTGGCCGCGTAAAAGTGCCAAACTGTTCCACTATTGCTCATCGCCATGTCGCCAGCCAACGCCAAGCTCAATGCCTTTCCCGTCTTCATGCGGGTCGACGGCGAAGCCGTAGCCATTGTCGGCAATGGCGAGGAGGCGCTTGCCAAGGCGCGGCTACTTTCGCAATCGAGCGCGGTGCTGCGCGTCGTTGCCGACAATGCCAGCGACGGCCTGCTGGATTTCATCGCGTCGGCCGGCGCCGTCCACATCAACGCTGCCTATGAGGCCGTGCATCTCCAAGGTGCCGTCCTGGTGTTCGCGGCCAGCGGCGATGAAGCGGTCGACCGCCGCATAGCCGAGGACGCACGCCGGCTGGGCATCCCGGTCAACGCCGTGGACCGTCCCGATCTCTGCGATTTCTTCACCCCGGCCTTAGTCAACCGGGCGCCGGTGGCGATTGCCATCGGCACCGAAGGCGCCGGACCGGTCCTGGCGCAGATGCTGCGCGGGCGCATCGACCGCATGCTGTCGCCGTCGCTCGGCCGGCTGGCGGCGCTTGCCGCTTCTTTCCGCACTGCCGCCGAGACGCTGCCAAAGGGCCATCGCCGCCGCCGCTTCTGGAGCGATTTCTTCGCCGGCGCGCCGGCCAAGGCCATCGAAGCCGGCGAATTCGCTCAGGCGCATGGCGCGGCGCTCGAGCTTTTGGCCCAGGATGCTCCGGTTGAAGGACATATCGCGCTGGTCGGCGCCGGTCCGGGCGCGGAGGACCTTTTGACTTTGCGCGCGCATCGCCTGCTGATGGAAGCCGATGCCATCGTCTACGACGCGTTGGTGCCGGAGGCGATCGTGGCCATAGGCCGCCGCGACGCCGAGCGCCTGCCGGTCGGCAAGCGCAAGGGCTGCCATTCCAAGAGCCAGACTGAAATCAATGCGCTGCTCATCGAGCTTGGCCGCGCCGGCAAGCGCGCGGTGCGGCTGAAGTCCGGCGATCCGCTGGTGTTCGGACGCGCCGGCGAGGAAATGGCAGCACTTCGCGATGCCGGGATCGCCTATGAGGTGGTTCCGGGCGTCACCGCCGCTTTTGCCGCCGCCGCCGATTTCGAGCTGCCGCTGACGCTGCGCGGTGTTTCGTCGTCGATGGTCTTCACCACCGGGCACGATCTCAAGGGCAACTCGCTGCCCGACTGGGCCAAGCTCGCCATCTCGGGTGCGACCGTCGCCGTCTATATGGGCCGTTCGGTCGCGGCCGAAGTCGCCGGCCGGCTGATCGAAGCGGGGCTGTCGCCGGACACGGCGGTTGCCGTCGTCGAAAACGCCAGCCTCGGCGAGCGCCGCCGTTTCCACGGCACCCTTGCCGACCTGCCGTCGCTGGAGGAGCGCGCCGATCTCACCGGACCGGTGATGACGATCATCGGCGACGCCGTCGCCGGGGCCAATTTTGAACAATCCGAGCCGCTCGCGGCACATAAGCATGAGGGCGCGGCTTCAGCCGTCGCCCAAGGAGTTGAGCAATGAAGGTACTGACCGCGAACAGGCTCTCCGACGGCATCGCCGTCTGGTACGCCGATGGCGGCTGGGCGGAGACCGTCGGTCACGCCGATATCGCGCATGACAAGACGGCGGAGGATCGGCTCGAAGCGATCGGCGCCGCTGCCGCCGCCAACAACGAAGTCCTGGACGTCAACGTGATCGACGTCACGGTTGTCGATGGCTTGGTGGAGCCGGTGCGGTTGCGCGAGAAGATCCGCGCCGCCGGCCCGACCATCCATCCCGATCTCGGCAAGCAAGCGGCGCGGGCGGCTTAAATCCAAGGTAGGCAGCGGGCGGACGCGCCCTGAAAGACGAAGCATGTACCGTTACGACGAGTTCGACCACGATTTCGTTCAGGCCCGTGTCGCCGAGTTCAGCGACCAGGTGAAGCGCCGGCTTGCCGGCGAAATCAGCGAGGACCAGTTCCGGCCGCTCCGGCTGATGAACGGCGTCTATTTGCAGTTGCATGCCTATATGCTGCGCATTGCGGTGCCCTACGGCACGCTCAACAGCCGGCAATTGCGCATGCTCGGCCACATCGCGCGCAAGTACGACAAGGGCTACGGCCATTTCACCACGCGCCAGAACCTGCAGTTCCACTGGCCGGCGCTCGCCGACGTTCCGGCGATCCTGGCCGATCTCGCCAGCGTCGAGATGCATTGCATCCAGACCAGCGGCAATTGCATCCGCAACGTCACCGCCGACCATTTCGCGGGGGCGGCCGCGGACGAGGTCGCCGATCCGCGTCCCTACGCGGAAATCCTGCGGCAATGGTCCTCGGTCCATCCGGAATTTTCGTACCTGCCGCGCAAGTTCAAGATCGCGGTGACGGGCGCCGAGCGCGACCGGGCTGCCATCCAGGCGCATGACATCGGCCTGCACCTGAAGAAGAACGCGGCCGGCGAACTGGGTTTTGCCGTTTATGTCGGCGGCGGCCTGGGCCGCACGCCGATGATCGCCAAGAAGATCCGGGACTTTCTGCCGGAGGCCGAGTTGCTGTCCTACTGCACGGCGATCCTGCGCGTGTACAACCTCTACGGCCGCCGCGACAACAAGTACAAGGCGCGCATCAAGATCCTGGTGCACGAGACCGGCGTCGAGGAGATCATGCGGCAGATCGAGGCCGAATGGCAGGAGCTCAAGGACACCGATTTGAAGTTGCCGGAGGCCGACATCCAGGCGATCAACGCCTATTTCGCGCCGCCGGCGCTGTTGGCCCGGCCGGAAGGCGATGCCCTCGTCAAGCAAGCGCGGCTCGATTCCAAGAGCTTTTCGGAATGGCTCGACCAGAATGTCGTGACGCATCGCCATCCCGACTACGCGGCGGTGACGATTTCGCTCAAGGGCATCGGCGAGGTGCCCGGCGATGTCACCGACAGTCAGATGGAAGCAGTCGCAGACATCGCAGAGAAGCATGCGTTCGACGAATTGCGCGTCAGCCACGAGCAGAACCTGATCCTGCCGCATGTGGCGCGCGCCGATCTGAAGGCGGTCTATGACGCGCTGGTCGAGATCGGCCTGGCGACCGCCAATTCGAACCTGATCAGCGACATCATCTCGTGCCCGGGCCTCGACTATTGCGCGCTGGCCACGGCGCGTTCCATTCCCGTGGCTCAGGAAATCTCGCGCCGCTTCGCCTCGCTCGAGCGGCAGCGCGAGATCGGCGAATTGAAGCTGAAGATCTCCGGTTGCATCAACGCCTGCGGTCACCACCATGTCGGCCATATCGGTATCCTCGGCGTCGAGAAGAAAGGCTCCGAGCTCTACCAGGTGACGCTCGGCGGCTCGGCCGACGAGAACACTTCGGTCGGCGAGATCATCGGCCGTGGCTTCTCCTCGGAAGAGATCACCGATGCCATCGAGCAGATCGTCGATACCTATCTTGGCCTTCGGCTCAATCCCGCAGAACGTTTTATCGACGCCTACCGCCGTGTCGGTCCCGCGCCGTTCAAGGAGGCGCTCTATGCTGGCGAAACCAAGGCCGCTTGACAGGGTAGTCGGCGTCGAGGCCGGCGTTGCCGCGGAAGCGGCGGGGTTGGACGCGCTGCTCGGCCATCTGAAGCCGATCGAGATCATCGAGCGCTCGGCGCGCGAAGCCTTCCGCGGCGAGGTCGCCGCGGTGTCGTCCTTCGGCGCTGACTCCGCCGTGCTTCTGCACATGATCTCGGAGATCGACCGAACCTTGCCGGTGATCTTTCTCGATACCGGCAAGCATTTCGAGGAGACGCTCGGCTATCGCGACGCGCTGGTCGCCGATTTCGGCCTGACCGATGTCAGGGTCATCAAGCCGGAGGAGGCGGCGTTAGAACGTGTCGACCCGACCGGCAGGCTGCATGAGACCAACACCGACGCCTGCTGCAATGTGCGCAAGGTCGAGCCGCTGGCGCGCGGCGTCGAGCCGTTCCGCGCCTGGTTCACCGGGCGCAAGCGCTTCCAGGCTTCGACGCGCGCGGCACTGCCCGTCTTCGAGGCGGTCGGCTCGCGCATCCGCATCAACCCGCTGGCGCATTGGACGACCGCCGACCAGGCCGACTACATGCGCGCGCATGCGCTGCGCGAAAATCCGCTGGTCGCCTATGGCTACCTTTCGATCGGCTGCTTTCCCTGCACGCAGCCGGTGCAGCCGGGCGAGGATGCGCGCAGTGGCCGCTGGGCTGGCCACGCCAAGACCGAGTGCGGCATTCACCTCTCCGGTTTGGAAAAGTCGCTGACCGACGCCTCACTTTAGGCTATGCCGATAGTCAGGTGAGGCCGGCCTGCGAACGGCGGCTTCCTGCGCTTCCGGTGCTCACGTACTTGAAGTACGCTCCGCTCCGGGTCTCGGAAGCCACCATTCTCGGCTCGGCCTGACCTGACTCTCGACATACCTTGGATTTTTGAACTTAGGAATTTTGATGACTGGATCGACGACAGGGGGGACCCGCCTCTGGACCCCGGATGGTTTTCGCGAGGATGAGTGGACGCATGCCGAAAGCGCCGAGGCGCTGGCCGGCAATGGCCGCTTCATCCTGCCGCTGCAGGTCTTCCTGGGGCTGGACGAAGAGGTCCGCAAGTCGGCGCGCGAACGCCTTGGCGTGCTGCTGCAGCCTGGCGATGAGCTCGACAAGATAACCGGCCTGCTGGACCAGCTGTCGCTGGTGGCGCTCGCCTTCCCCGCCTTCAATGACGGCCGCTCTTTTTCCAAGGGCGAATTGCTGCGCGCCCGGCATGACTTCAAGGGCGCGGTGCGCGCCACTGGGCAAGTTCTGGTCGACCAGTTGCCGCACATGCTGCGGCTCGGCTTCGACGAGTTCGAGGTCTCCAATCCGGTGCTCTTGAAGCGCCTGGAGGAAGGCCGCACCGGTGGCCTGCCGGTCTATTACCAGCCGGCCGTGGAAGTGGAGCCCAGGGGTCCGAAATATTCGTGGCGGCGCAAGCGTCCCAGCTGACGCTGCGGCATCTTTGAAAGCCACGCCGGCGGGCATTCTCTCAGGTGAACGGACGGAAACATCCGCCGGCAGGAGAGGATGCGCTACGACTATGTCATCGCCGGCGGCGGCTCCGCCGGCTCGACGCTTGCCGCCAGGCTTTCCGAAGACCCGTCGAAGACGGTCTGCCTGCTCGCCGCTCTTCTGCTCAAGGGCGTGCGGTGACGCGCGCCATATTGGAGGCGCCGGCGCTGGCGAAGTATCGCGCCAGGGAGATCTACAGCGCCGGCGCTTCAAGCGATGCTGAATTGATGGCGCATATCAGGGCGCGCGCCGACACGATCTACCACCCCGCGGGGCACCTGCAAGATGGGCGTCGACGACATGGCCGTGGTCGACCCGCAGCTCAAGGTGCGCGGCTGGAGGGGTTGCGCGTGGTCGACGCTTCGGTGGTGCCGACCCTGATCGGCGGCAACACCAATGCGCCGACGATCATGATCGCCGAGAAGGCCGGGGACATGATCCGGGCGACCGCCTGACCCTTGGTTTCTTGGTCGGACCAACCTCTTCGATTTTCCCTGCACGGCGCCGTTCCTGTACGCCGGCCGGTGCAATCGAATTCATCTGGTCAGACCACTTGTACGATTTTGACTTCCCCTCCCATCGTCTTGCCCTTAGGATAGGGTCATTATTTCGTGCTGCGAAATAAATAGCCAGCTAAGGGAGGAAACGGCATGGCAGGCAAGAAGATATTGATGCTCGTTGGCGAGTTCAGCGAGGAATACGAGATTTTCGTCTTCGAACAGGCCATGCACGCGGTCGGCCACACCGTCCATGTCGTGTGCCCGGACAAGAAGGCCGGCGACGTGCTCAAGACCTCACTGCACGACTTCGAGGGCCACCAGACCTATACCGAAAAACTCGGCCACGACTATATCCTCAACAAGACCTTCGCCGAGGTGAACCCGGCCGACTACGACGCGGTCTACGCGGCGGGCGGGCGCGGGCCGGAATATATCCGCATCGACAAGCGCGTGCAGGCGCTGGTCAGGCATTTCCATGAGACCGGCAAGCCGATCTTCACCATCTGCCATGGCGCGCAGATCCTGATCGCGGTCGATGGCGTGGTGCGCGGCAAGGAAGTGGCGGCGCTGCATTATTGCGAGCCGGAAGTGACGCTTGCCGGCGGCATCTATATCGATGTCGCGCCGACCGGCGCGCATGTCGACGGCAATCTGGTCTCAGCCAAGGGCTGGCCGGGCCTTGCCGCCTTCATGCGGGAATGCCTGAAAGTGCTCGGCACCGAGATCCGCCATGGCGAAGCGCTGATGCGTGACGACCGGAAGGCGGCCTGAATCGTCAGTCGCGGCGCGCGGCTACCGACGCCGCCCGCCGCCTGCATTCTCAGCCTCTGCGCTGCTGAGGCGGTCAAGCAGGTCGCTCAGTTGCCGGGGCACTTCCTTTTCCAGGCGAAATGCGGGCAAGGTGCGCAGAAAGCGCTTGGTCGCTTCGCTGCCCGCCTGCCGCCTGATATCGTTGGCCAATTCGGCGCGCCTGTTGCCTTTGTTGCCGTTCATAGCCCCAAAATCCTGTGTTGGCTTCGAAACTCCTCCAGCCCGCTTATGGTTCCCGCAACGGCATTTGAGGGCAAGCAAAGCCGCGTGGTACGGTAAAATTTGAATTAATTTGGAATGGCAGCCCGACATCGGACGCCAGCGCTTACCCCTTGATTTTTCGCTTCCAAACCTCGATATCGGGCGCAAATCCAGACCAATCCGAATGACGGGAAACGCGATGAGCGACCAGGCAAAAGACGAACGCACGCCCGAAGACATGGAAGCCACCCAGGCTTCCGGCGAGCGTGCGGAAGGTGGCGTCGACGGCGACTACGAAGCGCTGGTGCGGCTGCTGAAGGAAAACGAGGAACTGAAGGACCGCGCGCTGCGCACGGCGGCCGAAATGGAGAATTTGCGGCGGCGCACCGCGCGCGACGTGCAGGACGCGCGCGCCTACGCCGTCGCCAATTTCGCGCGCGACATGCTGTCAGTGTCCGACAATCTGCGCCGCGCGCTGGATGCGATCCCCGCCGAGGCGAAGGCTGGCGGCGACGCCGGTTTCAAGGCGCTGATCGAGGGCGTCGACCTCACCGAGCGCGCCATGCTTTCGGCGCTGGAACGCCATGGCGTGAAGAAACTCGCGCCCGAAGGCGAGAAGTTCGATCCGAACTTCCACCAGGCGATATTCGAGGTGCCCAATCCGGAGGTTCCGGCCGGTACCGTCGTCCAGGTGGTGCAGCCGGGCTATTCGATCGGCGAGCGCGTGCTGCGGCCGGCGATGGTCGGTGTCGCGAAGGGCGGCCCGAAGACGGCCGCCGAGGCCAAGGTCGAGCCGGGTCCGGTGAACGAGCAGGCCGAGAAGGATGCTTGATAGTGAGTAGCGAATAGGGAGTGGTGAGCAGGGGCTGATATTTATCCGCGGCTTCGTGCTATTTCGCTACTATTCGCTACTCACTACTCGCTCAGCCATGAACCCCATCGCGTTGCTTGACTATGCCGGCGTCGCCGTCTTCGCGGCGACGGGCGCGCTTGCGGCGTCGCGCAAAGAGCTCGACATCATCGGCTTCCTGTTCCTGGCCAGCGTCACCGGCATCGGCGGCGGCACGCTGCGCGACGTCATCCTCAACCTGCCGGTGTTCTGGGTCGCCAATAGCGGCTATGTGCTGATCTGCGCCGTGGTCGCGGTGCTGGTCTTCTTCAGCGCCCACCGGTTCGAATCCCGCTACAAATTGCTGCTGTGGCTCGATGCCATCGGACTTGCCGCTTTTTCGGTGATGGGCGCGGCCAAGGGGCTGGCGATCACCGGCTCGCCCGTCGTGTCGGTCATCACGGGCGTGCTGACGGCGACCTTCGGCGGCATTTTGCGCGACCTGCTAGCCGGCGAGCCCTCGGTTCTGCTCAGGCCCGAGATCTATGTCACGGCCGCCCTTGCCGGCGCCACCATCTTCACCCTTGGCGATCTTGCCGGCCTGCCTGCGCTGGTGTCCAGCGTGCTCGGCTTCGCAGGCGCATTCATGGTGCGCGGCGGGGCGCTTAAATTCGGCTGGTCGTTTCCGGCCTATAAGAGCCGGCCGGGGCGAAGGCCGGAGGATATTCCCTGAGGGAGCAGGGGTTAGTGAGTAGGGGTTAGTGAGTAGTCAGTAGTCAGTAGTCAGTAGTGACAAAGCTCGAGTGATGGTGTCCACCACTACTCACTACTCACTACTCACTACTCACTACTCACTACTCACTAGAATCACGCCGCGAAGCGCTGGCCTTCGCCGCCATAGTAGTTGACGTAGCGGGCGCCGATCTCCTTGACCGGCATGACGACGAAGACGTCGACAGTCGAGAATTCGTGATCGATGACGCAGCCGTCGCCGATGCGGGCGCCGACGCGCAGATAGCCCTTGACCAGCGGCGGCATGGCGGCGATCGCCGCCTTGGTGTTCACCGCCTCGATCGGCATCAGGTCCATGGAGCAGTAGCGTCCCGGAACCGCGCGGACATCCCACGCGGAATCGGTGCGGCAATGATGGGCGAGATAGGTCAGCGCCTCGGCATGCGCCGCCGGCACGATGCCATGGAAGGAGGCGCAGCCCGTCATCACGCCGATGCCGTAATGGTTGATATAGGCCCAGATGCCTTGCCAGAGCGCCTCGATGGTGCGCTTTGAGCGGTATTCCGGCAGAACGCAGGAACGGCCGAGCTCGAGGAAGCGCTGGCCGGGATGCCGCGCGATCAGCTTGGTGAGCTCAAATTCGCCTTCGGAATAGAAGCCGCCGGCGGCCGTGGCGATCTCCTGCCGCAGCAAGCGGTAGGTGCCGACGATGCGGCGATGCTCAGGACCGGGAAGGGAGGTATCGGACACAAGAAGGTGATCGCAGAGCGGGTCGAAACGGTCGGCGTCGCGCCGGTCCTGCGCCTGGAACAGGTCTTTCCTGGCGCCAAGCTCGTCGTAGAATACCCGATAGCGCACTTCCTGGGCGGCGGCGATTTCGGCCTCGTTGCGGGCGAGCCGCACTTCGAGATTGCCGATGCGGCCCAGCGGAGCACCGCTTGCGACGGCGTCGGCGGTACGGGCGGCGAGCAGGGCGCCGCCGGCATTCGGCCGAGTGTCACATTCAGGCACGACTGTATGCACGAGTGATTCTCCTTCGAGCCATCCCTCTTGGCACGGGGATACGGTGTAGGTGCAACAGGATTGTGACAGTACCGTGATACGACGTGGCGGGCAATACTTTGTCGGCTGGGCAATACCCTCACCCGGCTATCTTGTGATCGCGAAAGCCAGGCAAGCCAAGGCGTTCAAGGGTTAAAAATTTCCTCAGGCGGCAACCTGGCCCTCGACTGCCTGGACAAGCGCGTCCGGGTCGAGCGGCTTGGTCACGAAACCGCTGGCGCCATGGGCGAGCACGGCATGCCGGGTCTTTTCCTGGCTGTCGGCCGAAAGCACCATGATCGGGATCGGCGGCATTGCCAGGGACTCTTCATGACGGCGGATGGCGGCGATCGCGTCCAGCCCGTCCATGACAGGCATATGCAGGTCCATCAGCACCACATCGAAGCGGAACTTGAGGCCGGCATCGGTAATGGCATCGACCGCGGCCTTGCCGTTGCCGACGATCTTGACGCGATGCCCGGCCTTCAACAGCGTGGCACGCGCGAGCATGGCGTTGATGTCATTGTCTTCCGCGATCAGCACCGACAGGCCCTGGTCGCGCTTGCGCACCGAGGGCGCCCCGCGCGGCTCCGGCCGCGGCTGGGCGAGCGTGGAGCCATGGCTGGTCAACAGCACCCGCAGCAGGGTCTCGCCGCGCACCGGCCTGGCGAGGAAGGTGGCGTAGCCGCTGGCGCGGAATTCGCCGAGCATGCCGCGATCCGTCGGCGCGATCAGGGTGACGGCCTCGCAGTCGGCGAAGCCCGAGTCGCGCAACCGCTTGAGCAGCCTGCCGTCGCTGTTTTCGAGCGCGGCGTCGATCAGGAGCACGTTGCAGCCGGCGGCGAAGGGGGCGGCCTGGCTTGGTGTCGCCGCGATCTCGACGATGCCGCCATGGGCCCTGATCGTGCGGGCGATGGCATCGGCCTCGATGGCGTTTTTCGACACGATCACCGCCCGCCGGTCGGCAAGGATGTTGTGGCGATGCGGCGGCGGCTCGGTCGCGGCGACTGCCGGAAGCTCGAGGACGAATTCGGACCCTTCGCCGAGCCGGCTCGAAACCGAGATCGCGCCGCCCATCGCCGTCGCCAGCCGCTTCGAGATGGCAAGACCGAGACCCGCGCCGCCATGCACCCTGGTCGAGGTGCCGTCGGACTGCTCGAATTCCTCGAAGATGCGCTCCATGTCCTCTTCGCGCAGGCCCGGGCCGCTGTCGGCGACGGTGAAGCAGATGCGGTCCGTGGTTTCGGTGCGAGCGCGCGCCACGGTGAGCAGCACGCCGCCCGCGTCGGTGAACTTCACCGCATTGCCGATGAGGTTGAGCAGCACCTGGCGCACGCGGCCGGGATCGGCGGTGATCATCTGCGGCACGTCGGGCTCGACATGGCAGCCGAGGCCGATGTTCTTGGCGAAGGCCTTCGCGGCCAGAAGCTCGATGATGTTGTCGGCGATCTCGCGCAGCGAGGTCGGCTGCGGCTCGGGCTCGAAGCGGCCTGCCTCGATCTTGGAATAGTCGAGCAGGTCCTCGATGAGCGCGAGCAGCGCGCTGGCCGAGGTGGAAACGGCGCCGACATAGGTGCGCTGCTCGGGCGAGAGGTCGGTATCGGCAAGCAGCTTCGCCATGCCCATGATGCCGTTCATCGGCGTGCGAATCTCATGGCTGACGGTGGCCAGGAAGCGCGATTTGGCCAGGCTGGCGTATTCGGCCTGTTCGCGCGCGGTGATCAGTGAGGATTCGGCGCGCTTGCGGGCTGTGATGTCGCGGGCGATCGCGCGGTGCGAGACAGCGCCCGTGTCCTTGTCGCGCACCGACAATTCGATCCAGGAGAACCAGCGCGGCCCGTTCGGGGTGCGGATCGCGACATCGGTGGAACTCAGGCATTCATGATCGGAGAAGGCGGCGTCGGGAACGATGCCGACATCGATGCCAAGCTCGGACAAGGTCTTGCCGGCAAGATCGCGCGCGTCGACCTCGACAAGCGAGGCGAAGACGCTGTTGGCGTAAACGATATGGCCGTCGCGATCACGGTGGACGACGAGGTCGCCAAGCGCGTCGATCAGGCCGCGGAAGCGTTCCTCGCTCTCCTGCATCTCCCACATGCGATCGGCGAGAGTCTCGATCTCGGCGCGGCTGCGGGCGGCGGTCTCATCGAGAAGCGCTGCGGTGCGCCGGTCGTCGCGACGGCTGCGCAGATGCATGGCAAGGCTGGCAAGCGCGGCGGCGGCAAGGCCGATTGTGACGATGAGCGGCGCGCCGGTAAGATGCGCCAGCCCCGCCATGACGGCGATGGCAACGATCGTCAGGAACGGCAAGCCTTCGTGGCTCGCCGCGGGCAATTCAGGAGCCAGCGGCGGCGCGACGAGCACCCGCCGCTTCGGCGCATTGGGTATGAGCCTGTCAGCGCCCGCGGCTTTGCTGTCCTGTCTGATGTCGGAGTCCGCGACCATGGGCAGACCATGCCAGACAGAAATTATGGAAGACTGGGACGGATCGTTCGAATTTTAGCGATTGCGCGGATTCTAACCACCGCATGCGCGGGCGAAACCGCCATTCCCAGCTACATATCGACGACGACGCGGCCCCTGATCTTGCCTTCGACGATGTCGCGCGCGGCGGCGACAATGCCGTCGAAACCGATCGTGCGCGACAATGTCGACAGCTTCTTCAAGTCGAGATCGGTGCCGATGCGGCGCCATGCCTCCAGGCGGACCGGCTTCGGCGCCATCACCGAATCGATGCCAAGCAGCGAGACGCCACGCAGGATGAAGGGCGCGACGCTTCCCGGCAGGTCCATGCCGCCGGCCAGACCGCAAGCGGCGATCGCGCCGCCATAGGAGGTCATCGACAGCGCATTGGCCAAGGTATGGCTGCCGACCGAGTCGACGCCGCCCGCCCAGCGCTCCTTGGCAAGCGGTTTCGCCGGCTGGCTGAGCTCCTCGCGCGAGATCACCTCGGCCGCGCCGAGGTCGATCAGATAGGGGCTCTCGGCGTTGCGGCCGGTCGAGGCGATGACATGGTAGCCGAGGCTCGACAGGATCGAGATCGCGACGGAGCCGACGCCGCCGGCGGCGCCCGTCACCACCACCGGGCCGCGGTCCGGCACGATGCCGTGCCGCTCCAGCGCCATGACGGAGAGCATTGCCGTGTAGCCCGCCGTGCCGACGGCCATCGCATCATGCGCGCTCATGCCCTCGGGCAGCGGCACCAGCCAGTCGCCCTTGACGCGCGCTCGGCCGGCATAGGCGCCGTGATGCGTCTCGCCGACGCCCCAGCCGTTGAGGATCACCTTGTCACCCTTGCGCCAGTCGGCATGCGAGGAGGAGATCACTGTGCCGGCGAGATCGATACCTGGAACCAGCGGCCAGCGGCGCACGACCGGCGCCTTGCCGGTGATGGCGAGCCCGTCCTTGTAGTTCACCGTCGTCGCCTCGACGGCGACGGTGACATCGCCTTCCATCAGGTCGGCCTCGGTGAGGTCGACGACATCGACGGACTGCTTCTTCTCCGCATCGCGCGAAACGAGGATGGCTTTGAAGGTATCCGACATTTTTTTCTCCTCGGTTCTGGCTGTTGAGAAGTCTGCGGTTTCAACCGCGTGAGGTCAATTGCCCGGATCCTGCGGCTTGGCCTCGCGGCCACAGCCGATCAGCTCGTCGAAGACGACAAGCGCGGCGCCGACCGAGATGAAGGCATCGGCGAGATTGAACACCGCGAAGGACCAGACGGGCGTATGGAACAGGATGTAGTCGATGACGTGGCCGTAGACGGCGCGGTCGATGAGATTGCCGAGCGCGCCGCCGATGATGAGCGCAAAGCCGATGCGGGCGACGACATGACCGGCAGGCGTGCGCGCGGCGAGGTAGAGCACGAAGGCGACGACCAGCACGGCGATGACCACCAGGCCGGTATCGCCGAAGGACTGGAACATCGAGAAGGCGATGCCGGTGTTGTAGGTGCGGAACAGCGCCAGGAACGGCAGGAGATCGACCTTGTCCTGAAAGGCGAGACCGTTCTCGACCAGTTGCTTGATCCACTGGTCGAGCGCAATGGCGATGACGACCAGCACGACGTAAGGGGACCAGGATTTCACGTAGCAGTCCTCATCGGCTGTCGTTGGCAGGCTCGAGCCTCAACGCGCCGCGCCGGATCTCGAACAACATCACGCCGGTGGCGACCGCCAGATTGAGCGAATCGGCCCGGCCTGCCTGGGGGATTCTGAGCAGCCGGTCGCAGCTTTCGGCGAGGCTGTCCGGCAGGCCCTGCTGCTCGCTGCCCATCAGCAGCAAGACCGGCCCCCTGGAGAAGTCGACGGAGCGATAGTCGACCGCCCCCTTGAGGTGCGTTCCGGCGACCAGGCCGGAAAAATCGCGCCGCCAGGCAAGGAAGGCCTGCTCGGTCGCCCTGGCGACCGGCACGGCGAAGATCGAGCCCATGGTGGCGCGCACCGTCTCCAGCGAGAACGGGTCGGTGGTGTCGCCGACCAGGATGACGCCCTTGGCGCCGACGGCGTCGACGGTGCGGATCACGGTGCCGAGATTGCCCGGGTCGCGCACCCGGTCGAGCGCCACCCAGACGTCGCCGTCCCTGGCGCGGATGTCCTTCAGCGGCACGGTCTGCTGCGCAAAGACACCGACCACCATTTGCGGGTTTTCACGACGGGTGATGGCCGCGAGCACCTTTTCCGAGACTTCGAGCACCGTGCCGCCGGCGGCAACGGTCCGCGCGGCGGTCTTTTCGACGGCCGCGTTGCCGCGTCCGGCCTTGGCGAAGACCAAGGTCCTGATCGACCAGCCGAGGTCCAGCGCGTCGATGACCAGCTTCAGGCCCTCGGCCATGAAGGCGTTCTGCTGGTCGCGGAATTTCTTGAGCGCCAGCGCCTTGATGTCCTTGACCAGGGGATTGGCAAGGCTAGTGACTTCCTTGACCTGCCCGACAGGGCGCGCGCCGTCATGTGCCGTCATTCAAGCCACCCAGCGCGAGAACAGCGAGGTCGACAGCACGCGGCCGGCCGATTTCTCGCGAATGATCAGTTCGCCGGATTCGATCGTGCCGCCCATGCCGGCGAAGGTATCGCGCATCAGCGCATGGATGGCGAAGAAGGAGGCGCGGATCGAATAGGCGGTGAGAACGACGGCGAGCGGCTTCGGCGTCAGGATTGAGCGGCAGAGGTCGGTGAGGCCCGGCAGGTCCTCGAACAATTGCCAGACCTCGCCCTTGGGGCCGCGGCCATAGGCCGGCGGATCGAACAGCACGATGTCGTAGCGGCTGCCGCGGCGCTCCTCGCGCTCCGCGAACTTCACCGCGTCCTCGACGATCCAGCGGATCGGCTTGTCGGCAAAGCCGGCCATTTCCTGGTTCTCGCGCGCCCAGCCGATCGCCTTCTTCGAGGCATCGACATGGGTGACTTCGGCGCCGGCGCGGGCCGCCACCAGCGAGGCAAGACCGGTATAGCCGAACAGGTTCAGCACCTTGACCGGACGCTTCGCCGCAGCGATCAGCCCCGCCATATGGTCCCAATGCGAAGCCTGTTCCGGAAAGACGCCGACGTGACGAAACGAGGTGAAACGGCCGAGATAGTCGATGCCGTCATGCTTCATCGGCCAGGTTTCGCCAAGCGGCGCCTTAGGAAAGCGCCAGCGGCCGATGCCTTCCTCATCGGTGTCGCCGGTAAAGATGGCGTCGGCGCGCTGCCACTCCTTCGCCGGAAGGGCCCGCTGCCAGATCGCCTGGCCTTCGGGACGCACGATGCGGTAGGGGCCGTATTGCTCGAGCTTCTCGCCGGCGCCGCTGTCCAGCAGCGCGTAATCGGCGTTGGGCGCGACTTCGAGGATCAATGGCAGGCGCTCGGCGGGCAGCACGCCCTCGCGGCGCGCGAGCACGCGCGGCGCCGGTTTGGCGTCCTGCCGGTCCGCCGGTCTCGTTTCACGTCGCTCGGCGGGTGCGGCCTGCTGCCGTCCGGCCGGGGACGCATCACGCGGGCGGGGCTGTTCCGCCCTTGCGGGATGCGCGCGGCCATCGCGGCGTTTGTCGCGAAAAGATTTCAAGAAAGATCATCTCCGGCGGTTCGGCCCGCTTCTGCCACAGCTCAGCCCACCGGCGCAACAAAGCGCGGCTCATTCAATGGTGGGGTCATCAGCCTTGCCGGAGACCGAGCAGGCCGAAACAAAGCGAAATGAAGCCAAGCGCCTTCGCCACGGTCACCGCCATGTGGCCGGTTTCCCAACGGAGCCGGACGGCCTCGAAATCGTCTGGGATCGGTCCGGGCGCCCAGGTCGCAAGACTGTCGTTGGCGGGTTTGACGAGGCCGAACCAGAGCGCCAGCGAGGCCGCATAAAGCAATGCGGCGGCGAGCACGAATCGGAAGGCAAGCGGGTCTCGACGCAGCATCCAGGCAAGCAGCGCCGGACAAAGGATCGCCACGACGTCCAACGGCGCTCCGATCACGGCAAAGAGCTGGAACTGCGCGTTGAAAACCGTCGCCTCACGCCAGAGCGCCGGCGACCATCTGGTCAACCTTGGCAGCGATTCCAGCACATGGGCAAAGGAGGGCCCAAGGCTGAGCGCCGCGACGAAAGCAGTCAGCACCGACCAGAACAGCAGGAATCCGCGCATCTCCATTGCGGAGACAACGGGAACAGGACGCAGGCGTTCCGTGGCATCGGTCTGCTTGCCGTGATGTGCGGGCCAGCCCTATTGTCCAGCACACCTGTTAGGCAATCATGTCCCGTTCAGCCCGCCTGCTCGACCTTGTCCAGATCCTGCGCCGCCACCGCCGGCCGGTGAGTGGCCGCATGCTTGCGGACGAGATGGGCGTCTCGATCCGCACGCTCTATCGCGATATCGCGACGCTGCAGGGGCAGGGCGCGCCGATCGAAGGCGAGGCCGGGCTTGGCTATGTGCTGAAGCCCGGCTTCATGCTGCCGCCTTTGATGTTCAGCGACGAGGAGATCGAGGCGATCGTGCTCGGGTCGCGCTGGGTGGCGAAGCAGCCGGATAAAAGGTTGGCCGCCGCCGCGGCCGATGCGCTGGCAAAGATCGCGGCGGTGCTGCCGGATGATTTGCGCGAGGACCTCGACGCAACAACGCTGCTTGTCGGACCGCGATCGGAAAGCGTCGAAACGATCGACCTCGGTGTCGTGCGGCAGGCGATCCGCGAGGAGCGCAAGCTCGGTTTCCTTTATCGCGATGCCGGCGGTTCGACGTCGAAGCGCGTGGTCTGGCCATTCGCGCTCGCCTTCTTCGACAAGGTGCGGGTGATGGCGGCGTGGTGCGAGACGCGCCAGGATTTCCGGCATTTCCGCGCCGACCGGATATCCGACCTGACAGCGACCGACATCCGCTATCCGCGCCGCCGCCAGGCGATGCTGAAAGAGTGGCGGGCGACGCTCGATGCGCCGGGCCAGAATGGAGCGAAAGACGCTTCCGGCTGATCGCTGCTGCCAGAATCTGACAGCAGGCCCACGTATGGTTCCCAAGGTTCAGACACTTTGGAGATCAGACATGACCACGCCGAATTTCGTCATCCTCTATGTCGACAGCCCGGAAAGGAGCGGTGCGTTCTACGCCTCGTTGCTTGGACGCGAGCCGGTCGAATCCTCGCCGACCTTCGCGATGTTCGTGCTCGACAAGGGTTTCAAGCTCGGCCTCTGGTCACGCCACACGGTGGAGCCGGCTGCGACGGCCACAGGCGGTGGTGGCGAGCTTGTGCTTGTCGTCGAGAACGCGGCGGCGGTCGATGCCACCCACGCGGATTGGACTGGCAAAGGCCTCAACGCGCTGCAGGCCCCAACCGATCTCGATTTCGGCCGTACCTTCGTCGCGCTCGATCCGGACAATCATCGTCTGCGCGTCTACTGGCCGTTCGAGGGAGCGCAAGGATGAGCGCCTTCTGGGTTGCCGTCGCATCGGCCGAGCACGTGCGGATCGGCCGCAAAGATGGCTTCATGCAGGTCAATCACGGCAAGGCGGCCCCGTTGCGCCGTATCAAGCCGGGCGACGGCATCGTCTACTACTCGCCGAGCACCGTGCTCGCGAGAAGGACGGGCTGCAATCCTTCACGGCGATAGGCACGGTGCGGCAAGGGGAAGTCTATGAGGGCGTCATGGGCGGCGGGTTCACGCCTGCGCGGCGCGACGTCGACTGGCGCGAGGCCAAGGAAGCGCCGATCAAGCCGTTGCTCGACAGGCTGGATTTTACCGCCGGCAAGCCGAACTGGGGCTACCAGTTGCGCTTCGGCCTGTTCGAGATCAGCGAGCGCGATTTCCGGCTGATCAGCGAAGCGATGGGAGCCAACCTGACCTAAATTAGGTCGTTGCTTGATGCATGTCGTTGTCGCAAAACCGAGGCCACTTTTGCGCGACATGCATTAGCGGCTACTTGAGCGCCTTGTAGACGGCGATACCGGCGGCGAGATCCTCAAGCGCCGCGCCAACCGACTTGAACAGTGTGATCTCGCTGTCGTCTTGCCGGCCCTGTTTCTCGCCGCGCGCGAGTTCGTGCAGATCGGCGACGATCGCTTCCGGCTTCAGCACGCCCGAGGCCAGCGGCTGGACGATGTCGCCCGCCTCCTTGGTGGCGCCGGCGCGGGTGTCGACATAGACGCGGGCACGGGAAATGGCGTCGTCATCGGCCTCGCGCATATCGGGCGTGAAGCCGCCGACGAGATCGACATGGGTGCCCGGTTTCAGCAGCGCGCCCTTGACCAGCGGCGTGTTCGAGATCGTCGCCGAGGCGACGATGTCGGCCTCGGCAAGCTCGGCGTCGAGATCGCCGGCGGCACTCGCCGGAAGGCCTTCGGCGCGCAAGGCGGCCGCCACCTTTTCGGCGTTGGCGGGCGTGCGGTTCCAGATGCGGATGGATGTGATCGGCCGGACCGCTGAATGCGCCTTGGCAAGGAAGGGCGACAGCGCGCCGGCGCCGATCACCAGAAGCCGCGAGGCGTCCTTGCGGGCGAGATAGGAGGCGGCGAGCGCCGAGGCGCAGGTCGTGCGCCACTGGGTCAGCCGCTGGCCGTCGATCAACGCCTGCGGCTCGCCGGTGACGCCGTCCAGCAAAAGGTAGAGGCCCATCACCGCCGGCTTGCCTTTTGTGTTGTTGTCCGGCGACACGGTGACGATCTTGACGCCGATATGGCCTCCCGCAGAGGTGCCGGCGGCGTTGAAGTCGGTCCAGGCCGGCATCAAAAGCAGGGTCGAGGCGGCGCCATCCGGGCGCGCCACGCCATGATGATGGCGAACCGGCTGCACGGCGCCTTCGCGGAAGGCGGTGCGCAATGTCTCGACAAGGCCCGGAAAGGTCAGCGCGCGGTCGACCTCGGCGGCCGAAATGGTCAGCATCGGAGGCTCCGTGAGGCGTTAGCTAGTTCGCTTTGGGCAGCGCCGGTCCATTGGGCGCCACGGGCGGGCGGCTCACCGCCTGGCGCAGGTTTTCGGCTTCCAGGCCGCGCTGGCGCGCGAGCTTGCGGTAGCGCCCCTGCTTCACCCAGGTGGCCAGGCTGCCGACGACCATGCCGATGGCCAAAGCCAGGAACAGGAGGATGAAAAGCGGCAGGCTCAGCGTCAGCGCCGGGTTGCCGGGATGGAATGGGTCGACCGTGAAGGCGACGGCGCCGCGGTTGGCGACGGCGAGCGCGATCAGGATGATTGCCAGCGGCACGAAGACCACGACGAGGATGAAGCGATTGAACATCAGATCTCCATGGTGAAGCCGCTTTGCGCCAAGATCCCGTTTCAACCCGCCGGCGCGGCGCCTATTTGCCGCCGTTCAGCCTTTCGCGCAACTCCTTGCCGGTCTTGAAGAACGGCACCCACTTTTCCTCGACTTCGACGGATTCGCCGGTGCGCGGGTTGCGGCCGGTGCGGGCGGGACGGTTTTTCACCGAAAAGGCGCCGAAACCGCGCAATTCGACCCGGTTGCCCTCGGCAAGCGCATCGGTGATCTCGTCAAAGATCGCGCCGACGATGTTTTCGACATCGCGCAGAAAAAGGTGCGGGTTGCGTGCAGCAATGATCTGCACAAGCTCGGATTTGATCATACAACGTTCCCCGTAAAACCACAGCGATCGATTATCAGGATGATTTTATTGCTTTTTTGGCTGGTACCAACGGCCCTCAAGGGTGCCAGACCGAAACGAGACCGTCAAGAAACAAGCGGTCGGCACCGAGCTCGTGAATGACATCGCCGCCGGCATCGGGCAGGCCGAGGGCCTTGGCCGCCATTTTTGCCATCGACTGGGAAAACAGGAAACCGCCGCGCCTGTCCTTGTCCTTCCACTCGACGACCTTGAGCTTGCCGTCCACGCCCTTTGTCGCCAGCCAGTCGATCGCCTCCTGCTCGCCGCCGACGGCGTCGACCAGATGGTTGGCCAAAGCCTGGCGGCCGGTGAAGATCGAGCCGTCGGCCAGCGCCAGCGCCTGATCATGCGTCATCTTGCGGCGGTCGGCGACGATGCCGACGAACCAGTCGTAACTGTCGAGGATCAGCTTGCGCACCATGGCGCGCTCGTCGTCATTGGTCGGCTTGAAGGGCGAGGGCGAAGCCTTGAGCGGCGACGATTTCACTTCCTCAAGCTTGATGCCGAGCTTATCCATGAGGCCGCTGACGTCCGGATACTGGATCAGCACCCCGATAGAGCCGACGATGGAGGTCTTGCGGGCGACGATGTGGTCGGCGGCGCTGGCGATCATGTAGCCGGCGGATGCCGCCAGCGTGCCGACTTCGGCCACCACCGGCTTGTCGCCGGCAAGCTTGCGCACCTGATCGAAGATCGACTCTCCGCCGACCGTGGTGCCTCCGGGCGAATCGATCGAGAGGATGACGCCCTTCACCTCCGGCGACGTGCGGATAGCTTCCAGCCTTTTGAGTAGTTCCTCGTCTTCGGTGATGGTGCCTTCAATCTTGACCTTGGCGATATGAGGCACTGCCCGGCCGGTAAAATTGTCGTCATAGACCCAGGCCGAGAAGGCGATAATTGCAGCCGCCAGAACCAGAAACGCGGCGACGCGCCAGAACGTCAGCTTGCGGCGCAAGCGGCGGCGGTCGATCAGGTCGTCGGCTCTCATTGCCATCGTCAGCCTCGTGGATGGGTGGAAGCACGCTTTTAAAGCAAGCCTCGGCGCACGGCTACCGTTTCCTGGAGCGGTCACCGCTTCACGGAATGGTGATACGCACTATTCCTTGTCCTGATGCAATTCCCGTCGGAAAACCGCTCGGACTTGTCCTGGAATTGCCTTGAAAGACCTGGTTTGGGGCTTCGGCGTTGACGCCGGCCTCACGAAAAATTAACGCAAGCAGTCCGTATCTGCTATGAAGTACAAGCCGTCTCGCCGGATTCCTCTCGATTTTGCGGGCGGCAGTTGTCACATTTTTGCAGTTTTCCTCCGCTTGTGCTTGCTTGTAGGTGCCGGCATACCACCTATAGGCGGTGTTTGGGCGGGCAAAGGTCCATTAGAAAAGTCATGTTGGCGCGATCTGACGAAACGAGCGATGCCGGTGAGGCATCGGCTCCCGCGAGCCAAGACGGCACGCGTGGCGATGCCTTCAACCGCGCGCAGCGGCACTCGCGCCGCGTCCGCGTGCTGAAATTCGCCGTGCCGCTGCTCGCTGTCGCGATCGCCGTCGCCTTTCCGGTCTACTCCTACCTCAAGGCGCCCCTGTCCGTCTCGGTGCAGGCCGATGGCACGGCGTTCTCCGACGGCAAGCTGGTGATGGCCAATCCGAAGCTCAACGGCTTCACCAAGCAGAAGCTGCCCTATTCGCTGACGGCGACCAGGGCGACGCAGGATGTCGGGCAGCAAGCCGTCATCGACCTCGACGGCATCAATGCCAAACTGCCCGTCGCTACCGACAACATCGTGTCGGTCGACGCCGCGCACGGTATCTACAATCGCGACGCCAATACGATGGACCTGACCAGCGAGGTCAGCGTGACGACGACGGACGGCCTAGTGGCGAAGTTCAAATCGATCTTCCTAGACATGGGCAAAGGCTCTATGAAGACGAGCAATCCGGTCGACGTCAGCCGTGGCGGGTCGCGCATCACCGCGGACTCGATGTCGGTCGAGGACAATGGCAGGCTCGTGGTCTTCGAGAACCGGGTTCGCGTCAACATAGATCCAACCGCGCTGAAGGCAGCGGGGGTAAACGGTGGAGAACAGAATGCGTCGCAGTAAATCCGCATGGCTTCCGGGCGCTGCTTCCGCATTGCTGCTTTTGGCAACCGTGCATTCGTTCGCGCAATCGAGCGCGACCAGCCAGATCCCGGGGTTGAAACTGTCAGGCGACCAGCCGATCCAGATCGAAAGCGATAAGCTTGAGGTCCGCCAGGCCGACAGCATGGCCATATTCAGCGGCAATGTCACCGTCAATCAGGGGCCGACCCTGCTCAAAGCCGGCAAGATGACGGTCTACTACGTCAAGGACCCAAAAGCTGACAAAAGCGCGGCGGCCGGCGCATCGGCGATGACGGGCGCGGCCAATATCGACCACCTCGAGGTCGAGAACAAAGTCTACATCAAATCGAACGACCAGATCGCCACCGGCGACACCGGCAAATTCGACATGAAGACGCAGGTGCTGGTGCTTTCGGGTAAGGAAGTGGTGCTGTCGCAGGGCGACAATGTGCTCAAGGGCTGCAAGCTCACCGTGCAGATGAAGAGCGGCCTCGGCAACGTCGAGGGCTGTCCGCGCGTCATCATGATGTTCAAGCCGCAGAAACAGGACGCGCAGCAGCAGGGAGCGTCGAGCAACTAATGGCCGGCGTGACTTCGCTGCTGGCCCGTCTTCCGGGACGGGCGGCCGCACAACCCGCTGCGCCGGCGACGGTCGGCACCGACAAGGCGAAGTTCAAGGGCACCCTGATCGCCAAGGGCCTGACCAAGAGCTACAAGGGCCGCAAGGTGGTGAGCGGGGTGACGCTCGGCGTGCGCGCCGGCGAGGCGGTCGGCCTGCTCGGCCCCAACGGCGCAGGCAAGACGACCTGTTTCTACATGGTCACCGGCCTTGTTCCCGTCGACGAAGGTTCGATCGAGATCGACGGCTTCGATGTCACCTCGATGCCGATGTACCGGCGGGCCCGCCTCGGCATCGGCTACCTGCCGCAGGAAGCGTCGATCTTTCGCGGCCTGAATGTCGAGCAGAACATTCGCGCCGTGCTGGAGGTGGTGGAAAAGAGCCGCAAGGAACGCGAGCGCACGCTCGACGAACTGCTCGAGGAGTTTCACATCAGCCATCTGCGCAAGGCGCCGTCCATGTCGCTGTCGGGCGGCGAACGGCGTCGCCTTGAAATCGCGCGGGCGCTGGCGACGCGGCCGGCCTATATGCTGCTCGACGAGCCCTTCGCCGGCATCGACCCGATCGCCGTCGCCGACATCCAGCAGCTCGTTCGCCATCTCACGGCGCGCGGCATCGGCGTCTTGATCACCGACCACAATGTGCGCGAGACGCTCGGCCTGATCGACCGCGCCTACATCATCCATGCCGGCCAGGTGCTGACGCATGGCCGCGCCGATGAGATCGTCGCCAACGCCGATGTGCGGCGTCTCTATCTCGGCGAGGGTTTTACGCTCTGACCCGCGGGTTCCGACGCGGTTTCGATGGCCGCGTCACGGTTTTCGGTCATTTTAGCGCTCGATAACGCTCCGGTAAGCCGCAACTGCTAGCGTTTTCCTTGACAAGCAAAAGCCGGGCCAGTTTCTATGCCTGGCCGGGAAAATCTGCTTCGGCACAGTCCGATGCGTAGACGAGGCGTTTGAATCACACCATGGCGCTGGCAGCCAAACTGCAGCTCAGACAGTCCCAGTCGCTGGTGATGACGCCGCAGCTGATGCAGTCGATCCGGCTGCTGCAGCTCACCCATGTCGAGCTCGAGCGCTTCATCGACGAGGAGATCGAGCGCAACCCGCTGCTGGAACGGGCCGAACCGCAGGACGATGCCGCCGGCGATCTATCCCAGAAAAGCGAGGCGTCGCCGGAAAAGGATACCGAAGGCGATTGGTTCGAGGGCGAGACGGAGTGGAGCGCGGAAGCGATCTCGCAAAAGCTCGATTCTTCCCTGGAGAACCTGTTTCCCGACGATCCAGGCACCAGCGAGAGGCTGGGGCCGGATCTCACGGCGCAATGGAAGTCGGCCGCTGGGGGCGGCGCGGGCGCAGCATCGTCCGAGGGGTTCGACGTCGGCGACATGGCCGCGGCCGCCATTACGCTGCGCGAGCATGTCGGCGAGCAGATCGCGCTTGCTTCGCTCAGCCCCGGCGAGCGGCTGATCGCGGGTGAGCTGGCCGACGGGCTCGACGAAGCCGGTTATTTGCGCACCGAACTCGATGAGATCGCGGTCCGGCTCGGCGCGGATAAGGCGGCGATGGCGCATGTGCTTGGCGTCTGCCAGACCTTCGAGCCGGTGGGACTTTTCGCGCGCGACCTTGCCGAGTGCCTGTCGCTGCAGCTTGCTGCGCGCGACCGGCTCGATCCGGCGATGAAGGCGCTGGTCGCCAACCTCGAGCTTCTGGCGCGGCGGGATTTCCAGACGCTGAAACGCATCTGCGGCGTCGACGAGGAGGATCTGCTCGACATGCTGGCCGAGATCCGCGCGCTCGATCCGCGCCCCGGCCTGGCGTTTTCGGGCGGCGCGAGCGATGCGATCGTCGCCGATGTCGAGGTCCGCGCCGCCAATGACGGCAGCTGGGCGGTGGAGCTCAACGCCGACACGCTGCCGCGCGTGCTGGTGGACAATGTCTACTTCGCCCGCATTTCGAGCCACGCCAAGGACCAGGCGGAAAAGGACTTTCTCGCAGAATGCCTGCAGAACGCCAACTGGCTGACGCGCAGTCTCGACCAACGGGCCAAGACCATCCTCAAGGTGGCGTCCGAGATCGTGCGGCAGCAGGATGCGTTCCTCGTCCACGGCGTGCGCCACCTCAAGCCGCTCAACCTGCGCACGGTGGCCGACGCCATCGGCATGCATGAATCGACCGTCAGCCGCGTCACCGCCAACAAATACATGCTGACGCCGCGCGGCGTCTTCGAGCTGCGCTATTTCTTCACCGCGTCCATCGCCTCGGCCGAAGGCGGCGAAGCGCATTCGTCCGAGGCCGTGCGCGACCGCATCAAGCAGATGATCGATGAGGAAAAGCCCGCCGACGTGCTTTCCGACGACGCCATCGTCGACATGCTCAAGGAAAGCGGCGTCGATATCGCGCGCCGTACCGTCGCGAAATACCGCGAAGGCATGAACATCCCATCGTCGGTGCAGCGGCGGCGGGAGAAGCGAGCGCTGGCGAACGCCGGCCGCTAGGCCGCCCCTGAATCTCGACAGTTCTCCACAATTCCCAAGCTTGATTGACAAGCCGCAATGAAGTGGCTAGAAGCCCGCCCGCATGAGCAGGGCGGTAATGCCAGCTTGCGAATGGGTCCGTCAGACAAGGCCGCGGACGGCCAAGAAGGCGACTTGTGATCAACCGGAAAGTTCGGGTCTAAAATCGGCGCGCATGCCGCTGCAAAGCTTGTGCGCGCGCACCACGGGTATAAACTCGGGAACAGTTTGAAGCCTGAGCAAGGAAGGTCAGTTTTCAGATGAATCTACGCATTTCGGGAAAACACATGGACATCGGCGATGCGTTCCGTACGCGCATCAACGACCGGGTCGGCGAGGCGATCGAGAAATATTTCGATCGGGGTTTTTCAGGACATGTCACGGTCATCAAATCGGGGTCGCGTTTCTCCGCCGACTGCATGGTCCGGCTCGATTCCGGCGCTTCGCTGCAGGCGACCGGCGACGCCCAGGATCCGACGCTGGCCTTCGAGGCGGCCGCCGACCGCCTGGAAACACGGCTGCGGCGCTACAAGCGCCGGCTGAAGTCGCGCAATACGGGCAACGGCAATGGCGAAGAGCCGACCGACATCGCCTACACCGTGATGGCTCCTCTCACCGACGATGAGGAAGATATTCCGGAGGACTTCGCTCCGGTCATCGTCGCCGAATCAAGCATGACGCTGCGGACCATGTCGGTAGCTTCGGCGGTCATCGAACTCGACAACAGCGACAGCCCGGTCTTCTTGTTCCGCAACGCCGGAACCGACCATCTCAACATCGTCTACCGCCGGCCGGACGGCAATATCGGCTGGATCGATCCGTCGACGACCAAAGTCGCGCAGGGATAAAAAGCCAGCCGCGCGAGGGGGCGACGACTGGCGCGGCAGGCGAGCAAGGGATTTTTCAAGCATGGATCTCAGTGATCTCATCAGCGTCCCGGCGATCATGCCGGCGTTGAAAGCGAATTCCAAAAAGCAGCTTCTGCAATTGCTGTCGGAGAGGGCCTCGGCGATTTCGGGGATTCCGGAACGGGAGGTGTTCGACACCATCCTGCAGCGCGAACGCCTAGGCTCGACCGGCGTCGGCAACGGCATCGCCATTCCGCACGGCAAGCTCGCCGGCGTGAAGCGGATCGCCGGCGTCTTCGCCCGACTGGAAACGCCGGTCGATTTCGAGGCGCTCGACGACCAGCCGGTCGACCTAGTGTTCCTGCTGCTTGCGCCGGAAGGCGCCGGCGCAGACCATCTCAAGGCGCTGTCGCGCATCGCGCGCGTGCTGCGCGACGCCGACACCGTGGCCAAGATCAGGGGCACGCGCGACGCGGTGGCGATCCACGCCTTGCTGTCGGACACACAGGCCTCGCACGCGGCCTGAAATCTTAGGATTGAAACCTTCGGAGGGTCGCCGTGGGCGGCCCTTTTCATTTCGAAGGCCAGGAGTCTCGAAGGCCAGAGAGTCGCGTTAGTGGATCGCGACTGTGGTCAGGTCGTTCTCCAGCGCACCCGCCAGCGCCCGGTCACGGGCATCGGAAAGCAGGATTGGCTGGCCGTTGGCGGCAAACAGCGCCCACAGCTCCATACCGGGCGCGATTTCGTCGAGGCCGGGGAAGCGGCCGCGCAGGTCGTCGCTCGACACTTTCCTGAGATAGGCGACCGAACCTTCGCCGAGATGGGCGAGTTCGCCGCTGGTCATGGTGGTCGTTTCGTCAGTTCTGGTCATTTCAAGCCTCCTTGGCGCGAGGACGCCAGGATTGGCCGCCTCGCACAGAGCCATCGGCAAAGATCAGTCTTTCACCGATATGTTTATTTTCCGTACCAGCCGCTCGGCCTCCGGCCGGTCGAGATCGACCGACAACAGGCCGTTCTTCAGCTCCGCCGCGATCACCCGCATGCCGTCGGCCAGCACGAAACAGCGCTGGAACTGGCGCGCGGCGATGCCGCGGTGGAGAAATTCGCGCTCGGTGTCGTCAGTCTGACGTCCGCGCACGATTAGCTGGTTCTCCTCCGTGGTGACATCGAGGTCGCTCTCGGCGAAACCGGCAACGGCCAGCGTGATGCGCAGCCTTTCGGCCTTGCCGTCGGCGGCGTCGAGGCGCTCGATATTGTACGGGGGATAGCTGTCGCCGGACTTCGCCAGACGCTCAAGCGTCTTTTCCATGGCATCGAAGCCCAGAAGAAGCGGGCTGGAGAAGGGCGTCATTCGACTCATTGTTACACTGTCCTCTGAAGAGCGACACAAACTGGAAAAACCCGGATGGCATTTTTCCCGATGGTCTTGATATGGTCCGCCGCGCGATCAAGTTCAAGCCACTGAAATCAGGATGACGTTTCGTTGAACCCGCCATCCTGGTTCAGCACTTCGTTGGAGCATGATCTTGTCCGAAAACCGGTCCCACTTTTCGGGATCATGCTCTAAATCCCGCCCAAAAAGACTCCCCAAAGGAATTGAAATGCCCCAGTCCAGAAAGATCATCATCGACACCGATCCCGGCCAGGACGATGCCGTCGCCATATTGCTGGCGCTCGGCAGTTCGGAGCTGGAGATCGTCGGCATCACTGCGGTTGCCGGCAACGTGCCGCTGAAACTGACCCAGAACAACGCCCGCAAGATCTGCGAACTGGCCGGCCGGCCCGACATCAAGGTCCATGCCGGCGCCATCCGGCCGCTGGCGCGCGAACTCGTCACCGCCGAGGAAGTGCACGGCAAGACCGGCCTGAACGGCCCGCAACTGCCAGAGCCGACCATGCCGTTGCAGGAACAATACGCCGTCGATTTCATCGTCGAGACGCTGATGAGCGAGGAAAGCGGCACGATCACGCTCTGCCCGCTCGGACCGCTCACCAACATCGCGCTGGCGCTGATCCGCGAGCCGAGAATCGCGCCCCGCATCAAGGAAATCGTCTTGATGGGCGGCGGCTTCTTCGAGGGCGGCAATGTCACGCCGGCCGCCGAATTCAACATCTATGTCGACCCGCAGGCCGCCGATCTGGTGTTCAAGTCGGGCATTCCGATCGTGATGATGCCGCTCGACGTCACCCACAAGGCGCTGACCACGTCCAAGCGCACGCAGGCTTTCCGCCAGCTCGGCACCAAGGTCGGCACCGCGACCGCCGAGATGCTGGAGTTTTTCGAGCGCTACGACGAGGAAAAATACGGCACCGATGGCGGGCCGCTGCACGATCCGTGCGTGATCGCCTATCTGATCAAGCCGGAGCTGTTCAAGGGCCGCCATTGCAATGTCAGCGTCGAGACCGCGTCGGAGCTCACCATGGGCATGACGGTGATCGACTGGTGGGGTGTCACCAAGCGGAAAAAGAACGCCATGGTGATGCGTGACATCGACCATGACGGCTTCTTCGCGCTGCTGGTCGAGAGGCTGGGGCGGCTCAACTGACCGTCGAGGATTACAAGGCGTGCGCCGTCACCCGTCGAACAATCGGTAGGTGTCGACGCCCCGCTTGTGGTGCTGCCGCTCGATGGGGATGATCGAGCCGATAGAGTGAGGAGTCCCCACATCGCCATCGACCAAGACCAGCGCATTGTCGTCTTGAAGACGGACGTCGTAGATATAGTAGATCCCGCGACCAACTGCGGCTTTGGGATTAATAGGTGCCAAGCTGACATGCTCAACTACGCCCGTCACACGTTGCGTTGCAACGACAGGATCGTTCTGCAGCCTTAAGACGGAAGCCCCAACCGTCAGTGCCAAGGCGCAGAAGAAAGCGACGCCGAGGACGGCGTCGCTGTACTCGTATCGCCAAATAAGCAAGCGATTCCGGAAGGAAACGTTTGACTTGTTCATGACCAAGAGTTGTGGGGGCGCTCACAGCTCTTCAATATGCTTGCAAAAATAATTGGGGGGACGGCGGGTCCGTCGCTTACTTCGCCTTCGAGAACGCCAGCCATAGCCCGCCGCCGACCAGGAAGCTGCCGCTGATCCTGGACATCAGCCTGACGCGGCTGGCCGACAGCAGCCGGCCGGCGCGCCCGGCGGCAAGCGCGTAGGTCGAATCCGACATGGCGGCGAAGATCATCGCGGTCAGGCCCATCACGACGATCTGTAGCGTGTAATTGCCCTGCGGCGCGATGAACTGCGGGAAGAAGGCGCCGAAGAAGACCAAGGTCTTCGGATTGCTGATCGCCACCAGAAAACCCTGCAGGAAGAAGCCGCCGCGCGGTTTTCTCGCCGTTCCGTCAGGATTGAGCGTGCCCTTGGAGCGGAACATCTGCACGCCCATCCAGATCAGATAGGCGGCGCCGATCAGCCGCACCCACTCGAACCAGTGGCCCATGCCGGCGATCAGTGTGTTGAGGCCGATGCCGACGATGGCGATCATGATCGCGAGCCCGGCCTGGGTGCCGGCGACGTTGGCCAGGCCCGCGCGCGAGCCGTGGCGGATGCTGTTGGCGATGATCAGCGTCACCGTCGGACCGGGCACCAGGATGATGACGATGCAGGCAACGACATAGGTTGCGTAAAGTTCCAGCGACATGGTCTTTCCTCGGACCGACAGAGGTGGTGCGGCGGTGGCTGCTGGATCAATGCACGGCTTCACTGTTGGCGCAAGCGGTGCCGACTTGCCCGATTCAGAGGCTGCTCAGCAGGCGCCCGCCGTCCACGGCAATATCGCCTCATAGGCGGCGCCGGCCTTGAGCACAGCGAGGTCGCCGCGTGGGCGACCGATCAACTGCATGCCCATGGGTCGGCCCTTTTCGTCGAACCCCGCCGGGACGCTAAGCGCCGGGCAGCCGCCCAGGGTGGCGAAGGCGGAGACCTGCATCCAGCGGTGATAGCTGTCCATGGGTCGTCCCGCGACCTCGCGCGGCCAGTGGGTCGTGACGTCGAACGGGAAGACCTGCGCGGTTGGCAGCGCGATCAGGTCGAAACGCTCGAACAGCGAAAGCAGCGTTCGGTGCCACGAGGTGCGCCGGACGCTGGCGGCATGGACCTGCGGCGCGGTCAGGCCCATCGCCTGCTCCACTTCCCAGACAGCCTCGGGCTTCAGAAGTTTGCGTTTTGCCGGGTCGTCGTAGTGCGCCTTCAGCCCGCAGCCGCTGCTCGCCTGGCGCAAGATGACAAAGGCCTGCCAGAGCCCCTCGAAATCGACATCCGGAACCAGGGCCTCGCTGCGGAAGGATGCAGCGGCGAAGCGGGCAAGCGCGGCCTCGCAAAGGTCGAGCACGCCCGGTTCCGTCGGCAGATGGCCGCCGAGGTCGCCCAGCCAGGCGATGCGGCCGCCGGACGCTTTCGCGCCCAAGCCGTCGAGGAACGAACCCTCCTTGGCATATGACAGCGGCGCGTGCGGGTGATAGCCGGCCTGTTCGTCGAGCAAAAGCGCGATGTCGCGAATGTTGCGGCCCATCGGGCCTTCGACGCCCATCTGCGAATGGAAGACATCGAAGTCCGGGCCTGCAGGCACAAGGCCCTGCGAGGGACGGAAGCCGTAGACATTGTTGTAGGCTGCCGGATTGCGCAGCGAGCCGCCGAAGTCGCTGCCATCGGCGACCGGCACCATGTCGAGCGCCAGCGCCACGGCCGCGCCGCCGCTCGAGCCGCCGGCGGTCAGCGCCGGGTCGAAGGCGTTGAGCGTCGGCCCGAAGACCGGATTGTAGGTGTTGGAGCCCAGCCCGAATTCCGGGACATTGGTCTTGCCGATGATGATGGCGCCGGCCTTGCGGACGCGCTCGACGAAGAAATCGTCCACGTCGGGGATGAAATCGGCGAAGATCCGCGAGCCGAAGGTGGTTCTGAGCTCCTTGGTCAGGGCGAGGTCCTTGATGGCGATCGGCAGGCCGAAGAGCGCTCCGGCCTCGCCGCCGCGGGCCAGATGAGCATCGGCCCTGTCGGCCTCGGCCAGGATATCGGCGCGCTCGCGCAGCGAAACGACGGCGTTGACCAGCGGGTTCACCGCCTCGATGCGGTCGAGGAAAGCGCCGGCCACCTCGCGCGCCGACAAATGGCGCTGCCTGATCTTCCCTGCAAGCTCGACAGCGGGGAGGCGGCAGATATCGCCGGCCGGCGGCACTGCGTGCTTGGTGACGGGACGCATGGCCATTACCGCGCCGCCGCCAAGGCGGCGTCGACATCCTTTGCCGGTGGAATTGCCGGCTGCGCGCCGGGTTTCAGGCAGGCGAGCGAGCCAGCCGCGGCGGCGCGGGTGAGCGCCTCCTGAAGCGGCAGGCCGGACGACAGGCCGGCGCCGAAATAACCGCAGAAGGTGTCGCCCGCGCCGACCGTGTCGACCGGCGTGATCTTCAGCGCCGGAACGGTGAGGAAATCGTCCGGCGTGGCGGCCAGCACTCCGTCGCCACCGAGCGTGACGACGATGGCGCGGCCTGTCTTCTTGGCATAGTCGCGCATGCGGGCAGGGCGATCGCGCCCCGAAAGCGCCAGCGCCTCGCCATAGAGATCGAACTCGGTTTCGTTGGCGACGGCATAATCGGCCTTGCCGACGAAGCCGGCGGCCTCGGCACGGAAAGGGGCGGTGTTGAGCACGCTGACAGCGCCCGCCGCGCGCGCCGCGTCGAGTGTGGCGTCGACCGCCTGCAGCGGGATCTCATGCTGCAAGAGCACGACGTCGCCCTTTTTGAGGAAGGCCTTGGCGATATCGCCCGGCACCACCGAATCATTGGCGCCCGGCACGACGGCGATGACGTTCTCTCCATCAGCGCCGACCAGGATCAACGCCGTGCCGGTGGAGGCGAAGCTCTGGCCGACACCGGACAGATCGACATTGCCGGCCTTGAGAAGGGCGAGCGCCTCGGCGGCAAAGCTATCCTTGCCGACCGCGCCTACCATGCGCACTTGCGCGCCGGCGCGCGCCGCGGCCAGGGCCTGGTTGGCGCCCTTGCCGCCGGGCGCGGTGGCGAAGCCGGAACCGCGCACCGTCTCGCCGGGCGCCGGCAAGCGGTCGACATTGGCGATGAGGTCGAGGTTGATAGAGCCGACAACGATAATCAAGAAAGTGCCTCCCGCTGGTTGCGCGGGAGGCTAACGCATGCCCCTGAAAATCGGAACCGATTTTAGAAAGGATCATGCGCAAAATCAAAGTGCTAGGAAGATCTCCACAGGGCCTTGGCCGTCGACTTCACGACGCTACTTGCCCCGCTTCCCAGCCGAGGATGGCGCGTTTGCGCGTCAGCCCCCAGTGATAGCCGGTGAGCGCGCCGGACTTGCCCAACGCCCGGTGGCAGGGCACCACGAAGGACATCGGGTTGGCGCCCACGGCCGCGCCCACGGCCCGGCTGGCGCTGGGTGCGCCGATGCTTGCCGCGATCGAGGAATAGGTGCAGGCCCTGCCCATCGGGATGCGCAGCAACGCTTCCCAGACGCGAAGCTGGAAATCGGTGCCGATCATCACCACGCGCAGCGGCTGGTCGGCGCGCCATTGCGTCGGGTCGAAGACCCGCGCGGCGTAAGCCTGGGTGGCCGACATGTCCTCGACGTAAGTCGCGTTCGGCCAGCGGCCGGACATGTCGGCGAAGGCCGCCCGCTCGCCGCCGGCGTCACAGAAGGCGAGGCCCGCGAGACCTCGGTCGGTGACCATGATCAGCGCAATGCCGAAAGGCGAGATGTGGTAGCCGTAGCGGATGGTGAGGCCCGCGCCCCGGGTCTTGTAGTCGCCGGGCGACATCGCCTCATGGGTGACGAAGAGGTCGTGCAGCCGGCCGGGACCGGACATGCCGAGCTCGAACGAGGTCTCCAGCAGCGGCATGCCGGAATCGAGCAGCCTGCGCGCATGGTCGAGCGTCACCGCCTGCAGGAAGGCCTTGGGCGATAGGCCGGCCCAGCGGGTGAAGAGTTTCTGCAGGCCGGTGGGCGTCTCGCCGACCTCTTCGGCCAGGACCTCGAGCGAGGGCTGGTCGCGATAGTCGAGGCTGATCTTCTCGATGGCGCGGCGCACGACCTCGTAGTCGCTGCCTTCCGGCGTGATGTCGTTCTGGAGGATCGCGGTCGGTTTCATGCGGGTATTCATGGTCATCTGAGCGTTCATGGCAATATCTCCTTGTCCCGAATATCGGCCTTCCAGAACTTTGCCTCCACCCGAAACTTGCCTTCCTGCCATCCACACCCAGATAGAGTGAGCTTCGGGCCGAAAAGGACGATCATGGCCGGCGAAAAGGTCGATATGACCGGGGCAAGGGAAACCTTGCTGATGACGCTCTACGGCAAGGCGCTGGAGAGCCGGCTGCCCAATTCATTGCTTCAGGATCGCTTCGCCGACGAGGCGGTGCGCAAGATCGACTATGATTTCGCAAGGCTCAAGGTCGACGGCAATCTCGGGCTGGGATTTGCAATCAGGGCGAAGACACTGGACGTCTGCGTCGCGGATTTCCTCGCAAGATATCCGGACGCGATCGTGCTGCATCTGGGATGCGGGCTCGATACGCGGATATTTCGCGTCGACCCGCCGCAAGGCGTCGACTGGTTCGACGTCGACTATCCGGACGTCGTCGAGCTCAGGCGCAGGCTCTATCCGTCCAGGGACCGTTACCATCTGATCGCTTCCTCGGTGACCGAACCGGGCTGGCTGGCCGCGGTGCCCCGCAATCGCCTGGCGATCGTGGCGGCCGAGGGGCTGACACCCTATCTTCCAGCCGAGGAGGGACCGCGGCTGCTTGCGCGGCTTGTCTCGCATCTTGCCGGCGGCGAGCTGATGTTCGACGCCTATAGCCGGTTCGGCCTGAAGCTGATGCGCCTCAATCCGGCCATCAAGGCGACCGGCGCCGCAGTCCATTGGGCCATAGAGGATCCGCGCGAATTGGAGCGCGCGGTACCCAAACTTCGCTTCATCGGCGAGATCCCATCCTACAAGCCGGAGCAAGGGGCGCGGCTGGGCTGGTCGGCGCGTTTGTTCGTCGGTCTCTGGAAGCTCATCCCAGCGATGCGCAAGGTCGGCAGGCTCTTGCGCTACCGGTTCTGAAAGGCTTGTTTGCTCCGAGCATGATCTTGTCCGAAAACCGGCGTCCGCTTTTCGCTGACGCGGACCTTCGGTTCGGGATCATGCTCAGCGTGTCTTGGCGGTCGCCAGCGCGCGCGAGAAGGCGGTGGCAAAACTCTCGCGATCGTCGGGATTGAGGAAGCCGCCGATCGCCACGCTCTTGCCCTGCGCTTCGACGGCCATCTTGGTGATGCCGATCTCGCTGTGGCGGGCGATCGAAAACCGCGTCCAGAACGGATTGAAATGATGCGCCTCCGAACGACCGGACGGCGCTGTCTTGCGAATGTCGAGACTGGTGCGCGAGACCGAGATTTCCTCGCGGGCGCGCGCGGCCCGGTAATTGGCGCGGAAGGCGATGTAGACGGCGATCACGTCGAGACCGAAGAAGCCGAACACCGGCCAGGCGCCGTGCGCCAGGAAGAAGGCGCCGGTGACCGCCCAGCCGAACAGAAGCGCTCCCATCAGGATCAGGAAGCCGGTGCGGCCGAGCGAGCGGTGCGGCGTCAGCAAGGCCTGGAAAAATGGCTCGTCGGCCTGGAACGAGGCGTTTGTGTCGCTCATGAGGGAATATTATAGGAAGGAAATGGCGCCTCCCAAGTCGAAAAAATCCGCAGCTGTCAAAAAGTCTCAACCCTCCACTGCCGGTGGCAGCCGGGCGCCTGGTCGGCGGCCGCGAAAGGCCGCCTCGCGGTCGCTCTATAGCCCCGCCGAGGTGCATGAGATCTTCCGGCGCTTTTGCGTGCAGCGGCCTGAGCCGAAAGGCGAGCTCGACTATGTCAACGCCTTCACCCTGCTGGTCGCGGTGGTGCTGTCCGCGCAAGCGACGGACGCCGGCGTCAACAAGGCAACGAAGGCGCTGTTCGCGGCGGCCGACACGCCGGCCAAGATGCTGGCGCTGGGCGAGGCCAAGGTCGGCGATTACATCCGCACCATCGGTCTGTGGCGCAACAAGGCGAAGAACGTGATCGCGCTGTCGAAGGCGCTGATCGACGACCATGCGGGCCAGGTGCCGCAGGATCGCGACGAGCTGGTGAAGCTGCCGGGCGTCGGACGCAAGACCGCTAATGTCGTGCTCAACGTCGCCTTCGGCCAGCACACGATGGCGGTCGACACGCATATCTTCCGCATCGGCAACCGGATCGGGCTGGCACCGGGCAAGACGCCGGAGCAGGTCGAAGAAGGGCTGCTCAAGGTCATCCCGGCTGAATTCATGCGCCATGCGCATCACTGGTTGATCCTGCACGGCCGCTATGTCTGCAAGGCGCGCAAGCCCGATTGCCCGGCCTGCGTCATCGCCGATATCTGCAAGTCTAAGGAAAAGACCACCGACGTGCCGGCCCCGCTGGTGCCGATCACGCCACTGGACGAGACGTTTCCGGCCGAGGCCTAGTAGCCGTAGCCGCGCGCCATCGCCGCGGCGAAGACGGGGATCAGCAGGAAGATGAAGCCCTCAGCGCGGACATAGTTCTTCACCGAAGCCAGTTCCGCCGCCGGCACCGCGAAAGACGGATTGCCGCTCGCCTGCCTGTTCCAGGAGATGAAGCGCATGGTCGGCGCGATCGACAGCAGGCCGACGATGGCGAAGGCCACCATCTTTGCCCAGAACACCCAATTGTAGACGTAGAATTCCCAGCCTTTCAGACCGAAGAACACCCGGCAGACGCCGACGATGACGATGAGCGCGGCGACGATGCCGTAGTGGCGGTCGATGCCGGCGAGGCGCTTCAGCATCGCCGCTGCCAGATCGCCGCGCACCAGCACGAACTCCGCGCCGATGATGCCGGCCAGCGAGAACACCAGAAGGTGATGCGCGATCGCCAGCAACAGGTCCGTGGTGTCCATGGTGCGTCTCCGGTCGACTTGCGCTTTTGGGTCGGTTTCGCGCGCAAACTAGCATCGCCAGGCGAAAAGCCCATAGCGATGCAGCCGTGCCTGGCCATTATGGCTGGAAGAGCCAACACATTGGCCTGGCTCTTGATCGAGCGTGCTGTTTTGCTAAGCGCTGTCGCGTCGATGGAGGGCAATGCCATGAGCATCAAGACGGAAGCCGGCGTGCCGCTTCTCGAAACAGCGCGCACCGTTTTGCGGCCGCACAGGCTGGACGATTTCGAGACCTATGCCGTCATGTGGGCGGAGCCCGCCGTCACCCGTTTCATCGGCGGCAAGCCGCGCACGCGCGAAGAGAGCTGGATGCGCTTCCTGCGCCATGCCGGCCTGTGGTCGCTGATCGGCTACGGTTTCTGGGCGATCGAGGACAAGGAGACGAAGCGCTTCATCGGTGAGGCCGGGTTCCACGATCTGAAGCGTGAGATCGAGCCGTCGATCGAAGGCGTGCCGGAGGCAGGCTGGGCGCTGGCCTCGGAGGCGCATGGCCAGGGGCTTGCAAGCGAAGTCGTCGGGCGGATCGTCGCCTGGAGCGACGAGGCGTTGGGGCAGGCGAGAACCGTCTGCATCATCGATCCGGAAAACGGCGCGTCGCTCAAGGTGGCCGAGAAGAACGGCTATCGCGAAATCCTGCGCACCACCTATCACGAAAAGCCGACGATCCTGTTGGAGAGGCCGGCCGGATCGAGCGGCGCCAAGGCCTAACCAGCTTTGCGGCGCAGGGTCTTGGCCAGCGTGTCCCAGGCATCCGTCACCGCACCCTGTGCCGTGTGCCCGCCGTGCAGGACCGCGGCCGCGTCGAATGGCTGGGGTCGCGCGATCGCATAGCCCTGTGCGTAATCGACGCCGATCGCTTTCAAGGCTTCGACGATGCCGTCGCTTTCGACGAATTCGGCGATGGTGCGTTTTCCGGTCACCTTGCCGATATGATGGATCATCTCGACCATCGCGCGATCGATGCGGTCGTCGAGCATGTCCTTGACGAAGCTGCCGTCGATCTTGAGGTAATCGACCGGCAAATGCTTCAGATAGGCGAAGGACGACATGCCGGAGCCGAAATCGTCGAGCGCGAAGCGGCAGCCCAGTCCGCGCAGGTCGGCGATGAAACGCATGGCCTCGGTCAGGTTGGCGATGGCGCTGGTCTCGGTGATCTCCAGGCAGATCGTTTCGGGCGCAATGGCGTGCGCGGCGAACTGCTCGCGCATGAAGCCGAGAAACGTCTCGTCGCCGAACGTGGCGCCGGAGAGATTGATCGCGCAGGTGGATATCGGCGTCGCGCGCGGATCGGTGCGTCTGGCCGCCAATGTGGCGAAAGCGTTGTTCACCACCCAGCGATCGATCGCCGGCATCAATCCGTAGCGCTCCGCCGCCGGAATGAAGCTCTGCGGGGTGACGAAGCTGCCGTCGTCGTCGGTCAGCCTGAGCAGGATTTCGATATGCGCGCCTGGCTCGGCAATATCGTCCCGCAGCGGCGCGATCTCCTGCGCATGCAGCCTGAAGCGGTTCTCGTCCAGTGCGGCATGCAGGCGCTGCACCCAGGCCATCTCGCCGAAGCGCTCGCGCAACGCCGTGTCGCCGTCGCTGTGGATCTGGACGCGGTTGCGGCCCTTTTCCTTGGCCATGTAGCAGGCGACATCGGCGGCGCGCAGCACCTCCTCCAGCGTCATGCCGACATTGGCGACTTCGACCATGCCGATGCTGACGCTGGTGTTGAAGGGACGACCTTCCCAGGAAAAGTGCAGATCCTGGACCGTCGCGCGCAACCGTTCGGCGGTGGCGGCGGCACAGTCGGTATCGCAATCGAAGAGCAGCACGCCGAACTCGTCGCCGCCCAGCCTCGCCAGGATGTCGCCGGGCGGCAGCTCATTGGCGAGCAGCACCGAGATCTGGCGCAGCAGCTGGTCGCCGGCGGCATGGCCGCAGGTATCGTTGACCAGTTTGAACTGATCGAGGTCGAGATACATCAGCGCGTGCCGGCGGGGCCTTTCCGGCGCTTCGGAGATCGCGCTCGCCAGACGGTTCTCGAAGTCGCGGCGGTTGACGAGACCGGTCAGCGCATCATGCGATGCCTGCCACGACAGCCGCTCGATATAGTCCTGCTCACGTGTCATGTCGTGCAGAGCAAGGACGCACCCCAGGATCGTGCCGGAGACGATCAGCGGAGCACCGTTCAGCGCCACCGGCACGACCGAACCGTCGGGACGCTCCAGAAGCTGCGGGCGCACATTAGAGCGGCGCGGCTCGCCCGCCAGCAGGCGCGGGACCAGATCGGTCTCCTCGACGCCGCTGTCCTTGTCGACGAGCCGGAGCAATGAGGCGACCGGCCTGCCCTTGGCGGCGGCCAGCGAACAGGCAAGCAGCCTTTCCGCTCCGGCATTCATATAGTCCAGCCGCCCCTCGGCATCGGTGCTGATGACGGCCTGGCCGATCGAAGCCAATGTGATCTGGGCACGCTCGCGCTCGGCATTGAGAGCGTTCTGGAAGGCCTGGCGTTGCTTCATCAGCTTGCGCGTGCGCCAGACGGCAAGCAGGATAAGCAGTGCGGCGGTGGCGAGATTGGCCGCCGTCAGCGCCATCTTGATGAAGCGCGATCCCTCGCCCAGACTGTCGGAAAAGGCTTTGGAGAGCGGCCCGATCCGGAGATCGAGCTGGTGGATTTGCGCCTTCCAGAGACCGATCTCGGCCGTCGAGGCCGGTCCGTTCTCGAGCCTGCGATGCATGTCGTCGCCAAGGCTTTCGATGGCGAGGATCATTTCGTCGGCCGTAGCCCAGTGGCGGATGGCGATGTCGAGATAGCTCACGGCGCGAAAATTCCGGAACAGCCAGATCATGCCGGCGACATCGTCGGGATGGTTGTTGCCGCCAAGAAAGCCGAGCCTGGCCGCATTCGTGTCGGGCTCGGCCTGTTCGAGCGCGAGCCGCGCGGCGCGATCGGCCAGCGGCACGGCGATGGCTTGACGATATTCGCTGAAATACTCTCCCCGGCCGGTGTCGGCATAAAGGCTGAGGAAATAGATGGCGTGCTTCTGTCCCTTCGACCATTGGCTTTCGCCGCCGACATAGGCGCGGACAGCTGACAGCGTGTGGAGGCTAAGCGTCGCAACCAGTGCCTGGATCAGGACGACCGCGACGAAAGGCCAGACCAGCCCGATGAGACGCGGGGCGGCATCGGTCGATGACAGCTTCATCCCATTCCCATGGAGCGTGCGCGGGCTCCCTCGGTGTCTGTCCGACTGGCTCATCCGCCGGTTGAGACGATGTTTTTCCCCACATGTCGTCCGGTTACTGGCGACATCAATCCAGATAGCGTGCCTGGCTTAACAGCCGATAAATTTGTTCAGTATTTGTTTTATGAGTTGTTGCTCAGCAACAAAAGGATGCGTGCGCCGCTTGATGCCGATATTTTTGTGCATAGTATCGATCCAGAGTGCGGGGACCCGGAAGAAAAAGCCGGCAACATCAATCCGATAGCGCTGCGCGGCAGCCGCGTCTCAGCGCTTGGTCTTGGATTTGTTGAGGGCCACGGCTTCGCGGACGAGCGCCTTCAGGGCATCGGCGTCGACCGCGTCGCCCTCCTTGAAATCGATGGCGCGCCTGGTGTTGCCTTCGAGGCTGGAGTTGAAGAGCTTCTTGGGATCGGACAGCGCCGCGCCTTTGGCGAAGGTCAGCTTGACGACGGCCTTGTAGGTCTCGCCGGTGCAGATCATGCCGGCATCCTCCCAGACCGGCACGCCGCGCCATTTCCATGTCTCGACGGCCTCCGGCGCGGCTTGCCTGATCAGGGCGCGGAGCCGGGCAAGCGTCTCGCCGCGCCAGTCGCCGAGTTCCTCGATCCTTCCGTCGATCAGCTCGGATGCAGACTTGTCGTCCTGCGCGCTGCCTTCTTGCATATCCGGTTCTCCTTCGGGCTTGATAAGAGATCGCCACCATGGCCTTTTCAGGGAGGCGACGCTTGATCTTTCGTGCGCTTACATCCGTTCGCCGGGCAACCGGCTCGCCTGCTTCACCCAGGAAACGAATTGCTCCTCGTCGAGCCCGGTCGCTCTCATGGATGTGGAAATAGCGCGTGTCCCTGCTCTTGGATTCGACGGGCGGCACGGGCGTGAGCGACAGGCCGCGGAAGAAGGCCACCTTGATGTACCTGGCGAAGCAATGGACGCCGAGGAACCAGCCTTCGCCTTCCATTCCGTAGAAGGGAGAGTTCCATTTGACGGCCTTCTGCACGTTGGGAACTGCCTCAACGATGAGCTGGTCGAGCCGGCGCCCGACCTCGCTCTTCCAGCCTGGCATCGCCGCGATATAGGCCTGGACAGGCGCGTCGCCATAGCCCTTGGCGATCTGCGGGTTGCCGCCTGAAAGCAGGACAGGTTCCGCGTCCACGGATCGCGCAACCTTTGCTTTTGCCTTCGCCATCAGGCCGATCCCGTCCGCTCGCCCGTCTGCTCGCTGCGCCACCTGACGGCATAGGGCAGCACGAACATGTAGAGCCCGCTGAACAGCAGCAGGAAAAGCGGGATCAACGGCGAATAGACGATCCAGGCGGGCGGTGGGCCCATGGCCATGGCGGCGAAATTGGCAATGACGGTGACGGTGAAGATGATCGACAGCCAGCGGTGAAGCTGCCTGATCCATTTGCTCCAGTTCAATCTAACCTCCCTTGCAAATGACGATACGGATCGAGCTGCCTACCAGCGCGCCAGCTGCGAAAGCTGAATGAGGTTGCCGCAGGTGTCGTTGAGCTGGGCGATGGTCGCGCCGGTCACCGCGGTCGGCGCCATGGCAAAGCTGCCGCCATTGGCCTTTATGCGCTCATGGTCGCTCTTGATGTCGTCGGTGAATAGCATCAGGGCCGGCTGGCCCTGCTTGAAGATGGCCTGCTGATAAGTCTTTGCAGCCGGATTGTCGTTGAGGGCCAGCTGCAGTTCAGTGCCGTCCGGATCGTCAGGCGAGGTGACTGTCAGCCAGCGAAAAGGCCCGTTGGTGAAGTCGGCCTTCTTGGTGAAGCCCAGGACGTCGGTGTAGAAACGAAGAGCCTTTTCCTGGTCGTCGACATAGATGCTGGTCAGCTTGATCTTCATTGTCGTGTCTCCATTGCTTGCGCCCGCGGTTTGCCGCCCCGCCAGGACCGTGTCTGTCTTTTGAAGCTTCGGCGGACTTCAATCGATCCGCGAAAGCAGCTGCTCCAGGGCGGTGAAGTTGCGCTTCCAGCCCACCGTGGCGCCGCGGTAGTACGGCTCCTGATCGGTGCGGAAGCCGACCTGCTCCATGCGCAGATGCGTGCCCGTGCCAGTCGGGGTGAGCGTCCAGGTGACGACGCTCTCGAGGTCCTTGGTGTCCCAGCTGTAGGACAGGGTCCTGTTGGGCTCGACCGTCCGCACCTGGCAGTCGACGCCTCCCCATTCGGCGCTCAGATTGAAGCGATGGTCCACGACCGGCTTGAAGCTGTTCTTCATCAGCCACTCCTCGATGAGATGCGGTTGGGTGAGCGCGCGCCAGATCTTTTCCGGCGGAAAAGGTATCTCGCGCTCGACGATGACGGAGCGCGTTGCGGCCGGCACTTCATTCATTGATCCATCCTTTTGAGCAGTTCCTCCAGATCGTCGAACCGGCTTTCCCAAAACCCCGCCATGTCGCGCGTCCAGTCCATCAACGGCGCCAGCGCCTTGAGCTGGGCGCTGTAATGGGTCTGGCGCCCTTCATGGCGGTCGCGCACCAGTCCCGCCTCCTTGAGGACGCCCAGATGCTTCGACACCGCCGGCTGCGATACGCCGGCCTGCGCGGTCAGGGCACCGACCGTCTGCTCGCCCTGGCGGCAGAGACGTTCGAAGATGGCGCGCCGTGTCGGATCGGCAAGCGTCCTGAACAGTATATCGTGCGAGGCCGACATCTCAATCAATAACCCGTTGGCTATTGATTACGTATAACCACTGGGATATGTATGAGTCAAGCAGCAAATCGCCAGCCGCAGCAAAGCGACCGCAACAAGGGGCCGCTGCCCAGGGAATGGCTTTGGGCCTATACCGGCACGCCGGCACGACCTTTCCCGAACGACACCGAATAGGATGGTTGCTTTATGCCGGATCGACCGCCGGAACGGTCAGATCCCTAAGCAGCGTCGAAAGCTCGGGTTCGTCGATGAGCAGGGCGGCGTCGGCTGCTGGAAGCCATGCACGCTGCCGGTTCGCGGCTTCCTGCCAGTCGGCAAGCTCCTCGGTGACCTCGAGCAAATAGACCGCGACGTCCACGCGGATGAAGCCATTGGTCATGCGTTTCCAATAGGAATAGATGCCGGCAGGCTGCTTCAGCGTCCTGCCGAGAACGCCTGCTTCTTCCTGGGCTTCGATCGTTGCCGCCTTGCGCCCGCTCTTGCCCTTCATCGGCCAGCCCTTTGGCACAATGAAGCGCCGTGTGGTGCGTGAGGTGACCAGCAACACTTCCAGGTTGCCGTCTTCCCGCAAGCGATACGGAATGGCCGCCACCTGGCGGATCCGTTGGCCTTTCTTGGCTCTGCGAACTGCTTTCTTCTTGGTTGTTGCCATCCCAAATTCCGGTGAGAGCAGCATCCCTGCCATACGCTCTCGCGCGGCAAAAACCTGTCCTCCTGCAAACCCTAGAGCGTTTCACCGTTTCTCGGAAACGGCGAACCGCTCTATCTCTTTAGTTTTGACGCTATTCCCGACGGAAAACCGTGTCACACTTTTCCTGGAATTGCGCTAGAACCACCGCCCTTGCAATCCGGCATTTTGCCAGCAAGTAAGTCGGCTAATAAACTGAAAAAAACAAAATGTCAGCGGCAAACCCGTGAAATCGTGTTGCCGACCGCTTCCATCCGACAGGTCTTGTCATATACCGGCACATCGGGCTTGGGCTTGGGCGCGCTCTGCCGGTCAAGCTCGCGATACAATTGCTGTTGCTGCTGGTATTGCTGCCGCTGCAAGCGGTTCTGCAACTGCTGCAGCTGGTTCTGCTGCACCAATGCGTCGCGATTCGTCGGGATGACGATCTGCGCATGAGACGCCGCAACCTGAGAAATCGCGGCCACCAGCACGGCGCCTGCCAGAACAGCCTGAATGTGACGAAGCATCCGCACGGCTCCCATAGGAAAAACCATGCACTTCATATAGTGCGGGCGGCCAATAACGCCATGGGCACTGCGAAACGTGATGCGGCCCACGGAAGCCGGGCGATTGGCTATGCCGTGACGCCGGCGCTGGAGGTCGGGCCGACATCCCGGTCAGCGACATCGCCAGCTTCCGCATCTACGGAAAGGCCGGCGTCGAATTCTCCACCAAGCAGTGGGAGATCGAGGGGCGTTTCGCCGCCGCCGAGAATCTGCCCGGCAACCCGGCATTGCACTTGACGGAAGCCATCGATTCGCCGCTCTATCGGGTCGGCGCCGGGCTGGAGCTCAATGGCGTCAACGGAGTCGGGTTGGCGGTCAGGTACAACGGCGCCTTCGCGGAAACGGTCAAGCAGAACGCGGTCAGCGCGTCTCTCAAGGTCAGCTTCTAGCTGACGCGGGGCGGCGGCCAAGAAGGGAAGTCATGAGGACGAAGTACGCGTATCTCGCGGCGATGCTGGCAGCCGCCTGCATTGCCTGTGTGCCGGCGGTGGGATTTGCCGCGCAGAACAAGGGCGACAAGGTGGCGCCAGCGGCCCAGCCCGCCGACGCAGCGGCCAAGCCGCAACTGCCGGGCGGCGCCTCGGCGCTGTCGGAAACGCATGGCGACTGGACGGTCAACTGCCAGGTCACCGGCACGAACAAGGTCTGCAGCCTGTCGCATCAGCAGTTCAACAAGCAGAGCGGCCAGCGGCTGCTGGCGATCGAATTGACGACCAAGACGGGCCAGGACGCCGCCGGCACGCTGGCGCTGCCCTTCGGGCTTGCCCTGGCCAACGGCATTTCGCTCGAGATCGACGACAAGAAGCTGGACGGGACGCTGCAGTTCAACACCTGCCAGGCGGTTGGCTGCCTGGTGCCGGTGACGTTCGATGCCGATACCACGCCGCTCTTGCAGAACGGCACCACGCTGAAAATCAACGCCACGGCGGCCGACACGACGCAGCCGATCTCCTTCACCATCTCGCTCAACGGCTTCGGCAGCGCGCTGGCGCGGACGGCGGACCTGTCGGCGGACTAGTTTGTCGGAGACCGGCCGGCTGAACGCTTCGTCATCCACGGGCGAAGCAAGGAGCGAAGCGACGCGGCGCAGACCCGAGGATCCATTCCGTGACATAGGAGCGCCGCTCACGGTGCAGAATTCTGCACCGCTGCGCTCTACAATCCAGGTTACGGAATGGATCCCAGGGTCTCCGCGACGCCGCTTCGCGGCTGCTCCGCCCAGGGATGACGAGGTTGGAAGGCTTCGGCCAACCACCACGGTTTGCCTCGCTACTCCACCTCGCGCAGACGGTAGCCGACGCCGGTCTCGGTGATGATGTAGCGCGGCTGGTCCGGCGTCTTCTCGATCTTCTGCCGCAGCTGGCGCACATAGACTCTCAGATACTGGACGTCGGTGGAATCGTTCCAGATCTGCTTCATCAGGAACTGGTGCGTCAGCACCTTGCCGGCATATTGCACGAGCATGCGCAGGATGTCGTATTCCTTGGGCGACAGTTTCACTTCCTTGTCCTCGACCTTGACGATGCGCTTCACCAGGTCGACGGAAAGGTCGCCGGTGTGGAACACCGGCTTCTCGCCTTGCTGCTGGAATTTGTGGCGCAGCGCCACGCGAATGCGCGCGACCAGCTCGTTCATGCCGAAAGGCTTGGTCACATAGTCATCGGCGCCGAGCTCGAGCGCGGCGACGATACCGGCCTCGTCGGTGCGGCTGGACAGGATGACGACCGGAACATCCAGGCCGTCGCCGCGCCATTTGCCGAGCAGCTCGAGGCCGGTCATGCCGGGCAGGCCGAGATCGAGCAGGATAAGGTCGGGCCGTTCGGCCTGCATGAGTTCGATCGCCGCCTTGGCGTTAGGCGCCTCGGAGACCGCGTAGCCCTGGCTGCCGAGGCCGACGCGCAGCAATTTGCGGATCGGCGGTTCGTCGTCGACGACCAGGATGGAGACGGTCTGGTTCGTCATGCCGCGTCGTCCGTAAGGGAAGCGCCGAGCGCCGGCAACTCAGCCGGCACCGGCATGCGGATGGTGAAGATCGCGCCCGGACGGTCGGTGCGGTTGGCCGCCGCGATCGTGCCGCCCATCGCCTCGATGAAGCCGCGGCTGATCGACAGGCCGAGACCGGTGCCGGCGCGCACCTGGTCGCGCTTGCGCACGCGGTAGAAGGTGTCGAATATCCGCTCCAGGTCGTCGGGCGGAATGCCCGGTCCCTCGTCCATCACCTGCAGGATGACGGCGCCGTTGTCGACCCAGGCCTGCAGCCGGATGGCCGAGCCGGGCGAGGCGTATTTGGCGGCATTGTCGAGGAGGTTGAACAATGCCTGCTCGAACAGAACGGGATCGAGCCGCAGCATCGGCAGGTCGGCCGGAATGTCGGTTTCTATTCTGTGTTCGGCGGTGATCTTCCGCGCCCGGTTCAGTGCCGAGCCGACGACGTCGCCGACATAGTGGAATGCGTGGTTTGGCTCCATAGCGCCCGACTCGATCCTGGTCATGTCGAGCAGATTGGCGATGAAGCGGTTCAGTCGCTCCGCTTCGCCGACGACCGTCGCCAGAAGCTCGGCGCGATCGTTTTCCGGCAGCGCCGGCGCGAATTCCTTCAGGGTGCCGGCCGCGCCCATGATCGCGGCAAGCGGCGTCTTCAAGTCATGCGAGATCGAGGTGAGCAGCGCCGAGCGCAAGCGGTCCGCTTCGGCGGCCAGCCTGGCGCGGTCGACATCGGCGACGAGCTGGACGCGCTCGATGGCGACCGCTGCCTGGTCGGCCAGGGCGTCGAGCAGCCGCTGCTGCTCGGGCGTCAGCAGGGGCCCTTGCTTGTCGTTGTCGAGGCCGACGACGCCGATCGCGGTTCGTCCGGTGCGCAAGGGGAGATAGAGACGTTTCGCGCCAGGCAAGGTGTCGGCGCCGCGGCCGGCGGCACGGTTGTGCTCCCAGGCCCAGCGGGCGGCCGCGATATCCGCCTCGGCCAAGGTGTCGTCCGGTGGATAGCCGGCTTTGACGGTGATGGTGCCGTTTTCCGGCAGGAGCAGCACGACGCGGACTTTCAGCATCGAGGCGATCTGGAAGGCGGTGGCCCACAGCACGTCGTCGAGCGTGCCGGCGCCGGCGAGCTTCTTGGAGAAGGAGTAGATGTCCTCGGTGGCGCGTGCCCGCGAGCGGGCGGCAACCGCCTGCCGCTGCACGCGCGCCGTCAGATTGCTGGCGATCACGGCGACGACGAGGAAGACGGTGAAGGCGACGATGCTTTCCGGATCCCTGATCGTCAGCGTGTAGCGCGGCTCGAGGAAGAAGAAATTGAAGGCAAGCGCGCTGAGAAAACACGCATAGAGCGCCGGCCAGAGCCCGAAGGTCACGGCCGCAGTCAGCACCGCCAGAAGCAGGACGCTGGCAAGATTGCGGACGTCGAGGAACTGGTCGAGGATCGAGCTGACGGCCAGCGCGCCGGCGACATAGGCTGTCGAGAACAGATAGGGCCAGATCTGGACAGGCTTCTGCTCGGGTGCGGCCTTGACCCGCACCGGCGGTGTGTCGCCATCGCGCTCGGCGCCTGAAATGACATGGACGCTGATGTCGCCGGCATTGCGGATCAGGTCATAGGTGAGCGAGCCCTCGATCAGCTCGCGCCAGCGCGAGCGGGTCGGCCTGCCGACGACGATATGGGTGAAGTTGTTCGCCGTCGCGTGGCGCACGATGTCCTGGGCGACGTTCTGGCCGGGAATGGTGGCGATCTCGGCGCCGAGCTGTTCGGCAAGGCGCAGGTTCCTGGCCAGGCGATCCTTGTCCTCCTCGGACAAGCCGGCGAGTCGCGGCGTGTCCACGTGCAGCGCCGTCCAGGGCGCGCGCAGCCGGTCGGCGAGCCGGCGCGCATAGCGGATGCGGGCCGCCCCGCCAGGTTGCGAGTCGACGCAGACGAGAACCCGCTCGCCGGCCGCCCACGGGCCCGGAATGGCATGCGACTGCATGTGGTTGAGCAACTGCTCGTCGACGCGCTGGGCGGTGCGGCGCAGGGCCAGCTCGCGCAGCGCCGTCAGATTGCCCGGCGAAAAGTAATTCTCGATCGCGCGCTGCGCGGTGTTGGGGAAATAGACCTTGCCGTCCTGCAGGCGTTTGATCAGGTCGTCGGGTGTGAGGTCGATGATCTCGATGTCGTCGGCCTCGTCAATGATGGAATCGGGAACCGTCTCGCGCACCCGGACGCGAGTGATCTGGGCGACGACGTCGTTCAGGCTTTCGACATGCTGGATGTTGAGCGTGGTGTAGACGTCGATGCCTTGCGCCAGGATCTCCTGCACATCGAGATACCGTTTGGGATGCCGGCTGCCGGGCGCGTTGCTGTGGGCAAGCTCGTCGACCAGGACCAGCGCAGGGCGCCGCTTCAGGATGACGTCGATGTCCATCTCGTCGAGCGTCTGGGCGCGATATTCGACCAGGCGGCGCGGGATCACCTCATAGCCGTCGACCAGGGCCTGGGTTTCCTTGCGGCCATGGGTCTCGACAATGCCGATCACGACGTCGATGCCGTCGGCGCGGCGGGCGCGGCCCGCCATCAGCATCTCATAGGTCTTGCCGACGCCGGGCGCGGCGCCGAGAAATATGCGCAGACGGCCACGGCCCTCGCGCTCGGCGTGCTCGAGGAGCGCGTCGGGGGAGGGTCGGTTCTTAGGGTCGGTCCTGTCGTCCGGCATCAGGTCCAATCATGAATTGCGCCGGGGATCGTGTCGATCCCCGGCGCGGGCGGATTACTTCAGCTGGTCCAGCGCCAGGTTCAGCGCCAGCACGTTGATCACCGGCTCGCCGAGGACGCCAAGCTCGCGGTCCTCGACATGGCTGTCGACCAGCGCCTTCACCTTGGCCTCGTCCATGGCTCGGGCCTTGGCGACGCGCGGCACCTGGAAATAGGCGGCCTCCGGGCTGATGTCGGGATCGAGACCGCTGCCCGAGGTGGTTACGAGGTTCATGGGCACCGGCTGGTTCGGGTTCTCGGCCTTCAGCTTCCCGGCGTCACCCTTGATGCGGTCGATGAGCTTGGGATTGGTAGGGCCGAGATTCGAGCCGCCGGAGGAGGCGGCGTTGTAACCGTCACCGGCCGCCGACGGCCGGCCGTGGAAATAGCGGTCGCTGGCGAAAGCCTGGCCGATCAGGCTGGAGCCGATGACCTTGCCATCCTTTTCGATAAGGCTGCCATTGGCCTGGTTCGGAAACAGCGCCTGGGCGATGCCGGTCATGCCGATCGGATAGACGAGGCCGGTCAGCACGGTGAAGAAGACGATCATAACAAAGGCGGGTCTAAGTTGCTTGAACATCGGGGCAAATCCTTATGCGAGGCCTAGGGCCGTAACGATCAGGTCGATCGCCTTGATGCCGACGAACGGCACGACGATGCCGCCGAGGCCATAGATCAGCAGATTGCGGGTGAGCAGCGAGCCCGCCCCGATGGCGCGATATTTCACGCCTTTCAGCGACAGCGGGATCAGCGCGATGATGATCAGCGCGTTGAAGATGATGGCCGACAGAATGGCGCTCTGCGGCGTCGCCAGATGCATGACGTTGAGCGCCTGCAGCGGACCGGTGGACTGGCCGGGCGCGACGTAGAAGACCGCGAACATCGCCGGGATGATGGCGAAGTACTTGGCCACGTCGTTGGCGATGGAGAAGGTCGTCAGCGAGCCGCGCGTCATCAACAGCGCCTTGCCGATCTCGACGATCTCGATCAGCTTGGTCGGATCGGAGTCCAAGTCTACCATGTTGCCGGCCTCGCGCGCAGCGACAGTGCCGGTGTTCATGGCGACGCCGACATCGGCCTGGGCCAGCGCCGGCGCGTCGTTGGTGCCGTCGCCGCACATGGCGACCAGCTTGCCCTTGGCCTGCTCCTCGCGGATCAGCGACAGCTTGTTCTCCGGCGTCGCCTGGGCGAGGAAGTCGTCGACGCCGGCTTCGGCGGCGATGGCAGCCGCGGTGAGCGGATTGTCGCCGGTGATCATCACCGTGCGGATGCCCATCTTGCGCAGCTCGGCGAAACGTTCGCGGATGCCGCCCTTGACGATGTCCTTGAGGTGGACGACGCCGAGCAGGCGGCCGTCGCGCTCGACCGCCAGCGGCGTGCCGCCGGCCTTGGCGATCTCGTCGGCGATCGCCTGCAGGTCGCGGATCGTTTCGGTCGTCGGACGCGTGCCATGGGCGGCGACGGTCGCCTGATTCACGTGATTGAGCACCGCATCGACGGCGCCCTTGCGCACTGACGAGCCGTCGACGTCGACGCCACTCATGCGGGTCTGCGCGGTGAAGGGCACGAAGGTCGCGTGCAAGGTTGCCATGTCGCGGGCGCGGATGGCGTATTTCTCCTTGGCGAGCACGACGATCGAGCGGCCTTCCGGCGTCTCGTCGGCCAGCGATGCAAGCTGTGCTGAATCGGCCAGCTCCTGCTCGGTGACGCCTTTGACCGGACGGAACTCGGTCGCCTGGCGGTTGCCGAGCGTGATGGTGCCGGTCTTGTCAAGAAGAAGCGTGTCGACGTCGCCGGCGGCCTCGACGGCGCGGCCGGACATGGCGAGCACGTTGAAGCGCACCAGGCGGTCCATGCCGGCGATGCCGATGGCCGACAGCAGCGCGCCGATCGTGGTCGGGATCAGCGTCACGAAGAGCGCAACGAGGATCGTCACCGAGATATAGCCGCCCGAATAGGAGGCGAAGCTCGGGATGGTCGCGGTGGCCAGCACGAAGATCAGCGTCATGCCGACAAGCAGGATGTTGAGCGCAATCTCGTTCGGCGTCTTCTGGCGCTCGGCGCCCTCGACCAGCGAGATCATGCGGTCGAGGAAGGTCTGGCCGGATGCGGCGGAGATGCGCACGCGGATCCAGTCGGACAGAACCTGGGTGCCGCCGGTGACGGCCGAACGGTCGCCGCCGGATTCGCGGATAACGGGCGCGGATTCGCCGGTGATCGCCGCTTCGTTGACCGAGGCCACGCCTTCGATCACCTCGCCGTCGGATGGGATGATGTCGCCGGCCTCGACCAGCACGACATCGCCGACCTTCAAGCTGGTGCCCGGCACCATCTTGAATTTGGTGCGGTCGCCGTTGGTGAGCAGCTTGGCCTGGGTTTCGGTGCGCGCCTTGCGCAGCGAGTCGGCCTGCGCCTTCCCGCGGCCCTCGGCCACCGCCTCGGCGAAATTGGCGAACAGCACGGTGAACCACAGCCAGATGATGATCTGCAGCGTGAAACCGAGATCGCCGCCGCCGGCGATCAGGTCGCGGATGAAAAGCACGGTGGTCAGCAGCGAGACGACCGCAACGACGAACATCACCGGATTCTTGACCAGCGTACGCGGATCAAGCTTGCGGAAGGCGCCGCCGATGGCGGGCACCAGGATGCGCGCATCCATGATAACAGCGGATTTGGACTGGCTCATTTTTGGGCTCCAGTATCGGTTATGTTGGACGGCGCCGGGTGTTCGGTCTTCGGGAAAAGGCGCGGAAGGCCGATGGCCAGTAGCCACAGCACGAACAGCACGGCCGCCATGCCGAGAAAGGTTGAAAGGGTCGGGAAAGGACGAGGCTTCTCGCCCCTTCCGTTGTCGGGCGCTCCGTCATCGGTCTGGTGACGGTCGTTGCCACGGATGTCGTTGAAGCGGGGCATGGTCATCTCAGAAGGTCTGTCCATGGATCATCGCCAGATGCTCGACGATCGGACCGACGGCGAGCGACGGGAAGAAGGTGAGGCCGCCGACGATGACGATGACGCCGACCAGCAGGCCGACGAACAGCGTGCCGTCGGTCGGGAAGGTCCCGGCGGAGGCGGGCACGGTCTTCTTGGCGGCCAGCGAGCCGGCGATGGCCAAAGCCGGGATGATGACCAGGAAGCGGCCCATCAGCATGCCGACCGCCATGGTCAGATTATACCAGGGCGTGTTGCCGGAGAGGCCGCCGAAGGCCGAGCCGTTGTTCGCGGCGGCCGAGGTATAGGCATAGAGCACCTCGGTGAAGCCGTGCGGACCGCCATTGGCCATCGAGGCCACGGCGCTCGGCAGGACAACGGCGATGGCCGTGAAGATAAGCATCGCCAGCGGCAGGCACAGGATGGCAAGCATCGCCATCTTGACCTCCCTGGCCTCGATCTTCTTGCCAAGATATTCCGGCGTGCGGCCGACCATCAGGCCGGCGACGAAGACGGCGACGACGACGAACATCAGGATGCCGTAGAAGCCGGCGCCGACACCGCCGACGATGACTTCGCCGAGCTGCATGTTGATCAGCGGGATCATGCCGCCGAGCGCTGTGAAACTATCGTGCATGGCGTTGACGGCGCCGCAGGAGGCGGCCGTGGTGATGACCGCGAACAGCGCCGAGGCGGCGATACCGAAGCGCGTCTCCTTGCCTTCCATGTTGCCGCCGTCGATGCCGAGCGCATGGACCAGCGGGTTGCCGGCGGCCTCGGCCCAGTAGCAGACGGCGACGCCGACGAGGAACAGCACGCCCATCGAGGCGAGGATCGCCCAGCCCTGACGCTCACTGCCGACCATGCGGCCGAAGACATTGGTGAGGCCGGCGCCGAGCGCGAAGATCGACAGCATCTGGATCAGGTTGGAGATGGCGTCCGGATTCTCGAACGGATGCGCGGCGTTGGCGTTGAAGAAGCCGCCGCCATTGGTGCCGAGCATCTTGATGGCGACCTGCGACGCGACCGGCCCGAGCGCGATCGTCTGCTTGGCGCCCTCCAGCGTGGTGGCATCGACATACGGCCCAAGGGTCTGCGGGATGCCGAGCCACACATAGGCAAGCGTCAGCACGATGCAGAGCGGCAGGAGCACGTAGAGCGTGCAGCGGGTGAGGTCGACCCAGAAATTGCCGATCGACTTGCCGGAGGCGCGGGCGAAGCCACGGATCAAGGCGATCGCGATGGCAATACCGGTAGCGGCCGAGACGAAGTTCTGGACGGTGAGGCCGGCCATCTGCACGAGATAGGACATCGTGCTTTCGCCGCCGTAGTTCTGCCAGTTGGTGTTGGTGATGAAGCTGGCGGCGGTGTTGAAGGCCAGCTGCGGGTCGACCGCGGTCATGCCCGCGGGATTGTAGGGCAGCACGCCCTGCAGCCGCTGCAGCGCGTAAAGGACCAGCAGGCCGGCGAGATTGAAGAGCAGCATGCCCGTCGCGTAGACGGCCCAGTGCTGTTCTTCCCTGTCGCTCGTGCCGGCGAGGCGATAGAGGCCACGCTCGATAGGGACGAGCACCGGCGACAGCAAGGTGCGATCGCCGCTGAAGACGCGGTACATATAGAAGCCAAGCGGCTTCACGAGCAAAAGCAGGATCCCGCAATAGACAAGGATCTGTATCCAGCCATTTATGGTCATGATGGGCTCTCCGCGTGCCGGTCAGAAGCGCTCTGGGCGGATCAGCGCGTAGGTGAGGTAGGCAAGCAGGAACAAGGTCACCGCGCCGCCGAGGATGTAGTCAAAAAGCATGGTACGGCCCTTTCTCAGATTCTGTCGCAGGCTTTGACGTAGGCTAAGGACAGGGCGAAGAATAAAATCCCGATCCCGAGAACTATGAAGTCCATTGCAGGTGTTCCTTGTTTCCACTTGTGTCCGCAGACCGCATAGGCGGGCTGAAAACTGCACGCACGCGCTCGTCACCTTGGCGGCGACGGCGGTTCACAGCGTTTCTTCGAATGGAAATATGGACCCGATCGCCATAAAGGTTCGAGACGGGAGGGATGGGTAAGATATAGGAATTTTATAGGGGTTTTGGGCGGGCGCCGACCGCGTTATCCAACCTGCTGAATAGGCGCCGTAAACTTATATGGTGGTTTAGTCCGTGAAATTCTGAAGACCGGGTCAATCGACATACCTGCAGCGGAAGGCGAAGAAGTGAGCGAGATCTTTGAACCAAAGATCATAAGTGGATCCAGAGGCAAAGCCGTGCTGTATCTTGTTGGAAGCCTGGCACTCTTCTGGGCCGGTGCAACGATTGTGCCGGATACCGATTTCGAACGCGTCCTAATCGAGCTTGGATTGGTTCTCTTTGGGTTGTGCTTACCTCTGTTCGGCTGGCTGATAATCCGTCCACAATCGCTGCGGCTGAATAGCTGCGGATTTACTCTATGCGGCGGATTAGTCCGTTCACAGAAGCAAATTCTTTGGGCAGACATTGACGGCTTCTTTGTCTATAACTTACCCAAAGGCAACCAGGCAGTTGCTTACAATTTTCGACCGGGGGCTAAAACCGCTTCACCGCTTACGGGGATCAGCAAAAAACTGGGAGCTGAAGCCTTGTTGCCCGGTGTATGGCCGTTGTCGGCCGAGCAAATGGTCGAAACCCTGAACGTCTATCGGCTCCAGGCGTTAAATCGTGAGCCCGAGCAGTCGTCAGAACCGCCGCTCTCAGGTGGTGGATTATAATCCAGTTCCCGGCCGCCGATCCTTCCACGGCATCTCCCCTTCCAACTGCGTGGAAAGCGCGAGCACCGTCGCCTCGTCGCCGTAACGGCCGACGAGCTGGACGCCGATCGGCACGCCGCCGGCCGACTGCCCGAGCGGCAGCGAGATCGCCGGCAGGCCGGAGATGTTGAAGGGGAAGTTGAAGACCGCGTCGCCCCATTTGGCGTTGTAGCGATCGAGATCGGTCTCCGACATGTCGTAATAGCCGAGCGGACGCGGCAGTTGCGTCAGCGTCGGGGTGATGAAGATGTCATAGGGGTTGAGGTCGCCGACGATATCGCGGCCGATCAACCTCAACTGCTCGACATCCGAAATATGCTTGATGCCGCTGGTCGCGCGGCCGCGCTGGATGATCGCCCAGGTCAACGGTTCGACATCGTTCGGCGTGACGGGGCGGCCGACCAGCGTCTCCAAGAAGCCGAAAGTGGCAGCCGTCTGCACGCAGGTCATGTCGGTGTAGATCTTCCAGACGGCATCGGCGTCGAGCGGCATGTCGTGCTCCTCGATGTCGTGGCCGAGACGTTCCAGCGCGGCGACCGTGGAGAGCGCGGTTGCCTTGACGTCAGGATCAATCGCCGTGCCGTTGGGCGGCGTGACGGTAAAGCCGACGCGCAGTTTCTTCGGCGGCCGCGCGGAAAGGCTGAGCCAGCTGTCCGCCGGCACCGGCGGCGTGTAGGCGTCGCCGGGCAGGGCGCCGGCCACCGCGTCGAGATAGGCGGCGGTGTCGCGGATCGTTCGCGAGCAGCAGAGGAAATAGGCGCCGCCATACCAATAGTCGCCGAAGGGCGCCAGGCTGACGCGGCCACGCGATGGCTTCAGGCCGACAATGCCGCAGCAGGAAGCCGGAACGCGGATCGAGCCGGCCCCGTCGCTGGCTTCGGCGATCGGGACCATGCGCGAGGCGATCGCGGCAGCAGCGCCGCCGCTCGAGCCGCCCGGCGTGATGCCTTCCTTCCACGGGTTCTTCGTCGTGCCGTAGAGTTTCGGCTCAGTGGTGATCGACCAGCCATTCTCCGGCGCGTTGGATTTCCCGACGAGGATGAGGCCCGCCGCCTTGATGCGTCGCACCACCTCGCTGTCGGAATCGGCGACGAAGTCCTTGAGGTAGCGGCAGGAATTGGTGAGAGGCGCGCCGGTCCAGGACGAAGCGAGCTCCTTGAGCAGATAGGGAACCCCGGCGAAGGGCGCGTTCTTGTCAACCGACGCCGCCTGGGCGCGCGCCAGGTCGTAGAGACGATGGACGACCGCGTTGAGTTCCGGGTTGAGGCGCTCGATCGTGGTGATCGCCGCTTCGACGAGCTCGGCGGGAGAAACCTCGCCGCGCTTCACAAGTCCGGCGAGAGCCAGCGCGTCGGACTGGGTGTAGGTTTCGAGCAAGCTCTTCGAGATCGCGACCATGTGTTTCCTCCCACTTGCAAGTGCTGTCGGCTGAGAACTGGCCCGGACTCGCCCTCACCCAGCCTCCGCTTCGCTCGGCTGGCCTCTCCCCGCTGCGAGAGGAGATTGTCGGCGTCGGCGCCAACCTCTTCTCCGTGCAGGGGAGAAGGTGGCCGCGAAGCGGCCGGATGAGGGAGCGACGGCTTTAGGCCAGCTCGACGGTGCGCTTTTCCGCGATGCTCTGCTCGGCCGCCAGCACGATGCGCAGGCTGTTCACCGCGGCATCCATCTGCTCGGTCAAATCAAGATCCTCGCGGATGGCGCGCAGGAAGAAGGCCTGCTCACGGTCGCAAAGCTCCTGGTGGCCAGGTTCGTCTTCCATGCTGACGATCTCGTCGGGCTTGGCAAAATTCTTGTCGCCGTCGACCTGCGCATAATGGATCTTCAGCGCGTCGGTCTTGGTGTGGCGGTCGATGTCGGCGGAATCAGACACCTCCTCAGCGTCCTTGGCGCTGCTGCCCGATTGGCCGGCGACGATCGAGACGGCGCCCTTGGGACCGACCACGTCCTTCACGAAATAGGCCGTCTCGCTCATCATCGGGCCCCAGCCCGCCTCATACCAGCCGACCGAGCCGTCATCGAAGGTGACGTGCAAATGGCCGTAATTCTGCTTGTCGGCCTCGGCCCAGAGTTTTGCGCCGATGCCGTGCACGCGCACCGGCTTGGCGCCGGTCAGCTGGCACATGACGTCGACATAGTGCACGCCGCAGTCGACGATCGGGATCAGCGAATCGATCAGGTTCTTGTGCCAGTGCCAGGCGGTGCCGCTGCTCTGCTGGTTGAGGTTCAGGCGCATCACCAACGGCTTGCCGAGCGTCTTGCCGACCTCGATGAATTTGATCCAGGACGGGTGGACGCGCAGGATGTAGCCCAGCACCAGCTTGCGGTTCTTCGCCCGCGCCGCGGCCACAACCTTTTCGGCGTCCGCGATGTTGGTGGCCAGCGGCTTTTCCATGAACACATGGCAGTTGGCGGCGATCGCCTTCAGCGCGTATTCGGCGTGCGTGTTCGGCCAGCTGTTGATGGAGACCGCGTCCGGCTTGGTCTCCTTCAGCGCCAGGTCGAAATCCTCGTAGAGCGGGTAGCCGGCGAGTTCTTTCGGGATCTTCTTGTTGCTCTTGATGCTGCGGCTCATGATGCCGACGATCTCGAAGCCGTCGGAGCGGTGATAGGCGCTGGCATGCGAAGCGCCCATATTGCCCAGACCAACCACCAGAATTTTCACTTTGTCGGCCATTTCAGCCTCCCTAATTTCTTGATTCAGTCATGGGCGGCGATCGATCGCCGCTCGTATGCCTATCTGGGACAACCAGCTAGGTCAGCGCCGCCGCTCATCACCCGGCCCCTTCCTCTCCCCCGTCGATCGGGGGAGAGGTGTCGAGCAAAGCTCGACGGAGTGGGGGTCGACCTTCGCCGCGCGCCTGGTTTCTTGCGCGCCAGATTGTGCCTGTCTTGCAGCGGCTACGCGTTTGGCGAACGCCTTCTCCCACTCCGTCACCGCTTCGCGGCGCCACCTCTCCCTTCCGGAGGCAGAGGAAAGGAGCCAGCCCCCTTACTTCACTGCCGAATCGAACAGGTGCGCCTTGATCTTGTCGACGTCGAGCGCGGCAAAGCCTTCCGACAGCTTCACGCCGTCGGCGTCGGCCTTGACCTTGGCCTTGTCGAAGTCGTTGGCGGCCGGGATCAGGTCGTTGGTGCAGACGTCTTCCGCCTTCACCGGCGCGGTGATCTGGCCGATCTTGAGGATCTCGTCGAAGAAGCCCTGCCAGCTCGCCATGTCGTGCGAGCCCCAGCCGCCACGCTTGTCCATGTCGCCGCGGAAGACGTTGATCTGCTGCAGGATGGATGTGGTGCCGAGCTCGGGGCCGAGGTTCTTGGCCAAGGCCGGGAACTGCTCGAACACGGCCTCGACCGCGGCACGCGGGTTCTGGTAGCCGAATTCGAGACCCATCGCCCAGCCACGCAGGTATTTCTCCAGGAAGGCCTTCTTGTCGGCGTCCTCGAGATCGGCGGCGCGCACGACAAACGTGTTGGCCGGCAGCTTCGAGTTCTGCACGCCGAGCCAGTATTCGAAGTCGAGGCCCTTTGCGATCCATTCGGCGCGCAGCCCCTCCCAGGAGAGCGCCGCATCGCCCTGGCCGCCGGCAAGCGCGGTGCCCCAGGTCGGCCAGCCGGCCTCGACATATTTCACCTTCTTGATGTCGACGCCTTGGGCCGCAAGCAGCGGATCGACGATCGCCTGCCAGGCGGCGGAGCCGAGCAGGATGGTCTTGCCTTCGAGATCCTTGAGGTTCTTGGTGCCCTGGCCCTTGCGGAAGGCGATGCTGAAGGTGTCGCGCGCGCCCATGTGGAAGACGGACTTCAGCTTCATGCCGTTCTGGATGGCGAAGGAGAAGACGCCGGGCGAGGGGAAGCCCATGTCGGCCTGGCCGACATCGACGAACTTCACCGTCGCGGTGCCATCCGACGGGCCCGGCTGCATGTCGGTGGCGAGGTCGCCGAAATAGCCGGCTTTCTTGGCCGACCAGTAGGGATAGTCGTCCAGCACTTCCAGCGTGCCGCGCGGCGAGATCCAGGTGAATTTCTCATAGGCCGCCGCCCTGGCCTTCAGGCCAGACGCGCCAAGCGCGGTGGCGGTCACGACGCCGGCCGCCGTCACCTGCAGGAAATAGCGGCGGCTGATGCCCGCTCTTGTCGATGTGTCGAATGAGCTTTCGTTGGTCATGGCATTCCCCTTTTGTTGATTGCTTGCCTTCGCCCGCCTCCCGGGCGACCTCGTCCTTTCGCGCTTATGTTTCCCAGCTCGCCCATTTCTTGCCGATCAGGAAGAACAGCACGTAGATCAGGATGCCGAGCGTCGACAGGATCAGCACCACCGCGAAGAATTGCGGCATCTGGATCATCGACGAATAGGAGGTCAGCCGGTTGCCGAGGCCGAAGCCGCCGCCGACCATCTCGGCGCCGACGGCGGTGAGCAGCCCGAAGATCGCGCCGATCATCAGCCCGACCAGGATCATCGGCAGCGCCATCGGCGCGCGGATCTTCCAGAAGATCTGCAGTGTGCTGGCACCATAGGAGCGGGCCAAAGCGATCTTGGCGCTGTCGACACGGCGGAAGCCGGTCGCGGCGTTGATCATCACCATCGGGCCGGCGGCCAAGGCCACAGCGATGATGCGCGGCGTATAGCCGAAGCCGAAGCGCAAGATGAGCAGCGGCACCAGCGCCAACATCGGCGTGGTGACGAGGATGAGGATGTAGGGCGCGACGATTTTTTCGGCGAAGGGAAACTGGGTGATCACCGCCGCCATCACCAGGCCGACCATGGCGCCGATGGCGAAGCCCGAGACGAGCTCGACCAGCGTGTAGCCGAGATGCGGCGCGATCAGCGGGAACTCGTCGAACAAGGCGTAGGCGATCGAGCTCGGCGGCGGCATGATGTATTGCGGCACGTGGAAGATGCGCAGCGCGAGCTCTATGCCGCCGACAATCACCACCGCGACGGCGAGGATGGCCGCCACCTCGGCGCCGGACTTGATGCCGGGGCCGCTGGCGAAGGCCGAAAGATTGGTCAGGCTGACATCCTGGCCATCGCCGCCTGACTTCGCCTTGTAGAATTCCGGAATGGCGTCGCCCCCGCTCACGGCCTGATCCTCACGATTTCGGCCGACGGCCGCTCCGGCGTGCTCGGCCGGACACGCTCGCCGACAATGTCCATCTTGATCCTGTTGGTGAGATCGAAAACCTCCTTCGTCGCCATGATTTCCAGCGAGCGCGGCCGCGGGAACGGCACGTCGTAGACCTTGGCGACGCGGCCGGGCCGCGTCGTCAGCACCACCACGCGGTCGGAGAGGAAGATCGCTTCCTCGATGCTGTGGGTGATGAAGACGATGGTGGTCTTGGTGTCGAGCCAGATCTCCTCGACGAGGCGGTTCATCTCCTCGCGGGTGAAACTGTCGAGCGCGCCGAAAGGCTCGTCCATCAGCAGCACCGAGGGTTTCAGCGCCAGCGCGCGCACGATCGCGGCGCGCTGCTGCATGCCGCCGGAAAGCTCGCGCGGGAACTTGCCGCCGAAGCCGTCGAGTCCGACGCGGTTCAACAGATGCGCGATCCAGGCGCGATCGGGTTTCTCGCCCTTGATCTCGAAAGGGAAGTTGATGTTGGCGTCGAGATTGCGCCAGGGCAGGAGGTTCGCTTCCTGGAAGACGATGCCGATCTCGGGCCGCGGGCCGGTGATCTCCTTGCCGTCGAGCAGGATCGCGCCCGCGGTCAGGCGATGCAGGCCCGACATCGACCACAACAGCGTGGTCTTGCCGCAGCCGGAGGGGCCGACGATGGATACGATCTCGTTGGGCCGCACATCCAGGCTGCAGCGATCCAGCGCCAGAAGATCGCCGGAGGCCGTTTGATAGACCTTGGTCGCTGCCTGCACGCCGAGCTTCGGCGTTGTTGCGCTTGCCGTATTCATGCTCCCCCTCGGAGACTGCGCGATGCGTTGCCCGAGGCCCCATCTGTCCGCGAAATCAGTCTGTAACTATCCTACTTTACTGTCAAGCGGCGACAGATGGCGGATGCAATCAGGTTCAATCAGATTTTGCCTAACTGTATGGTTTTCATAAATTTTATGATCCCTTGCCGTGCGTGTTACTTTCCTACATACTCCGTCTCGGTTGATTGCCTATGGCCAGCGGGCGGATAATCGCGAAGATGATAGTTCCAGAAGCGGGCTGGGGAGGACTTGGCGAATGACCGAAGCTGACAGCCAGGCGTTGCGAGCGACCGACGAGGACGACGAGCGGCACGACCATCTCCGGCGCATTCCCGATATCATCTCGCAGGTGAAGGACAGCTATGCGGAGCTGCGGCCGGCAGAGCGCCGCGTCGCCGACGTCGTGCTCGACGACGTCAAATATGCGGTCGACGCTTCCAACGCCGCGCTTGCCCAGCGCGCCGGGGTCAGCGAGCCGACGGTCACCCGCTTCTGCCGCGCCATCGGCTGCGATGGCGTGCGCGATTTCAAGCTGAAGCTGGCGCAGAGCCTTGTCGTCGGCGCGCTCTATCTCGCCACCAAGCCGCAACCCGCGAACGGCGACAGCGGCATGCCGTTCTGGAACGCGGTGTTCGGCGAGGCGCGGCGCGCGCTGCAGGAGGCGGAGCGGCAGATCGATCCGGGACAGTTGCAAAAGGCCGCGGAACTGATCGCCAAGGCGCGGCAGGTGACGGTGTTCGGCCTCGGCGGCAGTTCGTCGGCGTTGGCGCAGGAGACGCAATACCGCCTGTTCCGCTACGGCATCACCATCAGCGCGCAATGCGATCCGTATTTGATGCGCATGACCGCCTCGACGCTGAAGCCGGGCGATCTGGTGATCGCGATTTCGGCAACGGGGCGCACGCGCGAGGTGATCGAAGCGGTGGAGCTCGCCAAGCATTACCGCGCCAACGCGATCTGCGTGACGGCGCCGGATACCGAATTGACGCGCGTCTGCGATGTGCGGCTGACGATGGCTGTTCCCGAATATCCCGACACGCTGAAGCCGACGGCGTCGCGCTATGCTTTCCTGGCGGCCATCGATCTGCTGGCGGTGGCGACCGCCTACAGGATCGACGGCCCGGCGCGCGAAACGGTGCGCCGCATCAAATACAACGCCCAGATCCACCGGACCGGCAAGGAGATGGAGCCGCTGGGGGATTGAGGCAGCCGATATTCAGGCGAGGCCGGCCTCAAGGTGAGTTTCGACAAGGTCGACAAAGGTGGCCGTGTCGTTCGAATATATTCGTAGGGAAGGACAAAAATGCTCGACATCGCACCATCGCAACAGGCGGCAACCTGGCTCGGCGCTTTCGGCCGAGCGCTCGAGGTTGGCGACATCGACGCTGCGATCGGTCTTTTCGCGGAGGATTGCTACTGGCGCGATCTTTTGACTTTCACATGGAACATCAAGACCATGGAGGGGCAGGCCGCGATCCGCGCGATGCTGAAGGCCACGCTCCACCTGGCGCAGCCGTCGCACTGGCGGCTGACCGGAGAGCCAGGCGTCGACGATGGCATCGTCGAAGCCTGGTTCAGCTTCGAGACGACGGTGGCGCGCGGCGAGGGGATCCTGCGGCTCAAGGACGGCCGCTGCCGCACGCTGTTCACGGCGATGAGCGAGCTCAAGGGTTTCGAAGAGCGGAAAGGCCCGGCCCGGCCGCTCGGCATCCGCCACAAGGCCGACCCCAAACGCGAAACCTGGGCGGAAGCCAGGGCGCGCGAGGCGCGCGACCTCGGCGTGCACGAGCAGCCCTATTGCCTGGTGATCGGCGGCGGGCAGGGCGGCATCATGCTGGGCGCCAGGCTGCGGCAACTGGGCGTTCCGACCCTTGTCATCGAGAAGAACGCGCGCGCCGGCGACTCCTGGCGCAACCGCTATCGCTCGCTCGTGCTGCACGACCCGGTCTGGTACGACCATCTGCCCTATGTTCCGTTCCCGGAAAACTGGCCGGTCTTCACGCCCAAGGACAAGATGGGCGACTGGCTGGAGATGTATACCCGCGTCATGGAGCTGAACTACTGGGTGGCCACCAAATGCATCAGCGCCGCCTATGACGAGGCCGAAAAGGTGTGGACGGTGGTGGTCGACCGCGTCGGCCAGCGCGTCACGCTGAAGCCGAAACACATCGTCTTCGCCACCGGCGCCTATGGTCCGCCGCGGCCGATCGAATTGCCGGGCACGGACAGCTTCAAGGGCGAGCTTTTGCATTCCAGCCAGTATTCCACCGGCGAGAAATTCCGCGGCGAGCGCGTCGCGGTGATCGGCGCTGCAAGTTCGGGGCACGATGTCAGCGTCGATCTCTGGGAAGCTGGCGCCAAGGTCACCATGGTCCAGCGTTCGCCGACGACCGTGGTGAAATCCGACACGCTGATGGATGTCGGCTTCGAGATCTTTTCGGAGAAGGCGCTGGCCCGGGGCATCACCACCGACAAGGCCGACATGATCGTGGCCTCGACGCCCTTCGCGCTGGTGCCGAAGGGCCAGCGCGCGCTCTACGACGCGATCCGGGCGCGCGACGCGGATTTCTACAAACGCCTCAGCGACAGCGGCTTCGCCATCGATTTCGGCGAGGACGAGACCGGGCTGCTGATGAAGGCCTACCGCACAGGCTCCGGCTATTACATCGATGTCGGCGCCTGCGAGCTGATCCTGAACGGCGAGATCAAGGTCAAGAGCGGCGTCGGCATCAAGACGCTGACGCCGTCCGGCATCCTGTTCGAGGACGGCAGCGAGCTCGCCGTCGACGCCATCGTCTGCTGCACCGGCTACCAGTCGATGAACGAGACGGTTGCGGGGATCGTCTCGCGCGAGGCCGCCGACAAAGTCGGCCCGTGCTGGGGGCTGGGCTCCGGCGTCAAGGGCGATCCGGGTCCGTGGCAGGGCGAATTGCGCAACATGTGGAAGCCGACGGCGCAGGAAGCGCTGTGGTTCCACGGCGGCAACCTGGCGCTGTCGCGCTTCTATTCGAAATATGTGGCGCTGCAGCTCAAGGCGCGGATGGAGGGGATCGCGACGCCTGTCTATGGCGAGCCGAGCAACGCGAGGTAAGGTCGACCCCACTCCGTCGAGCTTCGCTCGACACCTCTCCCCCGATCGACGGGGGAGAGGAAGGCGCGCGCTTATTCCAGCTGGCTCCCTTCCTCTCCCTCCGGAGGGGGGAGAGGTGGCGCTGCGAAGCAGCGACGGAGTGGGGGAAGCCATTCGTCAAACGCGCCGCCGCCGCAATCCTGCCGGCCATCTCCCCTCAGGGAGAGATCAGCTAATCATACCCCGCCCAAAATGCCTCGCCGCCACATCCACATGCGTGTGGCGCGCAGGCGCCTCGAAACGCTCGGTCTCATTGTGGTCGGGCGCCTCGTTCGGCCACCATTTGCCGCCGATGGCGATGCCGTTGGAGACCAGCCGCTGGTCCGCGACCAGTGACGCGCCGACAGCGTCGACGAAGGTGAAGCGTCCTGGCATCACTTTGAGCACCGCGACATCGCCGATGCCGCCGACCTTCAGCGCACCGAGCTCGGGCCGGGCAATCGCCTGCGCGGGATTCATGGTCGCCGCGCGCAGTACCTCGACCAGCGGCATGCCAAGCGCCATCAGCTTCGACATGCAGACCAGGATGTCGAAGGCCGGGCCGTCGACGCAGTAGAGATGCACGTCGCTCGAAATCACGTCGGGAGCCAGGCCTTCGGCCAGCATCGCCTTGGCGACCTCGAAGTCGAAGGAGCCCATGCCATGGCCGATGTCGAAGATGACGCCGCGCTCGCGGGCGAGGCGCATGTCCGGCCGCACCGCGCCGGAGGCAAAGACCGGCGCGTTGGGGAAGGGGCGGAAGCAATGGGTGAGGATGTCGCCGCGGCGCAGCCTGGGCAGCACTTCCGAGCGTCCCGGCGGCGGCTCGTCGATATGCGCCATCAGCGGCAGGCCGGCCTTGTCGGCGGCCTCCAACGCCAGGTCCACCGGAGCGATGCCGCCCGAACCGCCGGCATGCTTGCCGGAACGCACCTTGACGCCGACGACCACGTCGGCGTGCTCGCGTACCGCGGCAACCGTCTCGCGCGGCTCGCAAAGCCTGAGGTCGCTGCATTCGCCGACAGACACGGTGTTCGAGAATCCGAAGATGCCGGCGAAGGAGATGTTGACGTAAGCGAGGATGCGGACCTTCGAGCGCTCGATGACATGGCGGCGAAAGCCGAGGAAATTGCCGGCACCGGCGCTGCCGGCGTCGATGAAGGTGGTGGTGCCGCTCTTGGCGGCGAGCCGGTCGGCATCGACGCCGAGCGAGGTTCCGCCCCAATAGACGTGGCTGTGCAGATCGACGAGGCCGGGCGCGACGATACAATCCCTGGCGTCGACCACCTGCGTGGCATGTTCGGCATCGATGGCGGCCTCGATTGCCGCAACACGCCCATCGGCGATGGCGACGTCGCGCTGCGCGTCCAGGCCCGATGCGGGATCGATGACGCGCCCGCCCTTTATCAGGAGATCGAACTGCATCGGTGCACTCCCTGCTGCTGCGTGTTCGCGATCAGAGCGGCCGGTAGGCGACCGCCTCGACCTCGATCTTGATGTCGATCATCAGGCGGGATTCGACGGTGGTGCGCGCCGGCGGATCCTGCGGGAAATGCTTTGCATAAACGGTGTTGAACGTGCCGAAATCGCGCGCATCCTCCAGCCAGACGGTGGTCTTCACCACATCGTCCATGGTACAGCCGGCGAGCGCCAGCGCCGCCTTGACGTTCTGCAGCACCTGCTCGGTCTGTTCGGCGATGCCGCCCTTGACCACGAGCCCGTCGCTGCCCACCGGCACCTGGCCGGAGACATAGACGAAATCGCCGGCGCGCACGGCGGGCGAGAGCGGAACATGCGATTTTCCAAAGCATTGCTTGGGCAAGTGAGCCTCCTCCTGGCGATCGAGCGGGACCGTTCACATAGCCGTCTACGCTCGTCGGCACGATCCTCCTAGAGGCAATGTCGGAAAGCAACATTTTTTCGAAACTCATGTTGCTTTATTACAGAAGCCTGAGCATCTTGCGCTCGACGCCGCCTCCGACCGGCCGCGCGTATGAGGAGAGATCCAGCATGACCTTAGACAAGAATCCGTTTCCGGAGGGCGATGCCGACCGCCACGCGCTTTGGGAAATGCTGGTGCGGCGCGATATCGATGCTTTCCTCGGTCAGGACTGGTCGATGGTCGAGGACGATTTCATCGCCGAAAGCTTCTTCGGCATGCACGCGCATTTCCTCAACAATGCCGATGCCTGGAGGCTGCAATTCCCGAGGCTGGAGGTCTATCGCGACGAATGGCTGCGGCAGGCCAAGGAAACCGCGGCGACGAAATTCGCCGAACCGCTGCGCGAGGCGCTGTTCCGCGTCACCAACATGCGCGACATCGATGTCGATGGTGACCGCGCGGTGCTGCACAAGAAGTTCGACGGCTCGGTCGCCAAGGCCGACGGCGGCATCGACCGGCTCAAATGGCAGACGCTCTATTTCTGCCGCAAGGTCGGCGGACGCTGGAAGATCGCCGGTTTTGTCGGCTACATGCCGCATCCGCAGGGAAGCTAGCGGCCCGTCGGACGGCGCCGGCGTTGGTAAAATCGACCATTGTGGAGATTAGCCGAAGCGCCGGTCAGTTCGTCATCCTAGGACGGAACGGCCGCACAGACCCGAGGATACTATGCCGTGACCTTCGAGGCGTCGCAGCGGTGCAGGCTTTGGCACCGCAGGCATTCTTTGGCAGGCTCAATGGCACAGGATCCTTGGGTCTTCGCTCCCGCTTCGCGTCGCTATGCACCAAGATGACGACGTTGGGCCAATCGGCAGCCTATGACAGAAGCGGCGATCGTTCGTCCGGGGAGCGGTGGTCGAAGACGACGCCCATGGTCTTACCAACGGCAGCCATGACGATCAGTTCGATCAGATGGTCGTCACTGTCCTGGCAGGCCGGGTCGGATCGGCGGATGACGTCGAGCATCGCCCGGGTCGAGACGGTGTCGCCGGCGCGAAATTTCGAAAGAGCAGACGAAACAAGGTCTTGCACCGTCGGGTCCATGACGGGTACTTCCGCAGCGACGTTCATTGGCCTCCTCCTGCCATGAACCCTCCCATAAAAAGATGATACGCCAATGGTTGGATTGCGCCAGTGAAATGGTGGTCCGACCAGTGTGGCTGGCGACAGCCTGCCGCCATTCGCGCCAGGGACGGGCTGACGCCCGCCCTTAGGTGTGGAACACCGAGCCGACGGCTGTGACCCATGCTCGACGCACCGCGCTCAGGTTGGTAAGCCCGTCGCGCGCAGGGAGACGATCCGAGTCGAGACATGACGGTTGCAATCGAGATGGGGCAGACGACGGCGGGCACGCCGGCGGCCCTCGACCTGGAGGAGTTGTTGGCGACCCGCCTGCTGGTGCAGGGCAATTCGGGCTCCGGCAAGTCGCATCTGCTGCGCCGGTTGCTCGAACAGAGCGCGCCCTGGGTGCAGCAGACGATCATCGATCCCGAAGGCGACTTCGTGTCTCTGGGTGAACGCTATGGCCATCTGGTGATCGACGCGGAGGAGCACACCGAGCGCGGCCTGCAGGCGGCGGGCGAGCGGGCGCGCATCCATCGCGTCTCGACGGTGCTCAACCTCGAAGGGCTCGATGCCGAGAACCAGATGCGGCGTGCCGCGGCATTCTTGGGCGGGCTGTTCGAGGTCGCGCGCGGCCATTGGTATCCGATGCTCGTGGTCGTCGACGAGGCGCAGCTCTTCGCGCCCGCCGCCGCTGGCGAGGTTTCGGACGAGGCGCGCAAGCTCTCGCTGGGCGCCATGACCAATCTGATGTGTCGCGGCCGCAAGCGCGGGCTTGCCGGCATCATCGCCACGCAGCGGCTGGCGAAGCTCGCCAAGAACGTCGCGGCGGAGGCCTCCAACTTTCTGATGGGCCGCACCTTCCTCGACATCGACATGGCGCGCGCCGCCGACCTGCTCGGCATGGAGCGGCGCCAGGCCGAAGCTTTCCGCGACCTGGAGCGCGGGCATTTCATGGCGCTCGGTCCGGCCTTGTCGCGCCGTCCGCTCAGCGTGCGCATCGGCCAGACCGAAACCAGCCCGCGCAACGGCACGCCGCGGCTGATGCCGCTGCCGGAAGCGATGCTGGAAGATGCGCGCTCGATCATCCTCGCGGCGCCGCCGCCGGAGACGGTCAGGGCGCAACGGCGGCCTTCGCCCGACCTGCTAGACCAGCTGATGGCGGCCAAGGCCGCGCCGCTGGACATCCGCCCCGAGCCGGCGGAACCGCAGCCCAGCGCCGAGGACCTCGCCGAGCGGCGCGAGCGGATGGATCGCATCCTGCGCGCCATCCTGGCCGAGCCGGATGCCGGATTCCGCGTCATCGGCGTGCTCTACCAGGAGTTCGTCGTTCGCTGCCGCATCGAGGGGCTCGCGTCGGTCGTGCCTGACCTTTCGGAGTTCCGCCGCATGTTGACGCGGGCGCGTGCGGGCGTCGGCTCCGACATGGCCGAGGACGATGCGTGGCGCGACGTTTCCGTGCGCGCTTCGCTGCTGCCCGAGGATATGCAGGGCGTGTTCATGATGATCGCCCGCGCGGCGAAGGAAGGCTGGCCATGTCCGAGCGACGCGGCGATCGCGCGGGCCTACGGCTCGCATTCGCTGCGCCGCGCGCGCCGGCTGCTCGACTATATCGAGGAGCAAGGCCTCATCGTCTGCCAGGTCGACGGCGTGGGCCGGCGCACGGTGACGCTGGTCGAACTCGCCTGGGCGACCGCGCCGGGCGACCCGAATGCCGCAGAGCAAGCCAGCCTGGCTGGCTGACATCGGAAGACGCTGGCGACCGGGCTCTGGCGGCCTTTGCGCCATTGGTTGACGGCGAGCCTGCTTTGTCGGTTGCACGCAGCACTACATGTTCCGATAAAATTTCCAACAGAAATGCCAGCGACCGAGCGATGGCGAAGTCAACGCTGGGCAAATGACGCCGCGCCGAAACGGACTCGGGCCGTGCACTTTAAGTCTTTGTTTTGATGCATATCATTCCCTCCAAATCGCAGCCCACTTTGGGAGACACAGGCATCAATCGATGGGGTGGCAGATTTGTTAAATGTCTAATGAATCGTTAACATTACGCGGCAATATATATTCCGTTATGGTTTCCAAATCGTAAAAAGCTAATATACCTGAATATAGGTATGCTTGTCCCGCGATTGCGGCGACCGAGGGGGGCACGCCAGCTAAGAGCATTTTGGGGCACGAGTGCGCAAGCGCGCTCGGCAAGGGGGATTTTTCATGTCTGTCGGCGATATCAAATTCTTTACTATCAGTCAAAACGGCTTCGTGCTGTCGGTCCAGGCCGTCGACATGGGCGATGGTCAGACGCAGGTCTTCATCAAGTCGGTTCAGGGCCAGGGAGACCTGAACGCGATCTGGTGGTCCGATGGCGATTCCACGGTCGACGGCAATGTTACCCTTTCGAAGTCGGACAATTCGCTCAACATGAACGGCACCGGCATCATCTGGGATGGCTATGATTACCTTTCGAGCGCGGGCCTGGGAAAGCTCGGCGAGGCCAAGTCCACATTCATCACGCAGGGCGAGACGCTGACCTATATTGCCAATGTGAGCCTGGCCGAGGTCAGCACGCTTGGCATCCGCGCGACGAGCGTGAACGGCGGCGACAGCATCAAGGGTGTGGACACGAGCGCGGACCAAACCTTTGCGCTGCCCACGGTCACGATCGGCGATGCCCCCGTCACCGAGGGCGGCAAGGCCCAGTTCACCATCGGCCTGAGCAATGCCTACGCCTATGACATCAAGGTCTACTATGGCACCGGCGACGGCACGGCAACCGCCGGTTCCGACTACACGGGCACCAGTAGCTATGTGGTCATTCCGGCGGGACAGACCACGGCCACGGTTTATGTGCAGACCCTCGACGACTACTACAAGGAGGCGAACGAGACGTTCAACGTCACGCTCAGCAGCGCGACGACGAACGTCCTCGGGTCGAACATCAACCTGGGCATTGCCGACGGCAATGGCGTCGGCACAATCACCGATGACAAGGACGCCACCACCATCACGCTGAGCGCCCCGGCTGCGGTCGACGAGGGTGGTTCGATCACGGTCACTGCCAATGTAGACCATGCGCCGCAGGGCGACCTCACCATCACGCTGTCGAACGGCCAGACCATCGCCATCCTGAGCGGGCAGACCAGCGGCCAGGTGACCTTCGCGGCGCCGGGCGAGGATGTCTATAAGGACGCCAGCACGCTGAACCTCAGCATCAATTCGACAACCGGTGGCAATTACGAGGCCCTCGTTACGACCGCCACCGCCAGCGTTGCGGTGCACGACACCATCGACACCACCGCCATCACGCTGGACGACGTCAGCGTCAACGAGGGCGCGGGAACGGCGACG